>JAITQK010000205.1 GCA_031288975.1 Treponema sp. | reverse complement strand
GCAACACAGGCATCCACCGGTTTTTGGGTTACAATCCCCTGCAGATACCGAATGTACTCAATGGAAATAAAAGGCATATCACAGGCAACGACATAGAGATACTCACTCCTACAATGCCGCAGCCCCTGATATATACCTGCTAAAGGCCCGGCGCCAATTTCATCATGGAGGGTAATGACATCAAGCTCCGGCAGCGGTTCATTGGTCGATACCATGACTTCACTGAAAACTGCCTGGAGCCTGCTTATCAAGCTGTTAAGCACCCGGGCGCCGCCCAGTTCCAGCTTCTTCTTGTCATACCCCATGCGAACACTGCGTCCACCCCCCAGAATCAAAGCACTGTTAGTTAATAAGGAGTGAGCGGTGAGGTTCGCCTTGTTCATATCACCAGGCATCTCTTGGAACGAGCAACCCAGAGAACCATGGACTTTGCCCTCACCGTGCACCCCAAAAATCCGAACACTGCTCCCTACTTAGTCTTATAGGTGGTGTGCAGGAGATGGTGCGAGGTATGACCGTTCGGTTTCTCCAAAAACTCTGCGTAGATCTTTTTAATCGCCCCGCTCTCGTGGGATTTCCGTTTGGGCAGCGCCTTGTCATGGTCAAAGCTGGCTTGACGGCGATTGGCATACGCCTCTTTTACATCAGTGTCTACCAGGAGCTTCGGCTGCCCTCCACCGGAGACACACCCTTCAGGACAGGTCATGACCTCAATGAAGTGCAGGTCCAGGGTACCGGCTGCCAATTTTTCCAAGACCGGCTCGACGTTTTTCAAGCCCGTAACAACCCCGACCTTCAGGATGAGCTCCCCGACCTTGATGTCCGCCGTGCGGAACCCTTCGGTTCCCCGTACCGGGTGAATATCCACTGCAGAATCGGGAAGTTCCTTGCCAGTGATGAGGGTGTAGCCGGTCCGTATGGCCGCCTCCATAACCCCGCCGGTAACGCCGAAGATCGTGCCGGCACCGGTGTATTCCCCCAAAGGTTCGTCAAAGGGTTCATCAGGCAACTGGGCCAGGTCAATCCCTTTGCTTTTAATTAAATACGCCAGTTCCCGGGTGGTAATAACCACATCGATATCTCTGTAGCCACTGGCCTTCATTTCTTCTCGGCTGGCTTCAAAGGTCTTGCAGGTACAGGGCATGACCGATACGTTGAATACCTTTGCAGGCTCCACCCCGTTCAGCTTTGCGCCGTAGGTCTTGAAAACAGACCCGGCCATCTGCTGGGGACTTTTGCAGGTGGAAAGATGCTTCGTGAACTGAGGATAGGTGTTTTCCATGAATTTAACCCACCCAGGACAACAGGAAGTAAACATGGGAAGGACGCCCTTTTTCGTAACCCGTTCAACCAGTTCCGTACCTTCTTCCATGATGGTTAAATCTGCGGAGAAGTTCGTATCATAGACCCGGTTAAAGCCGAGCTTGCGGAAGGCTGCTGCCATTTTGCCTGCCGCGAGGCTCCCCAGGGGCAATCCGAAATCTTCTGCAATTCCGACCCGCACTGCCGGCGCCGCTTGCACAACGGTAAACAGAGAGGGGTCCTGCAGGGCCTTGATGACCTCTGCCACATGGCTGGTGTTATAAGCGGCAAACAGGGGTTCCTTGACCGTTTCAGGAAGGCACCGCTCTTCACGCTTCTTGTTATAGACCTCCACGCCATGGTCAATCAGCGAAATGTATGACTTACACTTCTGCACACACTGGCCGCACATGACACACCGGTCGGTAACAACAGTCTGCGGCTCATGGGCATTACCCTCAATCGCATACACCGGACAAACTTTGGTACATTCCTGACATCCAGTACAAATGTCTTTATCAATTTGTATAACTGTCATCGTTACCGTCCTCCTTGAGCAGAGCTGCTTAATACAGCTTCCATTGCGTCTGCTGATTTGATGCGCTTTGCCTGTGTTTCGGCAGCAGTATCCACCAGATGCAGGGCCTTATTAGGACAGGTTGCAACACAGGCAGGCTCGTCACGGCCAATGCAGAGATCACACTTATGGGCATGGGCCACAGTACCGCAGGGTAATTCGGCAGCTCCAATGATTACAGCCGCCCCAAAAGGACAGGCCATAACACAGTTCTTACAGCCGATACACTTTTTCGCGTTCAGCACCACGGTTCCATCTATGCGCTCAATGGCGCCGGTAAGACAGGACTGTAAACAAGGCGCACCTTCGCAATGATGACATTGTACCGGCATACAGGTCTGTTCTAACCGGGTCAGGTACAAGTTGGGAATAACCGGCGCCGTTACTGCGCCGACCGTTTTTAACGTCCCCTTTTGGTGTGCGGCGAAACAGGCAACTTCACAGGCTCTGCAGCCAGTACATTTTTCCTTTTCCGCCAACACAAAATAAGCCACATCTCCATTCATATAACACCTCTCTCAAAATCTCAAAAAGGACAGGGCATTTGCTGCCTGAGTCCTTTTTTGTTCAACGCCTATTTCTTCAAGGACAATTTTATCCTCAGAAACCGGACATTCCGCGATACAGGGAGGTATAGCCGCGTTATTATACCGTTCACAGACTATACACTTACGCCCTTCAAGCAAGAGGTCCCCGAGGACATACACAATGGCATTACTGCCGCAAGATACGGTGCAACTTGACTGGGTACAGCCAAGGCACCGTATTAATATATGTTCACCGCTCACAAAGCGCTAGGCTCCTACACTATACGCAGCGGCAGCCTTTTTGCGTTTATCTGCCACACATTCGCTCAAGGCATCTTCGGTAACCAAAACCAATGCTTCAGTGGGACAGACCCGGATGCAAGAGGGAGAATCCGCTACCCCTTTACAGAGGTCGCACTTATTCGCCAGCTTCTTCTTGGTACCATCGGCCTGCACCTCAGCGGTTTCCACGATTTCAACCGCCCCAAAGGGACAGGCTATCACGCAGTTCTTACAGCCAATGCACTTCTGGGTATTGATCACCACCGCGTTGTCCACAATGCTGATGGCATTGGAGGTACAGGACGCTTTACACGCGGGATTTTCACAGTGCCGGCACTGAACCGGCGCGCTGATACGGGCGGTTTTAACCATGAAGAGCCTGGGGTTAAACGCATACCCATCCGGGTCTATTTCAAAGATCCGCTTCCCCTCATGGGCAACGACACAGCTAATCATACAAGTTCTGCACCCGATACAGCGGGTAGGTATTGCCTTTACAAAGGTATTCATGCGGACAGCTCCTTGTTTATGTGCATCTGGGTTCTCAGATCTGCATACTGACGACCCACTTCTTCCCACGCCCATTTCTGGTCGCCAATCTTTTCGACCTTGCAGGCACAGTACTTGTACTCCGGCGTACTGCTCGACGGATCCAAAGAAGAAATGGTCAGCTCGTTACAGGCCCCAATCCACCATTGATAGGTCATGTACACAGCGCCCTTCTTCACGCGCTCGGTGACATTCGCCCTGGTAAGGACCTTTCCGCGCTTTGAAGAAATCCGCACAATATCCTTGTGGCTTATGCCCAGCACAGTAGCATCCGCAGGGTTGATTTCCAACCAGCCCGGCTCGTCTTCGAGGTTACGGAGCATCCGGCAATTACCGGTCATGGTCCGTACTGAATAGTGGCCCACTTCCCGGACCGTACAGAGGGTAAGGGGGAAGTCCTTGTTTTCAACTTCCGTCGGATCATGGTAGGGGGAAGTTTTGAAGATGCCAATGCCGTCGGGGGTGGCGAATTTTCCGCCCTCGTGGAGGTACATCGTGCCCTTGTCCTGGGGACCCTTATCCCAACACGGCCACTGGACACTGCCCTGGCGTGCGATCTTCTCGTAGGTGGCACCGGTGAACTTGGGACTGAGATCGATCATCTCGTTCCAGATTTCTTCGGTGTTGTTGTACTTCATCGGATAGCCCATAGCCGTTGAAACCAGGCTTATGATCTCCCAGTCGTCCTTGATATTACCTACCGGCTCCACCACCTTGCGGATCCGCTGGAAACCGCGGTCGGAACTGGTGTAGACCCCATCGTGCTCACCCCAGGCAGTACCCGGAAGGATCGCGTCCGCATGAAGGGTGGTCTTGTTCCAGAAAATATCCTGACAGACCACGAAATCAATCTTGTCCAGGGTTTCCCGGAGTTCTTCGAGGTCAGGGTCGGACTGCGCCGGGTCTTCACCAAAGATGTAGTAGCCATGGATCTGCTTGGCCGGGTCTTTTTCATGGACCACCCGCTCAGGCACCCGGGTCAGGGCAAGGCCGACTTTGTTCGAGAGCTTGGCGCCCCAGGCCTTTTCGAATTTCTCTTGCATCTTGGGATCCGTAACGCTCTGATACCCAGGATACACATTGGGGAGGACCCCCATGTCGCAGGTACCCTGCACGTTGTTCTGACCCCGGACCGGTCCGGTTCCGCAGGCATAGTGCCCAAAGTTGCCGGTGAGCATACCCAGACTACAGCAGCTTTTTACCACTTCGACACCCTGAGAGAACTGGGTAACACCCATGCCCCACAGAATGACAGAGTGCTTGGAGCTGGCGTACTTGCGCGCCGCGAGGCGTATGTCATCAGGCTTAAGTCCCGTGATTTTTGCCGAGTATTCCGGCGTATAGTCCTTTACGATCTCCCAGAAGGCGTCAAAATCCTTGGTATGGGCCTTCATAAACTCGACATCCTGCAAGCCTTCGTTGACAATCACATTGGCCATGGCATTGGTCAGGGCAATGTTGGTGCCGCCCTTGAGCTGCAGGTGGAGGTCCGCGATACGGGCCGTCTCGGTAATGCGCGGGTCGGCGCAAATGATAAAACACCCCTTCTCCTTCGCACGAACAATACGGCGCGAAACAATGGGGTGCGAGGCGCTGGCATTGTAACCAATATTGAAGATAACCTCCGCATCTTCGATTTCGGGGATGGAAAGGGACATGGCGCCCTCGCCAATGGTCTGCATGGACCCTGCAACCGATGCTGCATGGCAGATACGGGCGCAGTGGTCGATGTTGTTCGTCCCAATACAGGCCCTGATGAACTTCTGCATCAAGTAGTTGGGTTCGTTTCCCGGGCCCCGGGCCGAACCGGCGCCTAAAATTGAATCAGGCCCCCATTTCTGCTTGATCTTGGTCAGGTTGTCCGCCACAAATTTGATGGCCTCATCCCAACTTACCACCTCCAGGGGTGATTGTTTCCCATGCTTTCTAATCATGGGTTCCCGTATGCGCTTGGTAATAATCTGGGGATCATTCAGATAATCCCAGCCATACCAACCCTTGAGACATGCCTTGTCGTCATTGGTTCTGCCTTGTACCGGGTGTACATCAAGAATTTTGTTTGCCGCTGGATCCACGGTAAACAAAAGTTGACACCCCGCACCGCAATAACAGCAGGTGGTCTGTATCTCTTTTAATGAGTTTGTTGCCGCCATAGAACACTCTCCTCTTCATTGCTTGTTTTTTGGTCTACTCAATTCCGTTAGTATACCACCCCTTAGAGAGACTGGTCAAGAATTTTTTAGCAAAATATGAAAAATACCCCTGAGCAAGAATCGGATGCCTCACTGCATCGAATCCAGCGGCACCACCGCTCCCTTGACAATCCTGCACACGTTCCACCGCGTCCCCTGGCCGCCCTGGGGAACCGTAAAGGTATTCAGCAGGCGCTCGCTGTTATACAACCGGATAACTGCCCCGGACCGCGAAAGGGCGCCGGAGGATCGGTTCCCTGAATTGGTATAGTCCACCACATAGAGGGTATAGACATTGGCCGCCTCTGCCCGTACCACGGTGATGGTTTCAGGACCATAGCCGTTCCGGTCGTCCCGGTCGAGTTTGACGCTCCCGTCCGCGGCGCTGTGCATGTTCCGCCAGGAGATATGATAGCCCCCTTCCCGCTCAAAGTGGAGGTCCAGATCTGCAGGAGTCTCACCCCAATCAAGGACAAAGCGGAAATCCCCCTGCAATACCGGGGAGATTGAATACCAGTTGTTATACACCAGGGACAACTGAATCTGGAAATTGATGGCCGTGGTGATAAAGCCCGATTTGGAAAGCACCAGGGAGAAACGTCCATCAGCGCGCTGGGGAAAGCTGATGATCCCCCGGTTGTCGGTAACAAAGGTCCCGATACCCGGGATATCAACCTTGGCGTTCGGGATGGGGCTTCCATCCAGGGCATTCCCGAAACGCATCGGGATCAGCCCATCCATCTGCATCAAGGCCATATCGCTGCGTACCATAGCTTCATCAATGGCATCAAGGGCATCAAAATCAGGGATTTGACTGTACGCCAGAACACCGGCCCACAGGCCCGCCAAGACCACTATAATTGCTTTTTTCATTTATAACTCCTTATATAGGTAATTGTGATGCTCGTATTGTACCACAACAGAGGAATGCTACGCAACTATGGCCCACTTGTTTATTGCCAGCTAAACAGGTATAGTTAATATATGAGTATTCTTGATCGTGTTGCGGATGTGATCAAAAGTTATCTTCATGATGAAGATGACGATATCTTGAGCAAAGCATCCCACAATACTAGGCACTATGATAATGATCCTGACTATGAAGCGGCTTTTCAAGAGTTGAATGATTATCTTAACCGGGAAGAAGGCCGCACTCCATCGAGCCGGCAAAAATACACTGAATATACCCGGACCGGTACGAGCCGTGGGGCCAATACCCCGGATAGGGTTCCCGAAGACCTGCGAAAGGATTTTGCCGAACTGGGCCTGCCCGCAGGTTCATCCCCTGAAGCATGTAAAGCTGCCTATAAAAAACTCCTCAAAATACATCACCCGGACCGCCACGCAGAGCATCCAGGAAACATGAAGAAGGCCACTGAAAAAACAGCCCGGATCAATGCAGCCTATGACCGTATTGAGAAATGGCATCAAACAGAAAAGACCAAATAAATGAAATTTAAATGTATCATCTTTGATCTTGATGGAACCCTGGTGAATACCATCGCCGATATCGCCGGTTCCATGAACCGGGCCTTGGAAGCCCACGGCTTTCCTCCGGTCCCCGTTCAGGACTATCTCACTAAAGTAGGGTGGGGCATAAAACGGCTCGCATACCTCTGTCTTCCCGCTGCCGCCCAACAGGACGGAACCGCAGACCAGGTCGCCGAAGGGGTAGCAGCGGATGCAACCCGCTTCTATGCGGAACAGCCCCTGGTGTACTCCCAGCCCTATCCAGATATGCTGGACCTGGTCGCTGCCTTAGGACGCACTACCATGAAGACCGCGGTCCTGTCCAATAAGCCCGATCCCGTGGCGCGTCTAGTGGTCCAGGGGCTGTTCCCCCAAGGCTCATTCAGCCTGATCCAGGGGGACCGCCCCGGGCTTCCCCGCAAACCAGACCCCGCTGCTACCTGGGCTATGCTCATGGCATTGGATCGTACCCCGCGGGAGACTATCTTCATGGGGGATTCGGAGATCGACATGGAAACCGCCCATGCCGCAGGCTGTTATGCCCTGGGGGTGAGCTGGGGATTCAGGTCCCGGCAGGTCCTGGAAGCAGCGGGAGCGGATCGTATCATCGATACCCCTGGGGAACTCCTGGGGCTTATCAGCACTGGTACCTCCTTAGATGCATAGCGACGATCCTGGGCTTAACGAAAATATTGCCGAATTGTCCCGAACCCTCGCAGCGGCCAGCGATGCTGAACTCATCGAATCCTTTTTGCGTTGCCTCCTCACCCCTGCTGAAACCGCGGACATTGCCGCTCGCTGGGCCTTGGTCAAAGCCTTGGAACAAAAAGTCCCCCAGCGGGAAATCGCAAAGCGCCTGGGAATTTCCCTGTGTAAGATAACCAGGGGTTCCCGGGAACTCAAAAAACCCAACTCAGCTTTTCAGCGGATGCTGGACATTTTAAAGCGCTTGTAAGTGGGGCGTCCTGCACTCAAGGGCCTCGGCACGGTGTCAACTCACCTTACGAAATACCAGCAATATCACAGCAATTCAGAAGAAGAAAACCACTAAGTTACACGAAGTAGCACAAAGTTTTCTTCTTCCTTTGTGAAACTTAGTGATACGTTGTGTTTTATTCTTCGCTTTCAGAGTAAATGCCGCCGCCCTGTGAGTTTTTAAAAACCGCTTGACACCAATTTTTCTTTCTGCTAAACTAAATATCATGTACTTTGGGGAACGCCCAAAGCCTGCGGGCTTCATGGGTATGCACAGTTCAACGCCTTACCTTCGCTTAAAGCGACGTAATGCACCGCGCTGGTTTCATGGAAAAGTTGCCCCCCCCCGTATAGGCTAAACTTGACCCACAAAATCGAACAATTCACGGTAGTCAAGCAAGGTATAGAGCTTTTGCAAGCCTTTCCAAATAGTATTGACTCCCGGCGGGCCGTCGCTGGGCGCTCTTTTG
>JAITQK010000108.1 GCA_031288975.1 Treponema sp. | reverse complement strand
AAGCAGAAATACACGGCCATCAAGATCCACTTTGGGGAGCCAGGGAATCTGGCCTTTCTCAGGCCCAATTTCGCCAAAGTAGTGGCGGACCGGATCCGGGCCCTAGGAGGCATGCCCTTTCTCACCGACTGCAACACCCTCTATGTAGGCCGCCGGAACAACGCCCTGGTTCACCTGGACGCCGCCTTTGAGAACGGCTATTCCCCCCTCTCCACCGGATGCCAGAACATCATCGCCGATGGTCTGAAGGGTACCGATGAGGTGGAGGCGCCGGTGCCGGGGGGCATCTACTGTAAGACCGCCAAGATAGGCCGGGCGATCATGGATGCGGACATCGTGGTGTCCCTCAACCACTTCAAGGGCCACGAGTGTACCGGCTTCGGCGGGGCAATCAAGAACCTGGGTATGGGGAGCGGCAGCCGGGCAGGGAAGATGGTGATGCACAACGACGGCAAGCCCGAGGTTGATCCCACTGTATGTATGGGCTGTAAGACCTGTGCCGAGTACTGTAATCAGAAGGCGATCTCCTTCGGGGAGGGCAAGAAGGCCCGGATCGATCATAAGCTCTGTGTGGGCTGCGGACGCTGTCTGGGGGTGTGTAACTTCCACGGGATCTTCAATCCCAACAGCGGCAGCAACGAGTCCGTGAACAACAAGATGGTCGAGTACTGTAAGGCGGTACTGGCCGGACGGCCCAACTTCCACATCAACGTGGTGAACCAGGTGTCGCCCTACTGTGACTGCCACGGGGAGAACGACGCGGCAATAATCCCGGACATCGGTATCTTCGCCGGCTTTGACCCGGTTGCCCTGGACAAGGCCTGTATCGACGCGGTGAACGCCGCTCCTGCCATTACCACGAGCATCCTCTCGGACCGGGAACGGACCCACCACGATCACTTCACCGACATTCACCCTGCCACAGATTGGCGGAGCCAGATTGCCCATGCGGAGAAAATCGGTCTTGGTACGGGAGGCTACGAGCTGATCACGATGAAATGTCGAAGCCACCGGCCAAAAAAAACGGCCCGGGGAATCCGGGTCGTTTTTAAGTGGTAAGCATCTAAAAACTGAAGTTTTTGATGCTCCCTTTATGGAAACGGAGAGAGAGGGATTTGAACCCTCGGTACCCTTCCGGGTACGCACGACTTCCAATCGTGTACCTTCGGCCGCTCGGTCATCTCTCCAAAACAGAAGAGGAACGCCTTGTCGCAAAGCTCCCGCCCCCTTCGACCGCCCTGGAAGGGCGTATCGGAGAGAGAGGGATTCGAACCCTCGGAACCCTTGCGAGTTCAACGGTTTTCGAAACCGTCCGATTCAACCGCTCTCGCATCTCTCCAATTCACATCTGAGGCTGAGAGGATTCGAACCTCCGACCTTCAGATCCGCAATCTGAAGCTCTATCCAGCTGAGCTACAACCTCATGCCGTTACTTATACGGAGCAGGGGGGATTCGAACCCCCGGTACCCTTTCGGGGTACAACTCCTTAGCAGGGAGCCCGATTCAGCCGCTCTCGCACCGCTCCTAGAGTTCTCTATAGCGGAGCAGGGGGGATTCGAACCCCCGGTACCTTACGGCACAACGGTTTTCAAGACCGCCTCCTTCAACCGCTCGGACACCGCTCCCTATTGATTTTTTAATAATACAAAATTCCTCTGATGATGTCAAGTGACTTGGGAGTCAAAAATTCAAAAATGAAAAAATATCCCTGAGGGCATAGCCGAAACCGGCAAAATGGTATATGACTGATTTATATTTTATATTTTGGAGAAGCCTATGAAAGTGTTATTTATCGGCGGTACCGGAACCATCAGTACGGCTATTTCCCGGAAGGTTTTGGAACAGGGCTGGGAACTCTATCTCCTCAACCGGGGTAGCCGGAACAGCATCCTCACCGGTAAGGTTAAGGAAATTCACTGTGATATTAACGATGAGGTGGCGGTGGCTGAAAAAATAAGGGCCTTGAATTTCGATGTGGCCGCGGATTTTACCATCTTTACGCCTAATCAGATTGAACGGGATTGGAGGCTTCTGAAGGGTAAAACGAAACAGTATATCTTTATCAGTTCCGCGTCAGCCTATCAAAAACCGCTTTTGAATTACCATATCACCGAAAGCACCCCCCTTATCAACCCCTTCTGGGAATATGCCCGGAATAAGATCGCCTGTGAGGACTTGCTCCAGAAGGTCTACCGTGAACAGGGCTTCCCCATAACCATTGTCCGTCCTAGCCACACCTACGATGAACGGAGCGTGCCCCTGGGGGTTCACGGCAAGAATGGAAGCTGGCAGGTGATACGCCGTATGCTCGATGGAAAGCCGGTGATTATCCACGGAGACGGCACGAGTCTGTGGACCATAACCCACAACAGCGATTTTGCCAATGCCTTCATAGGGCTTATGGGAAACATCCACGCCATAGGCGAGGCGGTTCAGATAACCTCTGACGAAACCCTCACCTGGAATCAGATATACAAGGCCATTGCCCGTATCCTCGGGGTACCCTTAAAGGCAGTGCATATATCCAGTGAATTCCTCGGGCTTTGCGGTCCCTATAATTTCATCGGCGGCCTTATCGGGGACAAGGCAAATTCAGTGGTTTTTGATACTACGAAACTGAAACGTCTGGTCCCTGGTTTTACGGCAACCAAGCGTTTTGATCAGGGCCTCCAGGAAACAATCGATTATATTTTATCCCACAAGGAATGCCAGAAGGAGGACCCTGAATTCGACGCATGGTGCGATAAGATCATCTTTGCCCGTGACCGGATAATCCGGGAAATCCAGGGCGCAGGGTATGAATAAGCCGTGGTTTCGACCGATCAGCTCCTGGAAAGGGGCCTCGCAGCTCTGTGCGAAGGCCACCCTGCGGTGGCGCAGCTTCTCTCAAACCGAGGCGAAGCCCTTGCAGGGCTGCTCAACACCTATCGAGGGGAAATTGAGTTATTTAATCCCGCCTACAGCCTGGTAGGGGCAAAGGACCCGCAGGAGCTGGTGGTAAAACACCTCCTCGATTCCCTGGCTCCCTTGGGGAGTATGATTCGTCTCCTCGGAGCTGAGGACCAGGAATCCAGGGGCCTGCCCAGTATTGCTGATGTAGGCTCCGGCGCAGGCCTCCCAGGGATACCTTTAGCGCTGTGTTTACCCCAATTTCCAGTTACCCTCATTGAGCGTTCAGGCCGCCGGGTACAGTTCCTCAGCAATACCCTGGCGGTTCTGGGGCTTTCCCAGGTTACGGTAGAGGCGCAGGAAATGGAAAAAGCCGCTCCAGGCCGGTTCGCCCTGGTTACCTTCCGGGCCTTCCGTCCACTGGAGCCGGAGCTTCTCAAGGGTCTTTTCCGGCTCCTGAAACCCGGCGGGGTCCTCGCGGCTTACAAGGGCCGTAAGGAGACGATTAACGCGGAAATGGGGGCAATACAGCATCTTACCGGCGGCTGGGAGGCGATTCCAACGCCCGTGCCCTTTCTCGAGGAGGAACGGCACTTGGTGGTAATAAGAAGGAGGAATGAATAGTATGCATCACCGCTTTTTACGGACGCTTCTGGTAGGATGGTGGGCTGTGGCGCTTATGGCGCTGGGCTGTGTTTCCACTGGAACTGCCAGGCAAGAGCTTTATGAGGGAGTTGGGGAAGGCTACCAGGGGCCTATTCATGTTTCGGTGCTCGTTGGTCCCGGCGGTATGCTGGGGATTGAAATAATCAGCCATGAGGAGGACGCACTGGTGGGCGGCACGGCTATGGAGGAACTGCTGGACGCGGTACTGGCGGCGAATTCCACGGATGTTGACGGGGTATCAGGGGCTACCGAATCAAGCGCTGGATTTCTCGCCGCTATTGATGACGCACTGGGAAAAGCACGAACCGCCCCGTGAAGGGTGGGTCTTGGTCCCTCGTGTAGGGAAGCGGATATGAAATAATCGTGAAACTACAGGATGCTATGATGAGCGATGCAGCACTAAAACAAGACGAAGGGGAGTTCACCTTCGCCGATTACCTCACCTGGGATGATGAAGAGCGGTGGGAACTCATCGACGGGAAGGCGTACATAATGTCCTCACCTTCCCAATACCACCAGGACATAAGCGGAGGGATCTTTGGCGTGTTATGGACTTACTTACGGGGCAAGCCCTGCCGGGTATACGCTGCCCCCTTCGATGTCCGGCTTTTCCCCCGGTGGGACAACCGTGATAAGACCCTGGTTCAGCCTGACCTGCTGGTAATCTGTGACAAAACCAAGACCGACGGGCAGCGCTACAACGGAGCGCCGGATATGGTCATTGAGATTCTCTCCCCTTCCACTGCCGAGCGAGACCTGGAAGAAAAGTTCGCCTTGTATCAGCAAGCCGGGGTACAGGAGTACTGGATCGTAGATCCCTGGAATAAGACCATCGAAGTCAACCTGCTGATCGCAGGCCGGTATGTGCAGACAAAGTACGACCAAACCGGGCAGGTTCCGGTAAGCATCCTGCCGGGGTGCCGCATAGACTTTCCAGGCATCTGGGAGTACGCGGATGCCTGGGCGTGAAATACTGGAGACGATGATGAGCGATGCAGCATTAAAACAAGACGAAGGGGAATTCACCTTCGCCGATTACCTCACCTGGGATGATGAAAAGCGGTGGGAACTCATCGACGGGAAGGCGTACATGATGTCCTCACCTTCCCAATACCACCAGGACATAAGCAGGGAGCTGGTTTTTCACCTGAGACTGTTCCTGACCGGCAAGCCCTGCCGGGTATACGCTGCCCCTTTCGATGTCCGGCTTTTCCCCCGGTGGGACAACCGTGATAAGACCCTGGTTCAGCCTGACCTGCTGGTAATCTGTGACAAAACCAAGACCGATGGGCAGCGCTGCAACGGAGCACCGGATATGGTCATTGAGATTCTCTCCCCTTCCACTGCCGAGCGGGACCTGGAAGAAAAGTTCGCCTTGTATCAGCAGGCCGGGGTACGGGAGTACTGGATCGTAGACCCCTGGAATAAGACCATCGAAGTCAACTTGCTGATCGCAGGCCGGTATGTGCAGACAAAGTACGGCCAAACCGGGCAGGTTCCGGTAAGCATCCTGCCGGGGTGCCGCATAGACTTTCCAGCCATCTGGGAGTACGCGGATGCCTGGGTGTGAAATACTGAGGAGACGATGATGAGCGATGCAGCACTAAAACAAGACGAAGGGGAGTTCACCTTCGCCGATTACCTCACTTGGGATGATGAAGAGCGGTGGGAACTCATCGACGGGAAGGCGTACATGATGTCCTCACCAACATCCTTCCATCAAAACATCAGCGGAGATATATTTGGCCAAATATGGAATTTTTTGCGAGGTAAACCCTGTCAAGT
>JAITQK010000093.1 GCA_031288975.1 Treponema sp. | reverse complement strand
CCTAAAATTGGCGTTTTTATATGGCTAATAGCACATATTTCAGCAAAAAATCTGGTGAAATTCCCTTAGGTTATATGCTATTAGTAAGTATTTCTGCCAAAGTCCAACAGGCTGCTAGGGCTTTATTCGGGGAGTAAATGCCGTCGCCCTACGCAGAGCGACGGGGTATTGACGATTTCTCCTTGAAATCGTATCGTATGCGAGGGAACAAATCCCCTGCACCCCCAGTTTTACGCCCCAAGGGGCGGGGTATCAAACCCCACTGTAAGGGCGCTGTCGCGCTCCATGTGAGCGTGTGGATTGAAACAAACAATCATACCGATAAAGGTGTTGAAGGTCGCTGCCACCAGGGGCTTTTCAGCGCCGCTGTAAAGGAGCCGTCATGGGTGAACACGAGGAGGGGGCAGACCAGTGTATCCCGCAAGGGAGTACCGGAGGTTTGTACCGAGAAGAAGCTGAACATGATTCCTGCGGCATAGGGTTTGTCGCGGATATTAAGGGCCGGGCGTCTCATACCATTCTGAAACGAGGACTGGAAGTTTTAGAGCGGATGGAGCACCGGGGCGCGGAGAGCGCCGACAACAAAACCGGTGATGGTTCCGGGGTCCTCCTGCAGATCCCCCATGGGTATTATAAAAAATGTATTGCCGGTCTTCCCGAGGCGGGAACCTACGGTACAGGGCTGGTGTTTTTTCCTGGTTCCCCAAAGGCCGGGGAACGCCGTAGGGTAATCTGCGATCTGTTAGCGGAACTGGCCGAAGCCACTGGGTTTTTGTCCCCGATATGGCGGGATGTGCCGGTCAACAGCGGTGTTATCGGACCTATCGCCAGCAGTGCGGAACCGGTGGTAAAGCACGTTGTTCTGGTCCCCAAACCGGAGAAGCCGGATAGCGATGGGGAGACTGGGGTCTCTGATTTGGAAGTGCAGCTCTATATCTTGAGGAAACGGTTTGAAAAGGCCCTTGCCGGGAATGAGGAATTGAAAAAGGAGGGGGTCTATGTTCCCTCCCTTTCGTCCCGGATCATCGTGTATAAGGGTATGTTCATGCCCACGCAGCTCAAAGATTACTACCCGGAACTACAGGATGAGGCGCTTACCACTGCGGTGGCCCTGGTCCATTCCCGGTTTTCCACCAACACCTTTCCCAATTGGCCCCTGGCCCAGCCTTTCCGCCTGGTAGCCCATAACGGTGAAATCAACACAGTCCGGGGAAACCGTTTCTGGATGGCCGCACGGGAGGCGCTTTTCGCTCATCCCCGCTTTGGAGAGGCCCTCAAGGACATACTGCCGGTGATAGAGTCGAATAAGAGCGATTCTGCCAGTTTTGATAATGTGCTGGAACTCCTCGTCATGTCTGGCCGCAGTCTGCCCCACGCCCTGATGATGATGATCCCCGAATCCTGGAACGACAAGAACCCTATTCCCCAGGAACTCAAGGACTTTTACGAATACCACGCCTGTATCATGGAGCCGTGGGATGGACCGGCCTCCATGGTGTTCTGTGACGGCCGCTATGTGGGGGGTACCCTGGACCGTAACGGCCTGCGGCCTTCCCGGTATACCATCACCAAAGACAACCTCATCGTGATGGCCTCTGAGACAGGGGTGCAGGATTTTACCCCTGATGAGGTGGTGTACAAGGGGCGGCTCCTACCGGGGAAGCTGCTTTTGGTGGATCTGCTTAAGGGCCGTATCATCCCCGATGCTGAGGCCAAACGGGATGTGTATCAGCGGAAGCCCTATGCTCAGTGGACAAAACAGATCATTACCCTGGAACAGGAACTTGAGATCCATACACCGGAGGGGGCTGTGGCAGAAAAGCACGACGAAGCTCCTTTGGGGGATCCCCAGTTCAAGACCGATGGGGCGGTGTTGTTCATGGAGCGGGCCTTTGGGTATACCCGTGAAGACCAGGACCGGCTGCTTATTCCCATGGTTGAGGCCGGCCAGGAACCCACCAGTTCTATGGGTACTGATACGCCGCTGGCGGTCTTCTCCGATAAGAGCCAGCGGGTGTACGCCTATTTCAAGCAGGTCTTCGCCCAGGTAACGAACCCGGCCATCGACTCCATCCGGGAGGATTTGGTCATGACCCTGACCAGCTTCATCGGTCCCCATGAGAATCTGCTTGAGGAAACCGAATCCCACTGCCGCAGGATCAAGGTACGCAATCCTATTTTGACCTCTGGCGATTTGGAAAAACTCAAGGCCCTCAAGCCAGAGGTGTTTCGGTCTAAGACCCTGGACGCTACCTTCTACGTGTCTCTTTTAAATGACCCTGCGACAAGTCCCAACTCCTCACTAGAAATAGCTTTGGATCGCCTGGTTGCCGAGGCTATCAAAGCGGTCAAAGACGGCAGCGTTCTGCTGATCCTCTCCGACCGAGGGAGCCTGTCTCCAGAGGCGGGGCGCTGTGCGGTGCCGGCCCTTTTGGCGGTCGGCGCGCTCCATCACGGGCTTATCAAGGCGGGGCTGAGGATGAAGGCATCGATCATTATTGAGTCAGCAGAGCCGAGGGAGATCATGCACTTTGCCCTGCTCTTTGGGTACGGTGCGGACCTGGTGGTACCTTATGGCGCGCTGGTGTCTCTCGCGGCTATTTGCCGGAGCTTTGACGGCAAGCGGATAGGGGACTTTGCCCATGTGAAGAAGCAGTACCTCAAAGGACTGCAAAAGGCAATGCTGAAGGTGATGTCCAAGATGGGAACCAGTACGCTGCGGTCATACCGGGGCGCCGAGGTCTTTGAGGCCCTGGGGCTGCATGCTTCGGTGATAGAGAAATGTTTCCGAGGTACTCTGAGCCGTATCGGCGGCGCGGGGTTCCCGGAACTGGAAGCAGAGGCGGTGGCCCATTACCAGGCTGCACGGGAGTCCAGGATCGGCAGTGAGCCGGAGGTATCAGACTACCTTATGGAAGGGGTGGGTCAGTACCGATGGCGCAAATATGGGGAACAGCATGCATGGAACCCCGACACTATCCACCTCTTGCAGTGGGCCACCAGGACCGGGGATTTCAGTAAGTTTCAGCAATTCTCCGCTGCGGTGAATGCCCTTAATCAGCGGCCTCATGTGATACGGGGCCTCCTGGACTTTGTCCCTCCAGGCACGGTGAAGGGCGGACCTGCGACAGCGATTCCCCTTGAGGAAGTGGAGGGCGTGGAAGTTATTATGAAGCGGTTCACCACCGGGGCCATGTCCTTTGGTTCTATTTCCCAAGAGGCCCACGAAACCGTTGCCGCGGCAATGAACTCTATCAAGGGCAGGTCCAACTCTGGAGAAGGGGGAGAGAACCCGGAACGTTTCGCGGTCCGTCCTGACGGGACCTGGACCAGGAGCGCCATCAAACAGGTTGCCTCTGGTCGTTTCGGTGTTACCAGCGAATACCTCGCCAATGCAGTGGAACTCCAGATCAAGATCGCCCAGGGTGCCAAGCCTGGCGAAGGGGGGCAGCTTCCAGGGCATAAGGTGGATGGCAACATAGCCCGGACGCGGTATTCAACCCCTGGTGTTACCCTCATCAGTCCACCTCCCCACCATGATATCTATTCTATAGAAGATTTAGCGGAACTCATCTTTGATCTTAAAAACGCCAATCCCACGGCCCGGATCAGCGTTAAGCTCGTGGCTGAAACCGGGGTAGGTACCATTGCCGCCGGGGTTGCCAAGGCCCATGCTGACAATATCCTCATTTCCGGGTACGACGGCGGAACCGGGGCCAGCCCCCAGAGCAGCATACGTCACGCGGGAATCCCCTGGGAATTGGGGCTTGCCGAGACGCACCAGGTCCTGGTGCGGAACGGACTGCGGAGCCGGGTGCGGCTCCAGACCGATGGCCAGCTCAAGACCGGCAGGGACATTGTGATTGCCGGGATGCTCGGTGCCGAGGAATTCGGTTTCGGTACCTCAACCCTCATCGTCTTAGGCTGCGTGATGATGCGTAAGTGCCACGAGAACACCTGTCCCATGGGGATCGCCACGCAGGACCCGGAACTGCGGCGGCGTTTTAGCGGTAAGCGCGAATACCTCATTAGCTTCTTCCGGTTCCTCGCTGAGGAGGTACGGGAAATTATGGCCTCCCTGGGGTTCAGGCACTTTGACGAGCTTATCGGCAGGGCAGAGCTCTTAGTCCAGCGGAAGAGCGAAAAGCCCAAATCCGCCGGGGTGGATCTTTCCGCGCTTTTGTACAAGGCTGAGGGACCTCAGGACATAGCAGGCGGAACAGAAACCCACTGCGTCCATGATCAGATTCACCGGATCAGCCAGGTTCTTGACCGCAAGCTCATTGAACAATGCCTTGCAGCCCTGGACCGGAAAATACCGACGGCTCTGCGGCTCCCCATCAAGAATACCGACCGTGCAGTAGGGGCTATGCTGTCTTACGAAGTGTCCAAGCGTTTCGGCGGGCAGGGACTCCCGGAAAACTTCGTTACCGTGGACTTTCATGGTTCTGCAGGACAGAGCTTCGGCGCGTTCCTCGCCAAGGGCATTACCTTCAGGCTGGCAGGGGATAGCAACGACTACCTGGGGAAGAGTCTTTCTGGTGGCCGGATCGTGGTGGCCCCTCCTGAAGGCTCATCCTTTAAAACCAATGAAAACATCATCCTGGGGAATACGGTGCTCTACGGCGCCACAGCAGGAGAATTGTACGTTGCCGGTGTTGCAGGGGAACGCTTCTGTGTGCGTAACTCCGGGGCCATTGCGGTGGTGGAAGGCACCGGGGACCACTGCGCCGAATACATGACCGGCGGCAGGATCATTGTCCTGGGGACCGTGGGGCGGAACTTCGCCGCAGGCATGTCTGGGGGCATCGCGTATGTGCTGGATACGAGCGGCAATTTCGAGTTCTTCCTCAACAAGGGCATGGTGGAACTTTCGGGGCTTGATACCGAAGATGACGAGCGCTTTGTCAAAGAACAGATCGGGAAACACATATACTGGACCGGCTCGGTCTATGCCAGAACCATTCTGGATGCCTGGGGAACCTACCGGCTCCGGTTTGTCAAGGTGCTCCCGGTGGAATACAAATGGGCGCTGCAACAGATGAAACTGGCGGAACTGGACCGGAAGCTCTATGAGATCCGGGAAAAAGAAGAGATTACGGAGCGAGCATAATGGGTGATCCAAAGGGATTTTTAAAGATACGGCGTAAACTATCCGGCTACCGGCCGGTGGAAGAACGGATCAACGATTACAGTGAGGTGGAGGTCCGGCTTACCGAGGAGGAACGGCGTTTACAGGCTGCCCGTTGTATGGACTGCGGGGTGCCCTTCTGCCATTGGGCCTGTCCGCTTTCAAATGTGATGCCCGAATGGCAGGACCGGGTGTACCGGAACGACTGGCAAGGCGCCTGGGCGCTGCTGCAAGACACCAACCCCTTCCCGGAATTTACCGGCAGGGTATGCCCTGCGCTTTGCGAGGCATCCTGTGTGCTTGGGGCCAACAACGAACCGGTAACCATCAGGCAGAATGAGCTTGCGATCATAGAAAAGGCCTTTGAGCTGGGGCTGATCGTGCCCCGGCCTCCCCGGTCCCGGAATGGGAAGAAGGTCGCCATTGTGGGGGCCGGCCCTGCGGGGCTTTCCGCAGCCTATTACCTTAACCGGGCGGGCTTTTCGGTTACGGTTTATGAAGGGGCGCACAAGGTAGGGGGATATCTTCGTTACGGTATCCCGGATTTCAAGCTGGATAAGAGTTTTATCGATAGGCGCATTACCCTTATGGAAGCCGAAGGGGTTGAATTCAAAACCGATGTCGGGATTGGTTCTGCCCGTTACGGTTTCGGTGTAGCCGGGGCTGAGGGTTCCCAGGATGCAGGTGCGGAAATCATGGAGGCTAAGACCCTTGAAGCATCCTTTGATCTGGTGCTCCTCACCATTGGCGCACGGGAACCCAGAGACATCACGGCACCTGGCAGGGAGAACGCCGGCATTGTGCAGGCCCTGGACTTCCTGTCCCCCCAGAACCGCATCCTCGCCGGGGAATCCAGCGGCGGCATGGAGCCTATCACCGCCTTTGGTAAACGGGTGGTGGTCATCGGTGGTGGCGATACCGGTTCCGACTGTGTGGGTACTGCCAACCGTCAGGGCGCGCTCCGGGTCACCCAGATTGAGGTGCTGCCCAAGCCCCCAGAACACCGGCCCCCGGAGGAACCCTGGCCCCTGTGGCCCAAGGTGCTTAAAACCTCCAGTTCCCACCTTGAAGGGGGGGAACGGCTCTGGTCGGTGAACACCAGGGCTTTTATCGGACGCAACGGCACGGTTGAGGCCATCCATGCCTGCCGGGTGGAATGGAATGGACGGAACATGACCGAGGTTCCCGGTTCGGATTTTGAGATCGGCGCGGACCTGGTGCTCCTGGCCATGGGCTTTACCCACGTGGTGCAAGGAGGGATCGTTGCCGATTTCGGTTTAGCAGTGGACGAGCGGGGCAACATCCGTACCCGGGGCAGCTTCCATACCTCTAACCCTAAAGTCTGGGCTGCCGGGGATTCCCGCCGGGGCGCAAGTCTGGTGGTGCATGCCATTGCCGATGGACGGGCAGCGGCGGAAGCGATAATCAGAACCCTGTAGATGTTATATGCAGTTTGAACTCTCAAGCTCAATGTTTCTGATAGTGTGTCCCCTGGTTTTCCTGGCAGGGCTAGTCGATGCCGTGGCCGGAGGTGGGGGGCTTATCGCGCTTCCGGCCTACCTCTTGGCCGGGGTGCCGATGCATTTTGCCCTGGGAACCAACAAACTCTCCTCCATAGCGGGAACTTTGGTTGCGTCCTACCGTTATTATAAAAACCGATTCGTGGATCTGGTGCTCTGCATCCCTTCAATCGGTGCGGCCCTTGCAGGTTCCACACTGGGCACGTCCCTCACCCTGGTTATGGATGAGGGGAATTTGCAAGGACTCCTGCTGTTTGTCCTGCCCATAACGGCGTTCTATGTGTTCAAGAAGAAGAACTTTGAGGTTACGGGCAAGCACATTTCCCGGCGCAAGGCCCTCGTGTATTCAATACTCATATCCCTTTGTATCGGCTGGTATGATGGTTTTTTTGGGCCTGGGGCCGGCACCTTCTACATCCTCCTATACTCAGGGCTTGCGAAGATGGAGCTGCGCACCGCTTCCGGTAACGCGAAACTGGTGAATCTGGCCTCTAATCTCGCGGCGCTGGTCGTATTCTTCTATAACGGGCGGGTCCTCTTGCCCCTGGGAATCTGTGCCGGGGTTTTCAGTATCGCAGGCAGCTACATCGGGTCCGGGCTTGCGATACACCGGGGCGCACGGATGATTCGTTATTTTATTCTGGTGGTGTTGACCCTGCTCTTTATCAAAATAGCCTACGACAGCTTCCAGAACTGGGGCGTTTGGTAAGTACAGGGTGCTTGTTGTTTCCCTCCGGGGCCGCTTGTCTTTACCGCTAAAAAATTTTCAAAAAAAAAGCAATTATGCGGAAAATGGTATTGCAAAAAAAATGCGATAGTTGTATCTTATTTTTATATTGTAATTACTTCAATGATATTCCTTCAATGGTGTTTATCAGCGTTGAGAAAATCCTGAAGAGAGTGCAACTAACAAGGAGTTCTATTCATGAAGAAACAGAAAGCGCCTTTACCGGGAAACGTCTTGAAAGAGACGTATCTTGATGCATACCAAATCGGCATCACTCAGTTCTCGGAAGATGTTGGGTTGAGTGCGTCCGCCGTCAGGCAGATCATCAACAACAAGACAAAGATCACCCTTAATGTTGCGGCGCGGTTAGCAAAGTATTTCAATACCACCAGGGAGTATTGGATTAACCTGCAGAACGACTATGACTTGGCGGAACTGCAAAAGGATGAAGAGTTAATGGCAATCATTAAGCAGATTCCTAAGGCCAAAAAGCCGTCTCCTTCAAAAAGAGGCACTGTAGCCACGACACGGACCACGAAAAAGGCCGATAAGAAGGGCGCTGCCGCAGAAGTTTCCCCGCGCAGGGGAAGGGCAAAAAAAGAAGCTGCCGATGTAGCCCCCCGGAAACCTCGGGCAAGAAAAGCCAAGACGCCGCTCATAGACGAGCTGGAAAATCGGCAATTGGCTGGAAACACCGACACCTTTGATCAAGTATCAGATGGTCAAGACCAGCATCATCACCCAGGGGATGACCACAACTCGGATTCCTCAAACTGGGGGTAGCGGTTCCTGCTGCTTGAAGCTGATACGGCCACGGTACTTTAACGCATCCGTGGTCGTATCACTGGCCCTTATTGATCGCTAGCAATAGCGATGGCAAGTTCTACTTCGGATATACTCACCCCAAGGCGGGTAGCAATCAAATTGGCGGAAAAGCCGGCGCGGGATAATTCTGCTACCTGTTCCGCAAAGGGGAGGGGTTTTAGTGTTATTTCACGGGACACAATACGGGGACCATGAGGCATTTCGTCATAAACAGGTGCAAACCCATCAGCCTTGGTGCTGGCATACCGTTTCCCCAGTTGGGCATAGGCATCTTCCTGGAACCGCTGCCGGTCCAATTCCCGGACTTGGATACTGATTCGTTTATCCACATCTGCCAAAATGGTTCGGAGGCTTTTTATCCGTTCTTCTACGAGGAGCGAATCCTTATCAGTGGCAGCGTCAATTTCGGCAATCAGTTTATACACCTCTTCCCGGAATTCAGCCAGGAGCCGATCCGGTCCGGTCCTGCGCCGGAGATAGGCTCTGAAATACACAAAGAAGAAAGCACATAAGATAAGACTCGCTGCGGAAAATATCAAGGATATATTCATCCGCTACCCGCTTACATCAACATTTTTTCCCAAACGCGGATCCCGGATAATAGAAGCAGCCTTTCCATAATCCTCATGCTTTTTTCCTTTTTGATGAGCCTCCTCCTTATCCTCCGTATCCGCTCCCGACCGTTTACGAGCGCCCCGGTCGTTGACCCCCTCGGTACCTGCTCCGGTATCCTGGGCCTCGTTTACCGCTTGAATCGCTTCTTCGGTTTCTTTCTGTACTTGCATCCCCTGCAGGGCCTGTTGGAGCGCCAGCCCCTCTTTCTGGGATACTTGTGTCTTACCAACCTGATCGAGCTGGTTAAACATGACCTGCAGGTCAATCGGCTGAATAGCCATCAGGACCTCGCTTTGCCTCTGCGTCTGGTTCTTCATATTTAACGACCTTGATAAGTTCGTTTTCCAGGATGAAGGTAACCGCCTTGTATTCGGTATCTACTTTTTGTATGGTATCCATGATGATGATTTTAACCCCAGGATACACTTTTTCCGCCGCAGAGACCCGTCCCCGGACCTTGAGGTCCACAAGAGATTGCTGTATGGCGCTAATATCTTCGTTTATTTTTTTTAAATCAGCGGTCATGCTTTTTTGACGGCCCTGGAGGTCTTGCAGATACGCTTCTTTGTCCGGAGGCAAGGATTTGCGCTGCTGGAGGATATTGTTCAGGGTCTGGAAGTCAAGCTTCATTTCCTCAATCTCTTTCATCATCTCCGTTTTCTGGTTTATCAGGGTAGTAAGCTGTTCTTTGATCTTAGGATCAACGCCGACTTCACAGGTGGTTTCCGTGCCTCCTGCGGCACTGCCAATAATCTTGGCGTTGATCTCTTCTGTCGCCCGTAGGCGTCCGCCAACGATGCGCGCCCGTTTTCCCTGACATACGATGCGCTTAAGGGCATCCACCTGACAATTGACAATACCATCAGAGGCGATCACCATACCCCCGGCCTGAATGATCGTGTTTTCCATAAACCGCGCCCATACAGAGCGGCCTGCCCGGATAATACCGTTGGTACTTTTGCCGGTGATCCCTTTACGCACCACGATATCCCCGTCTGCGTCTAATTCCGCCTTTTCCGCGTTTCCATTAATTTCGATATTCCCCGAAGCCTTAACCGAAAACCCATCCTCCACATTACCGGATACGACAACATTCCCCAGGAACATGATATTCCCTGTTTTAATATTGACGTTCCCCTGGATGGTCAATATGGGTTCCACACTGACTTTCCCGGCTACGAGTATGGCTTGCCCATTGATATCCGCCAGGATTGTGGCGCCATCATCCCCGGCATGGACATGCTCCCCTAAGGGCAGCTCTATATCATTGCCCTTCTTCGTAGGCAGATAGCCGCCGAGAACAGTCCGTCCCCGCACGCCCTCTTCTGCCGGAATTTTGGTAGCCAAGGGCTGGTTGGCGACCACATTCTGGATCGTATTGTGTTCCTTGAAATCAACACTGCCATCCCGTTCTTGCTGCAAGCGGATCTTAGCCTGGCTGGTTGCAAAATGGTACTTCATATAGGCATCCTGGCCATTCACCGCCTGGGTCCCCTCAGCCACCAATACCGGCACTCTATACGTCGGCCGGTCCACAAAATCCTGAAGGAAAACCTCCTTAATGCCATAGACCACCCGGTTATCCTTGAGGATGCTGATAATGGTCTCCACCTCCAGGTCGCAGCCCCCTGTTCCAGGAGGAGTTACGGAAATATAGGCCTTCATATTCTCATCCGCAATGTTCACACTTATCATACTATCGTTGGTATATTTGCGGTTGAAGGTTCCAACCCGCATATAGATACCCTGCGCCGCTCTGACTATCGTGCGTACCATGACCTCATCAATTTCCATGACATTCCGGGATTTTAAAAGCTCCATGGCCTGGGCCTCAGTAACCCGAATTCCATTACCCATCGCAGGCACCGCTTTAAGATAGGCGCCATCATTCCGCAGGTGTACAAAGACCGCTCCATCCTTATCCACGACAACCGGCCCGGTAACTTCCTCATCGATCTCTTCTAAAACATCCTCCTCAATGTTTTTCTTATGGCTTACCCCTTCATAGGCATGGATCTTCCACTCTTTTTTCCCGGACCCCAGAAATCCGGGGAACCCCCGCTCGATAATTTCATATTCAATTCGCCTGACCGACAGGTTGAGCAGGGTAGCCGCTTCCGCAACCGCCGCTTCCAGAGTGGAACCTGCGGCTTCCACTGTATGAATAGTCCTGTCTGCCTCTAACTGATCCTTCATACGCTCCTGAAGCTGGACAAAATCAATCATGCTTATATAATCCCCTTCCGTATATTTGTGAGCTTTGAACGAAGCCTGAGTATCGCCTTGGTATGCAGTTGGGATACCCGGGACTCGGTTACTTCCAATACCTGACCTATCTCTTTTAAGGTCAGATCTTCATAGTAATACAGGACCAGTATCTTTTTCTCCTTATCCGGCAGTTCATTGATCTGCTCCACAATGACCCGGCGGATCTCCTCTTTCTCCACAATGACATCAGGATTGAGACTGGCAGGAGACTCGATACTATCCCCAATAGAAACCTTATCATTTTCATCCCCCGAAAACCACACATCATTCAGGGAAAGCACCGAAGTGCCGGATATTTTCATCATGGTTTTAAGGTACTCTTCTTCCTTCATACCCAGAGAACCAGCGATTTCCTGATCCGTCGCGGTTCTTCCCAACTGGGCTTCCAAGGATCCAATGGCTTCCTCCACTTCCCTAGTCTTTTGCCGTACTGACCGGGGAACCCAATCAATGGAACGGAGTTCATCAAAAATAGCCCCTCGTATCCGGGTTACCGCATAGGTTTTAAATTTAACCCCTTTATCGGGATCAAATTTTTCAATGGCATCTAAGAGACCAAAAACACCAAATCCCACGAGATCCTCAAACTCAACATTGTGGGGCATACCAATCGCAACTTTACCGGCCACATACTTCACCAAAGGGGCATATTGTTTTATAAAAGTTTCCCGTATTTTTGAATCCCGACCCTGGCGGTATTCATGCCAGAGTACCTCTTCTGCTTTTTGTTCCAGGGGGACATTCCCCATAGTCTATCCCTTTATTATTGCTTTAATATGGTCTGTATAGCGGCGGCCATGATCTTGGGATCAACTTTTACTATATCCTCGACCTTACCGGTACCCCGCGGTTTTTTTGAAATAGGAGCTTTCGATACTCCCTCCGTTTTATCGTGATCATCGTCCTGGTGAAACGTACCCTCCCTGGATTCATGATTCATGAGTGTCTCCCCCGGTTTAGCAGCGCTTTGAGCAGGCCGTACCGGCGAAACAGGCACAAAATCGGCAGGAGCACCTTGTTCTGCTACCTCTTCTCTTTGAGTATATACATTTTCAGCGTTCTGGTCCAGACCTGCTGCCAGAGGCTTTGATGCATAGGGAGATTCACCCTGGACCGGGTCCGCTTCATCCTCTACCGTAATATCCACCTGGGAGCCAGGGACCTCTTCACCCTGCTCACCCCCATCCTCATTGAGTAGTTCCGGTAAGAAGCGACTAACCAGGGCCTGGGCACCCCAGGCCAGGACAAAAAAACCTACTCCACAAAACAAAGCCCGAATCAGGATAATGAAGAAGGCGCTCCCGCTTATGATCCCGATCAGGAACGAAAGAATAAACGCGACCCCTCCGGCAATAGCGTTGACCGTTACATTAAACACTGTGGCACCCTTTCATTTCCGACCCAGAAGCCGCCAAAGCCGACTCCCGAAGCCACCGGTTTTACGGGGTTCAGTCTTTTCCATCCGTTCCACAATATGCTGGACACAGATGGAAGCCTTACACTTAGGGTCCATGACCATAAAGGGTTTCTGCCGCAAAACCGCCTGAGAAACCAGGGGATCATCGTAAATAAAGCCCAGGTAATCCACCTTGATGTTTAAGAATTGACCGGCAATATGGGTCATCCTATCTGCCACTTTATTTGCCTCCGTAACACTCCGTACCCGGTTTACCACAAGCTTAAGCCCCATGTTCAGCGTTTCCATCATCTCCGTCGCGATGATCTTGGTGATACCATAGGCATCGGTGATAGCCGTGGGTTCCGGGGTTGTAACGATCACCGCATCGTCCGCAGCGGCGATAAAATCGAGGACATTGCTGGAAACCCCTGCGCTGGTATCAATGATAATGATATCCGCACCGGAAAGGGATTCCAGTTCATCAATAAAATACTGCCGTTCATCTTCAGGAAGATTCGCAATCATGGAAAGTCCCGATGCTCCCGCGACAATGGAAATGCCGTACTCGGTTTCCACAAGGATTTCCTTCATGGTTTTCTGCTTACGCATCAGATGGTACAGGGTAAACTTGGGGATAATGTTGAGCATCACATTCACATTGGCAAGCCCCAAATCTGCATCCATGACCACTACCTTTTTACCCAACCGGGCATAGGCCAGGGCCATGTTGATCGAGACATTGGTTTTTCCCACCCCCCCCTTACCACTGGTAACCGTAATAATCCGGTTTTTTTTCGGTTCCTTGGGTTTTACCAAAGTCTCCTGAAAAACATTTTGTTTACGCATTAACTCCCGTAGTTTTTCAGCCTGGTCTTCCATTGCTTATCTCCATTGAATTTGTTCGGCTTCATCGCTGGGAAATCGCCCCTCAATCTGTGCCCTATTGACATGGAAGCCCTCAAGATTAATAAGAAAACGAACGATTGTAGCCTTCTGTATATTGCTGGGAACCTTCTGTCCATCGGTAATATATGATATTGATTTCCCCCGTTCTGAAAGGGCGCTAATCACATTGCCTACCCGTATGGTTTCATCCAGCTTCGTGATGATCACCGAGCGGTAATTAAATGGTTCAAACTGCCGTAAGATTTCCTTTAAATCACTGGATTTAGTAGTAGCCGCCACCGCAAGGTACAGCTCCGCCTGAGTTCCACAGGCATCCAAAAGCTGCTTCATCTCTCCCAATTTCACCGCATCCCGGGGACTTTTCCCGATGGTATCCACGAGGATCATGTCCACCCCATCGGAATACTGGGCTATGGTCTTTTTCAGATCGTCGTAGTCTTCCACATAGGAAACCGGCAGGGCCATGATATTACCGTAGGCTTCTATCTGTGCTTTGGCACCGATGCGGAACGCGTCGGTGGTGATCATCCGCACTGAAAGGGGGCGTCTCCCCGAATTCCCAATCCCGAAAATAGCGGCCAGTTTGGCGATGGTCGTCGTTTTACCCACCCCTGTGGGTCCGACCAGGGCCATGATCCGGGGCCGCCGCTGGAATTTATCCTCCTTGTAGAGGATGATACTCTCGCCGATCCACTCCAGCACCCGATCCTGCACCGCTTCATACTTATTGAGGGCATCCAGGGAAAATTCCCGTTTGATACGATCCAGAATGTTCTGGCAATAGGGAGGTGAAAAATCATTCAGCGTGAGGATTTCCTCGATACGGCCCAAGGTGGGATGTTCTTCACTGGAGGAACCGCCTACTGCATTGGCCTCGATCTTTTCCTTGAGGGTACGAACCTCGCTCAAGACCATTTGCAAGGTCGGATCCCCCCGGTTGGCTGCGGCAATGACCTTCTTCTTTTCTTCCTCAAAATCAAGGGGTTTCCGGGGCTCCACCGGCGCCGGAGAGGTGAAGACTTGAGTTCCTATTGGGCCGGGAGGGCTTGCACCGGAAAGCGCCAGAGAATTCACATTTTTTATGATGTTATTTGAGGTAAACCCGGTAACTTCCACCCCATCCTTGGCAAAAAGCCCCAGAAATCCTCCCATGCGGATATTCTTATGATAGAGTATTGTGTATCGATCTCCATACTTCATACGGATTTTATTGAGACATTCGGTATAGGTTAAGGCCTGTTCGATAAAATACTCCATGCTTACTCCTTAACGGTCCAGCCTGACCACCCCCACCTGTTCCAGCGTAATATCTGAAACGATCTCATGAACCGAAAGGACTACCAATTCCGGCAATTCCCGCTCTGTGGAGGATTTAACGAGGTAGCGGGCCTGCTCAGAACAGAGGATAATCGGGAACCAGCCATGCTCCTGCATAGCGGATACCGAACGGGACAGGGCCTTTATCCAGGCATTCTGAACCGCCGGGTCCAAGGCCGACATGACCCCAGCGGCGATTTCCACCCGGCTTTCGACGATCTTCTGTTCCAGACCTTGATCGATGGTTAATACATGGAGTACCCGGTCTTCATCAATATAACGATGGCAGAGCTGTCTGCCCAGGGCCTGCCGGGCCTTTTCAGTCAGGAACCGGATATCCCGGGTAATCGGAGCAAAATCCGCCACTGCCTCCAGAATAGTTACCATGTTACGAATGGAGACCTGTTCCCGCAGCAGCCCCTGGAGGACCTTTTGAATTTCTCCAAGGCTCAGGGCCTTCTGACCCAGGGCCTCATCTACCACCGCCGGATATTCCTTTTTCAGCGTATCGAGGATCGCCTGAGTTTCTTGG
Organism: Treponema sp.; assembly: GCA_031288975.1. Taxonomy (GTDB): domain Bacteria; phylum Spirochaetota; class Spirochaetia; order Treponematales; family Breznakiellaceae; genus JAITNP01. The sequence continues at coordinate 47 of JAITQK010000093.1, read as the reverse complement.
CGGCCCAGGATTTCCGACGCATGACGTTTGATGATCTCCGTCAAATG
>JAITQK010000014.1 GCA_031288975.1 Treponema sp. | reverse complement strand
AGTCCCGGCCACCGTATCCTGGGCGAGCTTGCCTTCGGTTTCGGAAGCAGCAACCTCTGATTCGCTCATAGTCGCCTTATCTTTGGTTGGGAGTAATTCCGTGTCCCCGGTTAAATCGTGCTTTTTATAATTGGTAACCACCAGATCTGCTATGATTGCCGTCACGGCACTGACCGCCGCAGCCATCACCGCACTTTCGATAATGGGAGTAATGGCTCCTTTGATACCGTCCTGTAATTTTTTATCCATAACTTATAGCTCCTTTAATTGATCCAACACAGACTTATCCAAGTTATCTTTTTTTGACATATCACCCAAAGCTACAGGTGCGACTGCTAACCCGATGCCTCCTAATGCTCCCAGTACCGCCACTCCCGATCCTATTGTTACACCTTTCGCTAATTTCCCACTACTAAAATACTCTCCAATTTTATCCATTTTATCAGTTGCTTTTTTCGTTATTTTATCTACTGCGTCATTCGCTACAGCGGCCAAAGGCCCATCGGCTGCCTCACCATCCGCGCCAATCCGTTTCACGGTTTTTGCCTCCGTAACTACTTGTGCATTATAGCCTCTCAGATGAAACGCCGCTCTATGGGTCCACGAAAAGGGACCACTACCAGCGGATATAAATCCAGCCATTATTCCCAAAAGTCCGGACTGTATAACCGCATGGGCCAGGATCATTTTGCTTCTCGAATCATGGGTTTCACTATATGTTACTGAAATAAACATATCTAATACCATGAAAACAGCATCCACCATGTCAAGTACACCTCCTACTGCCGCTACAAAAATAGAAATAGGATCCTTATCAAGGATGTCATCATTTTTTATCAAACCCACTATTGTAGCAGCAATACTTCCAATTGGAACGCCAGCTTTTGCCAGCAGACCTGCCAATCCGTCAGCCTCGCCGGAAGTTAAAGCTTTGGACATTCCTCCAATGTTGGTCGCCAAATCGAAAAGCCCTACCGCATTCGCCATTGTATACGAAAGGGCTGTCACGGTCCTAAATAGTATATCCTTTGCGGAAAACCGCATGACTCCAGCCATACTGGATATAGAGCTGCCGCTCTGCTTTTCCTTAATGGCATATTTATACGCCGCCGTAATATCCACCGAGCTGCCAAACATACTGATACCAGTCTGAGGCGATAGCTTTAAGATAGTATCCCAACTGGTCGGAACGTTTGGCCTGGTTTTTCGGGAAGATAACTCAATACCAGCATCGGTGATAAGAATTTTTGACCGTCCAACCTGAAGCTCTATCTCACGTCCGGCTTTGATGACAATCCGGTTTTTTGCCCTGATATGGGCGTCTCCGGCATAAAGATCGGAATCGTCCCCCGGGCGGTCTTCAAACGGACGCTGTTCACCATCCGGATTGGAATGATCAGCCGCAGGACAATTTGCTAACAGTTCAAGACGTTTAGCGCATATTTGATGGTAATTCTGCGCTTTTTCGTGAATATCCCCGGTGGACTGGATATTAATACGGTCGATTTTGGGCGGATCACCTTCACCATCTTTTTTCCATTGCGTTGTGTCGCTATAAAAACCGATTTCCGAGTATGCGTCATCGGCGGTATTACGACCTGTTTTCTTGTAGCGGAAAACTTCGCCGGAGTTATTCAAACAATGCTTAGTATCTGCTTCTATTGTTGTTTTTCCGAATGCCTTTTCTGCTGCCATTACTGCAGCATTCGCCGCCACTACTGCCTTCTCGCTTGTTGTTGCGTTAGTGGCATTCGTCTTTGCCGTATTTGCAGCGGTCAATCCTGATGTTTCATCAGTTAAAGTACTATCCAGCTCTTTTGCTTTCTGTGCTGCTTCTATCGCCTTTTTCGCCGCCTGTTGTGCAAATTGTTTTGCATCTTCCATCTTTGTCGCCGCTAATGCTTTGTCTAGTGCCACAATCGCTTCATCTGCCGAATTTCTTACTGTCGCATTTTTCGCAAAGAACGATACGGTATCACTCGGCAAATACCCCATCAGGTAATATCTTGTGCTTGCACCAGAACTCTGCTCCCCAACAAGGACCAATTCCCCAATTTGAGGAGACCGGTAGAGTCCTGACGTAACCCCCCCAAGAGGCATCACCATAGTAACAGGATGAGAAGCAGTACCATCCTTTGCCGTAAATAGATACGGAGATTTTTTAGTGCATCCTGCTGTAACAGTCATCTCTAATAACTCCATTTTACTCCCTCTTAATACAATTCCAGCGCTCCTGCGCAGTACCGCTTGTCCTGAACACCGCTGCCGTAGTTCATACACTCACAGCGCACTTCCAAGGTTTCTCCCAGGTCCCGGCCTTCCGGAGACACCGCCAGGTCCTGGGGCCAGGCCATCCGGCAATGGAGGCGCACACCGGTAACTTGGGCGGTGATTATCCTCTTGTCCCGCATACCGTAAAAATGGACCAGCTCAAGAATGCGACCCGGCTGAAGCGCCACATTAAGCGCCTCCCCTGTCCACTTAGACTTGGCAAGCTGCAAAGCCCGGTAACGGGCATCTAGGATGAGTTTTATATCGGCGTCAACCTCCGCATTTTCCGTGTCCCGTTCATACCCGTGGAACATCCGGTTAAAATTGAAATACCTGCTCCCCTTGGATGTTACGCCCTGCCGCCACTGGTCGGAGCCGTAATTGGCGTTAGGATAGGGTGCGGTCAGCTCCACCCCGTCAACTCCCATAGTCTCGGTGATATGCCAGGTATCCATCTTCCAGATTTCCTGAACCTCGTTGGAGATCAAAAAATCAAATTGGGTAACATCGGGAATTTTCCGCTTGTCCGAATAGTCAAGATCAGGAACCGGAAAGGTGTCCCCCCAGGAAAGGACCAGCTCCACCTTCCCCAGCCCGGTCTTTCCGACCCGCTGATGCAGGAAGGTAAAGGAAAGTCCGTAGAGGTCCAGTATCCCGAGCATGAATTCTAGGTCCGAGACCCCAGACTGATCAAACATCAGCTTTTTACTAAACCGCTGGCGGTTCAAATAGTCACCGGAAACCTGGGCCTGAAGCCCGTGTTTCGCCAAAATCTGTTCAACCACGTCCACCGGGGTCATCCGGTAAAAGGGCTGGCTTGACCGGGTATACCGCAGCCGGGCAAGCTCCGGTTCAATGGTCAGAATATAGCTATAACAATCCTGCTGGTCTCCGGCGCCAAACACGCCGCTGCCGGTAATGCCTGTTATGATCCCATGGAGATAGCGGGTTCTCAAGGTTCTCCCATCCCCCAGTTTTTGGGAAATAACCAGGGAAATACCCTGATCCACCAGTTCTGACAACGCTTCATGGGTGTGCAGTTTCCCGGTGAAGACCGTCAGCTCTCCCTTATAGAGCCTTGAAAAACCCTCTTCCAAAACCAGATTGTAAGGATAAAAATCTCCGTATTCCCCCCCTGCAAGTCTGACCTGCAGCATGGTATTCGCATTTTCCGGCATCCCGCTCCCCTTTACACGATTTCGTTGACGTTAGGACAAACCAGCACTGCGGTGGATATGGGAACCCCGATGGGGGAAACCCCGGTAACCACGCTTCCAAGGCACGCTGTAGGCCGGCCTTTGACCAGCTTGTTTATGGCAGTGGTCATGGTAATGACCCCGGCGACGCATAAGGGGCCGGCTACAGCGTCCCCCATGCAGGCTACGGGCAAGCCTTTAACCATGGTGGTAATACCACCGGGGCCGATGATCACATCCCCGGTGGCGGTAAGGTTCGCGATAGTCGCGACTGGTGTTGGCATTTTATTCCTCTTCTTCATCATTATCAGCTACTGCTACATCTGCGTCAACCCATACCGCCGGCATGTCGATCACGCATCCGGGCAGGATCGTAACCGGGACCGGCTCGGATGTATCGTAGATCTCGCCCTGATACGTTCCCTGACTCAGAATATTTACCTCCACGGTTTTATTCCTGGGATTCACGAGCCAGTACTCCCACACCCCAGCCTCAAGGTACAGCCTGCGCTTGATACCCCGGTCCCAGTAGGAGGTAGACAGGGACAGTATCTCGATGGCCAGGTCCGGCGCGCCATGACAGGCCCATCTCCTCAGTTTTGAGCGATCACAAACGACTACCAGATCCGGCGACAAAACCGTGGTATCACTTCGATCCGCTGCCGGGAACAGCCTCACATCAGGTGCGGGGATCACGATACAAGACTTACCATCAAGATAGGCATCCAGTTGCCGATATAGCTTACCGCTGATGATTTGATGAGGAATTGACGGCTGGGCCATCATATACGGGACGCCGTCAATGAGTTCCCAGCGATGGTCATCATCCTCCCAAGTGAGGTAATCGGCGTAGGTATACTGGGCATCCTCAAGTCGCTGTGTTAATGCGCTCACAGCTTCTCTTCAGTTCCATCAGGAAACGAGTAAGTAAACCGCTCATCCTGCACATCAATCACCGCTTTGGTAAGAGTCTGGCCTTCCATGGTGTGGCGGAGGAATTCCGCGCTGATCTCCGGCAGGATGTCGTTGTTGATGATCGCGTCGATTAAGCGCGCTCCAGAAGCGGCGTTATCACAGCGGCGGATGATTTCATCTTTAACCGCGTCAGTGGTAACAAGTTCCGCCTGGTAGTTTTCCGCCACCCGCTTTTTGATCTTCCCGATCTTGAGGTCGATGATCTGATACAACGCCTTCTTGCCCAAGGGGTAGTAGGGTACAATCTGAATACGCCCCAGCAAGGCTGCGGGGAACACCCGCATCATATCAGGACGAATCGCCGCTTCAAGATCGGCGCTGTCCGGGAGCTTGTCCTCCTCAGCGCAGAGGTCCGCAATGGTCCCGTCCCCCACGTTGGTGGTTAAGAGGATGATGGTGTTACGGAAATTGACCTGCCTGCCTGCGCCGTCTTCCATCTGGCCTTTATCAAAGACCTGGAAGAATATCTCGTGTACATCCGGGTGGGCCTTCTCAACCTCATCGAGGAGTACCACGCTGTAGGGCTTGCGGCGCACCGCCTCGGTCAGCACTCCGCCTTCGCCGTACCCCACGTATCCTGGAGGCGCGCCCTTGAGGGTGGATACCGTGTGGGCCTCCTGGAATTCGCTCATGTTGATGGTGATGATCTGCTCTTCACTGCCGTAGATCTGTTCGGCCAGGGCAAGGGCAGTCTCGGTCTTGCCCACCCCGGAAGGACCTGCCAGCATGATCACCGCAATGGGCTTGTTGGGGTCTGCCAGGGACGCCCGTGCTGTGGTTACCCGCTTGGCAATCACCTTCACCCCGTGCTCCTGGCCGATGACCCGGCGGTTTAGTTCCTCGTCCAGGGTCAGGATCGATTTGATCTCGTCCTTCACCATCCGGCCCAGGGGAATCCCGGTCCATTCGGAAATGACCGCTGAAACCGCCTGGGTATCCACCTGGGGCAGTACCAGGGGATTTTCTCCCTGGAAATCGGCAAGCTCCTTGCGCTTCGCCTCAAGGTCCCCTTTAAGTTCCGGGTTTCCTTCCTCCGCCTCAGTGCGGAGCCTGATAATCTCCGCAACCAGGGCTTTCTCCTTATCCAGCCGTACCTCCAGTTCCCCTTGCCGGTCCCGTTCTTTCGTAAGCTCCTGGGTAAGGGAGGTAATCTTCTCCGAGTGATCGAATCCTGCGGATTCTTCCCGGCTCAGAATCGCCATTTCCAGTACCAGGGCTTCTATCCTACGGCGGCAATACTCAAGCTCCGCAGGTTCGGCGTTCTGGCTCAGGGCGACCTTGGCGCAGGCGGTGTCCAGGATGCTCACCGATTTATCCGGGAGCTGCCGGGCGGGAATATACCGGCGGGACAGTTTCACCGCTGCCTCCAGGGCATCATCCATGACCGCTACCTTATGATGGGTTTCCAGGGCCTTGATCATCCCCCGCATCATCTCGGTGGCCTTATCATCATCCGGTTCATCAATGATGATGTTCTGAAACCGCCGGGTTAAGGCGGGGTCCTTTTCAAAGTATTTGACATACTCCTGCCAGGTGGTGGCGGCAATGCACCGCAATTTCCCCCGGGCCAGGGCTGGTTTGAGGAGATTGGCTGCGTCGTTCTGTCCTGCCTGCCCGCCAGCCCCGATCATGGTGTGGGCCTCGTCAATAAAGAGGATGATCGGCACCTCAGAGCCTTGGACCTCTTCGATGACCTGTTTCAGGCGGTTTTCAAACTCCCCTTTCATGCTGGCCCCGGCCTGCAACAGCCCGATGTCCAGGGAACAGAGCCGGGTACCCTTGAGACTGGGGGGCACATCCCCGGAAGCAAGGCGCTGGGCAAACCCCTCAACCACCGCAGTCTTACCGACCCCCACATCCCCGGTCAAAATCGGGTTGTTTTGTCGGCGGCGCATCAAAATATCGATGATCTTGCGGATTTCCGCGTCCCGGCCAACAATGGGGTCGCTTTTGCCGGACTTGGCCTGCTCGGTCATATCCACGGTATAGCGTTTTAATGCCTCCCCGGTTCCCATGGCGGCGTTCCCCATCAGGGCACCTGCCTGACCAGTGGCGGCGCTGTCCCCGGCAGACACGGCCACCGAGGTTTCCCCGGAATTCTTAACGATCTCGGCAAACTTCTCAACCAAAAGGTCCCCGTTGATCTTGACGAACTCCCGGCTCATGTCATGGAGGGTACGGGCAAATTCAGGAGTCTGTTTGAGGGCGCAGAGCAGGTGCCCGGTCCGGATCGCCCCCTCGCCAAAGGCCAGGGACGCGATCATCCATGCCTCCTTAATGGCGAGTTCAATGGTGTTTGAAAAGTCGGCGATAGAAGAGGCCCCCCGGGGCAGGGCATCCATGGCAACGATCATGTCCTTGGCCAGCTTTGCCTCATCCAGGGCAAAATAACGAACCGCCTCATGCCAGTCGGTGTTTTCACCCAAGAGTATCTGGTTTACCCAGTGGGTCAATTCGATATAGGGATTACCTCTGGTCTTGCAGAGGATCGTCGCACTTTCAATAGCCTTGTAGGCTTTGCCGTCAAATTTTGAAAACAGTTGAATCCGTTTCAGTTTACTCATTTGTATTTCCTTCTATAATTAGAGACCTGTTTTTAACCATTGGTATGTGTTGTTCTTTCATTGCTTGCCATCTCCATGAAACACGGCTTTGAATGATTCACGGTGCCGTTGACGGTTAAGCCGGGACGCGTCAATGACCAAAATCACCTCTTCAGCCTGAGGCCGGCCAATCCAGCAGGTATATCCTAACTGGGCTGCGTCGGAACCAGATTCGGTCCAATCAAAGCCCAACTGGGCCTTGGGGATGGTGTTACTCAGTAATTTAAACCCCAGATTGTACTCCAAGGGCCTGTCAAGATAGCGGTTGACCGTGCGGGTCAACAGATTAAAGCCTGTTAAACCGGACATCAGGACTTGATAGGTATCAAAATCAATGGGGCCGATCCAGATTTCAAATTTGAGGGTGGCGCTGAAAAAGGTACGCCCGATTTGCAGGTTGACCCCCAAGACCGTAGTTTCAGGCTTGCCCAGGATCGCGTAACTGTCCACTGGAATGTCGTAAGCAGCGATGATAAAATCCCGCACTTCCAGTTCCATCTTAAACAAGCGGCGGAGCATATCTTCCAGATTCGAACGGTTCTTAATCATAAACCCGAAATGGTGGGCATAGGAGAGGGAAACCGCCTCCTGTTTCTTATCAAAGACCAGGTCCGGGGGCAGCCCGGTCAGGCTTTTGACCATATCGGTGATGGGATCATCGGTGGGCCGGTCAAAACTGATGCTTTGCTGATTCATGGCAAAGGCCCGGTAAAACAGCATGAGCATCCGGTGGTGGATGAGGTCTAAGAACCGCCGCCATGTGTGGTCATACTGGTTATGGGACCGCTGAAAGATGTAACTGGTGAATTCCAGGGGCATTGGCCCGTTCACTCCCAGGAGGCCGAAAAAGTAGGTCAGAATCGTTGCGTCAAGGCCGCCCTCATCGTGTCCCCCAAGGATCTCGGCGATGTCGGTACTGGGAAAGTTCAAGTAGGGAAGCTGACCGAAGCGGACATTTTCCTCCCCAGGATACTTGGCATACCCGAAGCGCGGCTGGGAAGGCTTGCCCCCTTCGAGCGTGCGTACCAAGCCCCAGAAGTCAGGGGCGTACTTCCTCTGGCGAAGCGCCTCAGATACCTTGACGACTAGCTTTCTAAGGTCTTCCATGTGGCGATCCGTCCTGATTGCTGGGTGCAAAAGTCAATTTCCAGCAGCGTGTTAAGAGGTGTGAAGGACTTTAACATTTCCCCAATAATAAAGGCAAAGGTATAGTACCCCATGCCGGCGTAGGCCATTTCATCAAGGGTAAACCGTACTTTCCATCCGGCTTCAAAGAAAATCGCTCCCCCTTTAATAAACCGGAAGGTCTTGGGTTCACTTTCAAGACTGATAATGCCGTCAATCATCCGTTCGGTTTCCTCCTCAGAACGAATACGGTAATTGAGGAGCATGGTTTTGAACATTTCCAGGGGGAGGGTGCCGTCCTGCCACAACATGGAGGAGAGGTTGAAAATAATATGGCTGAGTTTCGCAAAATCCGATTGATCCCCACGGGCTACCAACGAATAATCGGGCTTGGTAGGGGCTGCAATAAAGACCCCGCTCTGGATGTAGGGCACATTTGAGGTGAGGCTGGTATCGAGCTGCAAAAGCAGGGGTAAATCCCGGTTGGTACAGATCAGTTCTGCCGCGAATTGATAGGCCTTTTCAACGTTTGGGTTTTGCGCCGAAAAAGATACAAACAACTCGGTGCCGCTATAGGAACTGCGCTGGGTGGATTTCCGTTCAAACAAGCTCCTCTGGCGGTGCTGGCTGAAAAAGTTTCGCTGGTTGCTCCCGTGTAGCACATCCTGATCGTAAAAATTCGTGGCGAAAAACAACGTTTCGTTCCGCTCATTGAAAAATTCCAACTGCTGGACGCTTAACACTTCATAATCCCGCATGGCGGTCCGCTCAGGCACGATGTGAAATGCAAAGACTTCCCGATCCAAGGCAATCCGGTCGGAACGTTTGGTAAAGATGTTTAATACAGGCACGCAGTTCAGTTTCAGAGCACCTGCCTTGATGTCCGCGGCCAGGGAGGGTTCCCGGCGTTTAAACATGATGACCAGTTCCAGGGCAGTGGCGTTAAAAACCACGCCAAGGTTTTTGATCGAAAAAAACTTAAAAAACGCGGGATAGGCCATGAAATTTTGCAGCAGCCGCAGGGCTTTCACATTGCCCTTAAGCCCCTCATGCAGGATGGTGCTGCCTGCGTTTATGGGCAGGTCAAAAACAAGGTTGTTCACCAGGGTAAATGCGCCGTTGTTATGCCGAACATAGACTGCAACCCGGTCATGCATGAGTTGGCGCTGTAAGAGGGAGGTCTCCGCTTCCGGCATGTTGACAAAAAACACCAGTTCATCCAAGGCGGTGAGGGGTTCACCGGTTGTTGACATCAGTTTAAGGCGCAGAGCGGCATTCGCCTGGGCATTGGTGATACCCAGGCTTCCCAGATCACGGGTTACATACTGCTCTTCAGCAACGGAAAGGGGCAGCAGGGGCACCGCGTCAACGCTTGAAAACCGGCAGGGCGTATTGCTATTGGAAATGAAGGCGTCAAAGATCGTGCCCGCCTCAAGCATGACTCCCCGGCGGGCCCGTTCATTGCTGTAATTCAAGACCAGCTCCAGGACCGACCCTGAGGGGATCGGATACAGGGCGCTAGGGGCCATGGAATTGAGCATGGATTCCAGAAAATGCTGGTACCCCTCATCAAGCTTTTTTTCAACCTTGGCGGATAAAAACGCGGTCCCTTCCAGCAAGCGCTCGATATAGGGGTCCTGACATTCAAACTCGGAAAGGCTCAAGCGTCCGGCGATCTTTGGAAACTCCGCCGCAAACTCAGCGGCCAAGGCCCTGATATACTGAAGATTGTCCCGGTAATAATCTAACAAATCCATCTTGAACGCTAATCCTTTACGTGCTTCAGTTCTGCACTGCCAGTTTCCATATCAAGCCTGGCAATGAACATCAGCTCTTCACCGGCCTCGTCCCCTTGGATCAAACCGCCTATCTGAAACTCCATAAGGGATCCAGCCTTCACTTTTGGAGGTACAAACTCAACGGTGATTGAATCAGGCACCAGGCGGGGTTCAAAATAGTGAAGCTGTTTAACCATCTGCCGCATCAGGTCCTCCCGGTCACTTCTCCCGGTCCCGCTGCCGCAGTAATCCGCAATGCCATAGCCCAGAACCGAACTTTCAAGTTCCTCATCATCTTTCAGTTCTTCCACGGACAGATGGGTTTTGGAATTGAACAGCATTTCAATATGCTCAAAAATATCTTCTTTGAGCTGTTTCATGGTTATAGTGCGTGAGGCAGTATCATCTTTTACCGAAGGGTCAAAGTCTGTCAGGCGCTTTAAAATATAGGGCCGATACCGTAAGCCTTCGTTAGCATCACCTAACATGACCGGCCACCCCACTTCCCCGCACCCGTTGCCGGACTTGCCCTACCCTGTTCACCCATCTCCCTTTAACCCCGCAATCAGAGCAGTGAAATATGGCCAGATGCTGCCCATGTTCCACTGCCCAATACCGATTTTACGCGTTAGCGACCTGATCGAAGGATGCTTCGACAGCCCCTTCTTTGGTGTTATCCGACTTGATGGGCGTAACTTTCCAGGATATCTTCCCGGCAACCAGATCAACCACTTCAACGAGCTGCTGGGCAAGGGGGCCGCCGACGTCGCCGGTTTCCACCGTTTTAACCTCGGCTTTTGCAACCTTCACATCTTCCAGGGTGATTTCATACACCGGGGTTTGAGCACCAGCAATTGACTGGCAGTAGGCAAATTGCGCCTTGGGAATCCGCTGCCCCTTCATGCAGAAGTGCTGTAGCTTTGGGGTTGCCTTATCAACCGCATGGGTGAAGGTGAAGGGCAGAAACTGTCCCCGTCCAACCACTTCTGTACCCCGCTGGATAGAGATGTTTTGCAGCACCCCGTGTGAACAATCGATGACTTCAATCCACTTCTCGTGGCCCTTGTCCACCGATTGACCGTCAACACCATCAAGTTGTAAAAAATACGAACTCGCCATAACTCGATACCTCCAAAAAAAATTAGTAAGCAATTTATAAAATTTACCCTAACAGGCAAATTGCTTAAATACTGTTATTTTGCTCCGCTGGGAACCTTGGTCACCAGCCGCAGAGACGTAGTCAGCCCTTCAAGCTGATAATGGGGCCGCAGGTAGAACCGGGCATTGTAATACCCCGGCTGTCCCTCAACGGATTCAACCTCAACCTTCGCTTCAGCCAGAGGATACTTCGCCTTAACCTCTTCCGGCGCATTGGGATCGCTGGTAACATAGTTGGCGATCCAGTTGGAGAGCCAGCGTTGCATATCCTGTTTTTCCTTGAACGATCCAATCTTGTCCCGGACAATACATTTCAGGAAATGGGCAAACCGGCAGGTCGCAAAGATATAGGGGAGCCGCGCCGAGAGGCTAGCGTTTGCCGTGGCATCCGGTGAATCGTATTCAGCAGGCTTGTTCACGGTCTGCCCCCCAAGAAACACCGCGTAATCGGTGTTCTTCCAATGGATGAGGGGCAGGAAGCCGTTCCGGGACAGCTCCGCTTCCCGGCGGTCGGTTATTGCCACTTCAGTAGGGCACTTCATGGCCATCCCGCCGTCTTCAGAAGGGAAGGTGTGGGTCGGTAGCCCTTCTACCGCACCGCCAGATTCAACACCGCGGATATTGGCGCACCATCCGTAATTGGTAAAAGAACGGTTGACATTCACCCCCATAGCGTAGGCGGCGTTCATCCAGTTGTACTTGTCACTGGCTCCGGCTCCGGTGTCTTCCTCAAAGTTAAATTCTTCCACCGGATTGGTGGTGGCCCCATAAGGCGCACGGCTTAATACCCGAGGCAGGGCAAGGGCCACATAGCGGCTGTCGTCGGATTCCCGGAAAGAACGCCAGGCGGCGTATTCAGCCATGGTGAAAATCTTGCTGATGTCCCGGGGATTGGCCAGGTCCTGCCAGGAATCAAGGTTCATAATCGAAGGGTCTGCTGCGGAAATGAACGGCATGTGGGAAGCCGCGGAAACCTGGGCCACGCCCTTCAGAATCTCAACATCCGGCCCGGTGTGGTTGAAGTAATAATCGCCGATTAACGCGCCGTAGGGTTCGCCGCCAGCGGTTCCGTATTCGTCTTCATAGAGCTTCTTGAACAAAGGGCTTTGATCCCAGGCGGTTCCTTTGAACTTCTTGAGGGTCTTACCCAGTTCCGCCTTGGAAGCATTCATCACCCGGATCTTCAGGTTTTCACCGGTCTGGCTATTGTTGACCAGATAGCTCAAGCCCCGCCAGGCGCTCTCCAACTGGGCAAAATCAGAATGATGTATGATGAGATTGACCTGCTCCGACAATTTCTTGTCAAGCTCGGCAATGATCCCCTCAATGGTTTTGAGAGAATCACTGGAAACCAGACTGGCGTTTTCCAGGGCCTGGTTCATCAGGGTTTTAACCGCGCTCTGTACCGCGCTACTTGCTTCTTCTGATTTCGGCTTAAACTCCTGATTCAGGAGCTTCTCAAAATCGGACATTTCCAGGGTTTCGGCGTTTAAGGCGTTCAAACCTTCCTGTGTTTCAGCCATAGTTACCTCCTATGTTATTCAGCCGGGGCAGGCTCTTTTTCTTTTGCCTTTTGAGACAAAGCCTTGAGCAGGGCAGGGTCTTCGAGGATCTTGTTTAAAAGCTCCTCTGCTCCGGCCTTGCCGTCCATGTATGAAAGCAGATTTGAAAGCTGCTGCCGGGCCTCTAAAAGCTGTTTCAAACCCTCCACCTTAGCCGTAACCGCTGCAGGGGAAAAATCATCCATGCTTTCAAAGGTCATGTCCACCGCGATATTACCCTCTCCGGTAATCGTGTTGGGAACATTAAAAGCCACCCGGGGCTTGATGCTCTTTAAACGATCATCAAAGTTATCAACGCTGATTTCCATCACCTTGCGATCATCAAGTTTGGGCAGCGGTTCAGCGGGCTTTCCTGAAAGGTCCGATAAGACCCCCATGACAAAAGGTAAACTGACCTTTTTTTCCGCTCCATAGAGTTCAACATCGTATTCGATCTGAACCCGTGGAGCCCTGTTCTTGGCTATAGACTTTTGACTATTGCTTGAAGCCATAGCAACCTCCTTACATTAATTTCAATCCACGCGCTCACATAGAACGCGACCCACCCCCTTTCTCACTTGGGGCCGGGATTCTTTATTGTAATACCTTAGTGTCACCTTATGGCACCGATCAAGCTCTTTCCCCGCAATTCCCGCTACTCCTCTGGTTTGATCCCCAGAATATCCCGCCCGCGGGAGACCGCGTCTGGCGCTATATCTTCCAGCAGATCCATAAAGGTCATTTCCGAGAACCGCAAGGCCCGGTTTATCAACAGGGGGATCGGACTATTCGGTTCCTGACGCTGAAAATACTCAGCGCCTTTTTTGAGCAATAACAGCGCTTCCGCACGGGTACCGGCCTGATAAGACGCGAGATTCACGCTTCCCAAGGACTTCGGCCTTCCTACCGCCCCTTCGGAAACCGGCACTGCCCCAGCATCGACTGCGGCATCTGAGACGCCAACAGATTGCAGACAGGTGTCGTAAAAAGAACAGAACCGGTCCACTTCATGGGCCAGGGACGCCATGTTCAAAAGATACCCGCCCTGCATTTTCCCGTTCATCTCGTTGCACAGGGTCTCGATCTGCTCCTTTGCCTCACGCCCCAGGGCCGCCCGTTCCTGAATCTCTGTAATCGGCGCCTGCATGAACTCGGCCCTGAACAGCGCCGGGTCCAGGGCATTATCGCCACCGGCCGCTAGTTCGCCAGAGGAAACCAGGAGGTCCCGCAGGGTGTATCCCAAAGACGGAACCAGCCGCGCCTCTCTCAGGCGGGAGATAAACATGATCGGATCGTTAATGGCGCCGGCATCAGGAGACAACATGGAAAGAATGTTGAGCCGTTCAATAGGATCGTTATCATCATCAGGATCAAGCTGAGGATAACAAGCATCCCACATATCTTTGACCAGAAAAACCAGGAGCTTCAGAGTCGAAACCAGACCAGGCAGTCCATCAAGGGTAGTCTGGGCAATTACCAGATACGAAGCAACCCGTAAATCCCGGGTTTTTTTCCATAGCTCAAGACAGTGCTTATTGAGTTTTTTCCAGTCCGGATCCCGTCCTTCAATGGTAGAATCTCCCATTTGGCTGTCCGGCACCCCCACCGCCAGGGACTCCATTTCAGTATATAAGGGATCGTATTCCGCGTTGATTCCCACCGGACTATCCCCACTCAGGGGAACCGCCATTTCATTGATATCTATCATCCCGCCCCAGCCTTTCTCCTGCTACCTGTTTTTTAGAGGCCACCAATAGGTTTCTCACGTTTAATACACTGTATTTCATAGTAAAATAATAAAGATTCTAAAATATAACAAGCATTTGCTTTTCCCGTCAAGTCCTAAACCAGGAGGGGAGGTGATCCAGAAAATTGGACTTAGTGGATCACCACCCCGGTAAGTATGTCGGCGATATGCTGTCCCGCCTTACCGCGGTGGCTCAAGCGGTTCTTTTCTTCCGGCGATAGTTCAGCCACTGTGCGGCCCAGGGTGGGGATCGCGAGTATGGGGTCGTAACCAAAGCCGCCTCCTCCCCGTTCTCCTCGGATGATTTCCCCTTCCAGGGTTTCCTGGACAACAAAGAAGCGATCTTCGCTTAACAGCAGGACCATGGCGCAGACAAAGCGGGCGCTCCGCTGGGGGCTGTCCCCCAGTTCGTGGAGCAGCAGGGCGTTGCGTTCTGGCGCACTCAGTTCTGTAGCTTCGGTGCCCAGGCCAGCGTGCTCAGGGCCGCGATACCGGGCGGAATAGATGCCCGGCCGTCCACCCAGGGCGTCTACACATAGCCCCGAATCGTCGGCAATAACCGGCTCCCCCACCAACTGGTACAAAGCCCGCGCCTTGATCAGGGCGTTTTCCAAAAATGAGGTCCCTGTTTCATCAGGATTAAAAGCAATGCCAGCTTCCGCAGGGATTTTGATACAATGGCCAGCTAGGATGGCCTGAAGTTCCCGCTGCTTGTGGGAGTTTCCTGTGGCAAACCAAATCGTCATGCTACTTCACCAAGAGGCTTGCCAGGGAGGGAATCGAGATGAAGTTCCCGATAGCCCCACCTAGGGAGGATAGAAAAAACACCAGCAGGGCCTTGGTGATACGGTTCCGGTATATTCCCCTGATGCTCGTCAGGTCTTCGGGGATGGTTTGGGTATCCTCCACCCGGGGCTTTCGGAGACTTACTTCGGTGATCCCTGAAAAGAGCCCCACACCGATGAAGGGGCTGATGGTCCCAATAGGGGCGCCGAAAAAGGATACAATAATGGAGAGGGGATGCCCTAGGGCAATGAGGGTTCCCAGGGCGGCGAGCGAGCCATTGAGGAAGAGCCAGCGGAGGAGCATGGAGAGGCTCAGATCAGCGCCAGAACGGATAAAGCCCATCACAATGAGGGCAACGATGAGTACCGGTAGCAGCCAAGCCGCGGCTTTTGCGAGGTGCCCCGGGGGGGGAATGATATCCAGCTCTGAGACATCCTCTGTCTCTTCCCCTGCAGCCAGCTTCTCAAGGTGGGCCTTGATGCCGAGGAGGTGCCCTGCCCCGATAACGGCTACTTGTCTGAGCAGGGGCTGATCTGCTGTTGGCCGCTTACAGGTCCATATTTTAGCGGCGAGGTACCGGTCCCGCTCGTCGATGAGGGTCTCTTTAACCTTGGGAAGGTATTCGGCCAATTCAGACATCATGCCGTCAAGTTCACTGTGGTCTTTAAGGTTCTCAATCTCCTGGGCGCTTAACTTTTCGGTGCTCAAGGCGCTGGATAAGAGGGAACTGAGGAGCTTGCATTTGCTCCACAAGCCGCAACGCGCCCAGGCCCGGCGGAGGGTCAACTGCACTTCCCGGTCGCAGAGGCTGTAGGGAATGCCCAGTTCCTTTGCGGTTTCAATGGCAGTTTTCATTTCTTCCCCTGGTTTTACCCCCAGGTCCGCTCCTAAACGGCGCTGAAAGCTAGACAACATCAGGTTGGCAATGAGGAGAAAGCCCTTGCCTTCTTTAAAAACTTTGGCCACATCCAGTTTTTCCCAGGCCGCTTGTTCGGACATGGACTGGTACCGGCCCTCATCCAGCTCGACGCAAACCACATCAGGTTTACGTTCCCGGATTACCCGGCTTACTTCGTTAATACTTTCCCGGGAAACATGGGCGGTTCCCACAAGGGTGATTTCCCGGTCCTTGAGGGTTACGGTCAACGTGGCGTCATGGGGGATGCTTATCGAGGTATCATGTTGGGAACTATCGTTCATTGGTACTCCTATGGCCATACTATACTGGTTTCGGCAAACCTGGAAAAGTACCGCGCCAGCGCTGTTTTGTCCTGTTTTGTCCTTAAAGAGACCCTTGACGAGATCGCCCTGGGTCTCTACTATTTTTCCATGAATGCTGATGAACTTCGCTTAAAATACCTGGAATTCTTCAAATCCAAGGCCCATGCCCAGATTCAGGGTAAGTCTCTGCTGCCTGATAATGACCCTACGGTGCTCTTTACCACCGCTGGAATGCATCCCCTGGTGCCCTACCTCCTGGGGCAGGAGCATCCTGCGGGAACGCGGCTGGTGGATTATCAGAAGTGTATCCGTACTGGGGATATTGATGCGGTGGGGGATGCCAGTCACCTCACCTTTTTTGAGATGCTCGGTAACTGGTCCCTGGGGGATTATTTCAAGGAAGGGGCCATTGAGATGAGTTTTGAATTCCTCACCTCCTCCCAATGGCTGGGTATTCCCCTGGAACGGCTGGGGGTTACTGTGTTTGAAGGGGATGCAACAGTGCCCCGGGATGAGGAATCCGCCATGGTTTGGAAACGGCTGGGCATCCCAGAAGACCGGATTAGCTACCGGCCCCGTGCGGATAACTGGTGGGGACCCGCAGGTAGCACCGGCCCCTGCGGTCCTGACTCGGAAATGTTCATTGATATGAAGAAAGCGCCGTGCGGCCCGGACTGCGCCCCGGGCTGTTCCTGCGGGAAGTGGCTCGAAATCTGGAACGACGTGTTCATGCAGTACAATAAAACCGCTGAGGGTGTCTATGAACCGCTGGCCCGGAAGTGCGTGGATACGGGCATGGGCATTGAACGGACCGTTACCATTCTGAAGGGCATGCAATCAGTCTACGATACGGAGATTTTTTCCCCGATCATCAAGGCCGTGGAAAAGGCCGCGGCCTATACCTATGGGTCTGATGGGGAAAAGGACAAGTCGGTGCGGATTATCTGCGACCATATCCGGGCATCGACCTTTGTCCTGGGAGACCCCAAGGCGGTCAGTCCCTCCAATGTGGGGGCCGGTTATGTGTTGCGCCGGCTCATACGCCGGGCGGTCCGGCATGGCCGTAAACTCGGCATTGCAGGGCTGGTGCTGTCCCCCATTGCCCAGGTCATCGTTGACCAGATGAGCGGTCCCTACCCGGAACTCGCGGAACACCAGGGGTATATTATAGAAGAACTAGATAAAGAAGAGCAAAAGTTTCTGGAAACCCTCCAAAAGGGGGAGCATGAATTCGAGAAACTCCTCCCCAACCTGCTCAAAGATCCCCGGAAGCTCATGTCAGGCCGGCTTGCCTTCAAGCTCTACGATACATACGGCTTCCCCATTGAGCTTACCCAGGAACTGGCAACAGAACAGGGTCTCACCATTAACCGGACCGAATTCGACGAAGCCTTTAAGAAGCACCAGGAGCTTTCCCGTGCAGGAAGTGAGCAGGTCTTTAAGGGCGGCCTGGTGGACCAGGGGGAGATGTCCGTCAAGTACCACACCGCCACCCACCTCTTACACAAGGCCCTCCGCATGGTCCTGGGGGCGCATGTTGCCCAGAAAGGGTCCAACATCACCGCAGAACGGATGCGCTTCGACTTCTCCCATGACGCTCCCATGACCAGGGATGAACTTGAGCAGGTTCAGACTATAGTGAATGAGCAGATCCGGCGGGACCTGCCGGTTACCATGGGGGTGATGAGCCTAGATGAGGCCACCACCTCCGGGGCCATTGCCCTGTTCGGAGAAAAGTACGAGTCCCAGGTCAAGGTCTACAGCATCGGGGATTTTTCCCGGGAAGTCTGCGGCGGCCCGCATGTGGAGCATACCGGCAGCATGGGGACCTTCAGGATACAGAAGGAGCAATCCTCTTCCGCTGGAGTCCGCCGGATACGGGCAGTGCTGGAATAGCATCACTAGTATTGACTTTAATTATATCTTACAATGGGTTTTATGAGGGTTATATGAAACGATT
This sequence comes from Treponema sp., assembly GCA_031288975.1. Classification (GTDB taxonomy): domain Bacteria; phylum Spirochaetota; class Spirochaetia; order Treponematales; family Breznakiellaceae; genus JAITNP01. The sequence continues at coordinate 8,541 of JAITQK010000014.1, read as the reverse complement.
TGTGCATGTTCTTTTTTTATGGTTTACCATAACGGCCCTGGGGGTTGCCCAATCTGACCTGCAGCCTGCCGCTATTGTACGCTTAACCAAAAGCGAACCGATTACCGTAAAGCAGTACCGGACCGAAGTGGAGCGTATGGAAAAACAGGCTGGTAGAACCTTAAGCGCTGAGGAACGACGGCAGGTGCTAGACGTTATGATCAATGAGAAACTTGCGCTCCAGGCGGCGGAACGGGATAAGGTAAGTGTAAACGATAATGAGATAAATCAGCAGCTCCAGGAGATCCGATCTGCCCTGGCCCAGAATACCGGACGACAGCCCACGGAGGCGGAATTTGCCCTTGCGCTCCGCAATGAGACGGGTCTGGAAATGCCGGCTTTCAGGGATCAGCTCCGCAGACAGATGATAACCCAGAAATACCTTATGTCTAAGAAACAGAGTCTTTTTACCGCAGTCAAGATCCCCAGCGATGCGGATATTCTTAATACCTATACCCTTTACAAGACCCAGTTTGTCCGGCCCGAAACGGTGCGGTTCTCCATGATCCAGGTCCCCTTTGGGGCGGATACGGCGGCCAAGGCCAAGGCACGGGAACTGGCAGACCGGCTCATCCGGGAGATAGGTTCTAATCCCAGTAAATTCGATGAGGCTGTGGTCCGGGGACAGGTGCCCAATTCAGGCTATCAGGCGGGAGACGGCGGCTACCTGCCCCGGAATCCCGAAGCCCTGCGGGTAGTCGGACAAGATTTTCTGAACACCGCCTTCAGTTTGAAACAGGGGGAGGTGTCAAAGCTCCTCGAAGGGGCGCGGGGCTATCAAATCATCAAGATTACCGAAACCTATACACAGAAAGCCCTTGAACTGGATGATGTGTTCCAGTTGGGTACGAATATGACCGTGAAAGCCTACATCGGTAATATGATGCTCCAGGAACGGCAGCAGGCGGTTATTGAACAGGCTACCCAAGAACTGGTAAGTGAACTGCGGACCGGAAATCCCTTCCAGGTTTTTGAAAATAACCTTAAGTGGTAAGGTAAGAGAACATGGCATCACGCAGAAAAGGCAGGATCCTTGCTTTGCAGGCCCTCTATTGTTGGGATGCAGCAGGCGTTTCCGTAGGAGATGTGGTGGATTTTTCCTGGCTGGAAAGTGAAAAGCGTGCGGCGCTGGATAAGGGCATCGCGGATTTTTCCCGGCTTTTGATCATTGGTACTATCGAAAACATCAAGGCTGTGGATGCCATGATTCAATCCCATGTACAAAACTGGGATTTTTCCCGGCTGAACCGGGTTGACCTTGCCCTCCTCAGACTGAGTACCTATACCCTCATGTATCAGGATGAGATCGCCCCCTCCATCGTCATCAATGAGGCAATCGGTATATCCCAGGAATACGGTACCGGGAATTCATACCGGTTCGTAAACGGTGTCCTTGACAGTATCCGCAAGACCATTCATAAGGACCTTCCCCATGGAGCCTGAAACTTATCCTAAATCACCCTTTCTCCGGGTGATCTGCATCGTCGGCCTGGTGCTTGCCCTGGCTATTCTTGGTATCCTCTGTTTTTTGTTCTTCTCGTCCAAGGGACGGGGCGCTACCAGCACGGTCCAGACCGGCAATTCCTTGTACCAGGGCCTACAAGATTTTGACACCCTGATGCGGGATGCTCCTGAACAGACCGCAATGCTCAATGCCACCCTCAATCTCCTTGGGAAACAAGCCGTGGGAGTTGAATCCCATCTTTCTGTTTTAAAGCGCCGAAGGCTCCTGGCGCAACAGGACCCCCGGTTCCTCCCCCAATACCAGCAACTGGCCCAGGAAGCTGCCGCAGCCTTCCCCGTTTCTGAGCCGCTGGCCGCTGTTGCTGTAGAGTCCTTGCTCATGGGAAACGCGCCGGTACACGAGGAAACCGCAGCACAACTCACTGGCTATGCCTCCCGTTTATCCGGGACCACCCTAAGCTCCCTTGCCTTAGGGGTCTATATCCTTACCGGGACCCTGGCCGATCCCACCAGGGCCGCGTTGATTCCCAATAAAGAAGTGCTTTTTTCTGCGACCGTGCCCGGGGCTGATTTAACCATTAATTTGATGGTACTCAGGGTGCTTGATAAGGATATAGCAGGGGTAACGACCCAACTCAACGGTCTCTTGTCCCCGTCTGCTGGTACTGCAGAGGAGCCTATCCGCCGTTTTGCGGCAGAGTTCTTCTATGATTACGGCGATCCCCTCCGGGCAGCCCGGCTTTTTTCCCAATTCTCCGATGAAACCAGCATGGTTCGCCAGGCTGATGCCCTCTGGCTTTCCAATCACATTTCCAATGCCCGGAATATATGGACCATTCTGGTTTCCGCTGAACAAGCAGGAAAGCTCCAGCCTGATGTTTCCACGATCCGGAGTCTTTACAACCTTGCGGTTACCGCATCGGACCCAAAGGAGGAGCGGTCCTACCTCGAACGTATCTTCAGGGAAACTCAGCAGCAGGAAGCCCAAAGCTCGTACTACGAGTACGCAATCATCCGGTATACCCGCCTGCTCGATACGTCCCAGAGCATTGCCCTGCTTGAACAGGAGCAGTCCCGGCATAGTCCCCTCTTAGACCTGGAACTCCTCCGGCGCCGGAGAGATACCTGGTCCCTGGCAAAGACCGTTGGTGAAACCTGGCTGCTCCTGGGCCAGTACCCTGAAGACCCGCGGCTGTACCAATGGGGGGCTTATTTCTTTGATTTCCAGCGGCAATACGATGAAACCGCCTTGCTGCTCAAAAACGCGGGGTACCACCACATCAGTGGCCCCTGGGTTGACCTGCACGAGGGACTGCGCCTGATCAGAGAAGGCCACCTTGAAGAGGGGCAGCAGCGCTTGGATGCGATTCGCCCCCTTTCCACAGCCTGGCAGGTTCCTGCCAACATCGCCTGGATTCTGGAATCCCGCCGTTCCACTGCAGCAGCCCTGGACTTGTACAAAACCGCCGCTTCCCTGGTACGCACCAGCGACAAGGAAGCAGCCGCAAAGATACAGTTCAGAATAGGCCATTGCCTGCGCACCCTGGGCCGGCAGCAGGAGAGCCGTCAGGCCCTTGAAGAGGCCCTGGCGCTCAACCCGGATTATCTCAACGCCCGCCTGGAACTCAGGCGTCTGGATTCTCAGGGGATCTATTAGAGCTTACCGCACCGTTACCTGGCGGATCCTGCCTGCGGCGAGTCCCCAGCGTTGGTTGACATAGGCTGAAAAGGCATCTGCCTCAATACGGAAGATCCGGGCAAGCTCTGGCCAGGAACCGGTAGCTTCGTCTTTGGGGGGCAGCACCGTGCGGCGCCAGGAAGAGGCGTCAATCCGGGCGGCTAAGGTTTCCCCAAAGTACTTGGCCGATTGGGACACTGATTGCTGCAAACAATGGGCCATAAATTCATTGATCGTTAAGTATTCATCCTTTATGTCATACTGCTGATAATCAAAAAAGGAGAGGATGAAGCGTTTGCCCACAGACGGCAGATTTTCCCAGCGGCGGCGGCTAAAGGCCCGGAACTCAGGGTCAATAAAGAAAATACCGTGAAAGCCCTCGTGGACCATGAACTGAGACCGGAGATAGGCCGGGGATTCCCGGGATATGGAGATGACCGCCCCGGTACCAGGCCGAATCGCCGCGTTTTCGGTACGCTGGATGATCCCGGAGCTGAGGAGGATATCCTCCAGTTCTTGCTCTTCCTTCAGCAAGGGAAAATTCGACAGCCGGGCAGCCTCAAAAAAGGCGGCCAGATCCTCAGCCCGGTAATCATGGGCGTTCCATCCGTGCAGGCCGGCGATTTCCTCGTCCTCGGCGAGCCTGCCCCGGAACCCGCGCTTTTCTGTGTAAAAGGCCAGCCGCTTAAAGAGCCGGTCCTGGACCTCGTAGCTCTGGGTATCAAAAATGAGAACCGAAGGAAAATTCTCCCATCGGAACACCTCGTAGGCTGGCGCCCGCCAGGATGTCTGGGGATAATCCAGAATAATGCCCGGATCTGCGGGAATGGGGGTCCCAGGAAAATCCCGGGACTCTACGGGGAGGAGTTTCACCCCATGAAGCCCGCTGCCGGGGGTAATGATGACCGGGTAGGGTCTGGCGGGTACCGCCCCTGCGGGGATGAACAGTTCCTTTGTAACGGAACCAGCATACTCAAACCGAACCTGCCCCATCATGGCCTGAGCCGCACGTTCCAGCCCCCGGATCCGCAATTCCACGGCTCCACCATTCCGGTAGGCAGCAGGAGGATTGAGGATCAGCGCCACACCGGTCTTGGTTTGCTCCTGATAGACAAAGGGGGTAACGAAACGGCGCCGCCCCTCCTGGTCGAACCCATACCAGCGGTTTACCAGACTAATGGCATCAAGTTCAAAGACCAGGTCCTCAAGCCCGGCGCCCCCTGCTGCGGAACCGGCCTGCTCCGCCTCCAGGTCGGCCCACGTGATGCTGAATTTTCCCAGTAGAGCGGTGTTCAGCGGTACCGCATAACTCAACTGAGGCCGGATATCCTCGATGCCCAAAAAGGACAGATCCAAGGGCAGCTCCCAGGCGGTATCTCCATCTATGGTAAGTATCAACTGATACCGGCCTGCTAGATCCTCCAGAGCGGGTACAACTGCTGTGCCCGTTTTTTTTTCATTTTTTTTCCCCTGGTCCTTTTCAAGCACCCGGACACCATAGGCCAGTTCCAGGGAATAATCATCCAGGACCTTGAGAGGATTCTTAAACACGTATTCCAGGGACTGCGGCTGGGCCAGAGGGATAAGCCCCTGAGCCGCATTCGGGGACAGGGCATATAACAGGGTCGTCGCCTCCACCGGGTAATTCGTGGAAAAGGGAAAGACCACCGGAGCGTTTTCCCCTCCCCCACAGGACGCTGTCAACAGGGGCGTACCTGCCAGCATTGCGAGTACCCGTATTACAAACCCACAGGACCATATTTTCATACTTAACTCCCGAACCTCCCACCGCTAGAGGGCGATAATTCCCCGGGCGATAATCTGGGCAAGGGAATACTTCCGCTTCACCGTCATTTCCGCATCATTTCGGATAAAGGCTTCAAAATGGGTGTGGAATGAGGCAGGTAACACCGGCAGTTCAAGGACCTGGTTATGATAGGCCCGGTGGGACGGCTCAAACCGGTGGTTGATACAGAACAGGGTCAGACAGGCGGTCTTGATAAAAAACGCCGCGGAAATGCAGTAATTAAAATCATCCTCCTGGATAAAGGCCGCCCCCAGATCGCTTAAAAGATGCTCCATCTTGGACTGGTTGGCCTCCCGCATCTGCTGCCAAAAGCCATCCCCCAACTTGAGCAGCCGCTCCCTGATCCCATGAATCCAGTCACTCCGGTAAAACAAAAGGTCCCCCTGGGTCAGCCGATAGTAACCGTAGGTTCCCGCATCCTTGATAAGCCAGAGGAATTCGAGCTTCGTATCCGCGATAGACACCACTTCATTAATCTGCTGGATTGACTTATATTCCAGCCGAACCGGCATATTCCCAATGAGGAACCGATCCTTACCGCTCCTAGCGCTTTCAAAGGCCGCCACATCTTCACCGTACAAGGGGTACCGTGCTTCCGCATTGGGGATGGGGCCAGCATAAAACACATCCAAGATCAGGGCGAAATAAGGGTCCAGCGTATTCGAGAGAGCAGCCTCGTTCAGAGAGATGCACTCTACCCCCGGCCATTGGGAAAGAATTGCGGTAAAACGATCCGCCAGCAGTTTGGTCTTATATTTCATCATCATTCCTTATATACTTGAACCGTGGATATTATTGTAACATGGAAGCACTAGTTTGAAAACCGATCAATGCAGGCGTTTCATCATCCTCATCCCCCACCGGGACCAGGGCCGCACCTTCAGAACCTACCGCCGCCGTCTTTTTGCCGCTGGCCTTGCCGGTGCCTTCTCCTTTCCCAGCGCCGCCCCCCTAGCCATCGTGTCCCGAGCCTACACCGCCCCAGAATTGAAAGCCCTGGCCCTTAGCCTCCGGGGATTAAGCCTTATTGACGGAGGAGATGGAAAAATAGCCACAGGGCCGGCTGAGGTTACCACCTTTCCCTCAGAACCAGCTCTAGCTGACGCTGCGGATCCGGAGCCGCCTGCAATGAGCAGCGGTCCCGCCATCTTCGGCCCGATACTGGACCTACCGGTCCCGCCGTGTTCAGCCTTTCCCCCGGATACCCTGGTGTACCCCTTCCCCCGCTTGGTCCTCTGCGCCGCCCTCCTGGGGCAGGATGAGCAGTTCTTCACCGAAGCGGCCTTACCAGAAGCCCCATCCTTGTGTTTCCGCGCCGCAGCCCTGGCGAACCTGGTCCTGCGGCCCCTTACCCAAGATGGCTACTCTTTTGAATGGAAGATCGGCGTCCCCCGCTGGCTGGCTTCCTATAAACCCCCCAAAAAAGGACGCTGAGACCATGTCATCATGTATCAGAATTACCGGAAACCAGGTCTATCTCGATATCAAGGCCCTGCCAGGGTCATCAGCATCCCAGGTACTCGATGTACGGGAAGGCCGCCTGCGGATCAAGATCGCCGCTGCCGCAGAGGACGGCAAAGCCAACGCCGAACTCTGTGCATTCCTGGCAAAGCGGCTGGGCTGCCCCAAGAAGGAAGTAACCCTGCGCTCTGGGGAAAAATCCCGGTTCAAGACAGTAGCATTTCCCATAGCCTTGAAAGACCAGGTTGAAGCCCTCACCATAGCCCGCTAACGACTAATATTCAGGCACCGCATCGGGATCATTATGGCCTACTCTTCTTGATCCTGCAGATAGCGGTTTTTCAGCTCACCAACCATCCTATGCAGAGAATCGGAAAAATCGTCAAGGTATACCGAGAAAAAGTTATCCGCAAGTTCATCGGCTCTGTTATCGGGAAGGAAAAATTGATAGGCTTCCACATGCAGTACGGCGGCGAGTTTAGCAATGGTATCCGGGGATACCCATTTCCTGCAATTTTCAATGTCATTAATGAAATTATGAGTCAGACCCGCCTCATTTGCCAAGGTTAATTGGGAAATATTATGCGAGGTGCGGAGTCGTTTTAAATTTTTACTGAATAATATACGGATATTATTCCCATTGATGTTGTCTTCCATAACAAAATAACCCAAAAAAATCTTGATGCCTGTATTATCAAGGTTCTTCATGGGTTTCAACAAATAGCCTATGGTTTAAAAAATGTCGCTAATGGTTTTTTGACGTTATGGAATCCCCAGCGGACTTCAGGCTCCCTCAGAATACTGCATAAAAAAGAAAAAACCACAAACATCACGAATAAAAGGATTAAAATACCGGTTATTTGTGTATTGCCGGGTAGAACCGGGCAGTTACCCACCCGGAGCCCCCACAGACCCGGACGTGCCCAATTAAGGCATCCGGTTCCTCTGAAAAAAGGTTCACTTAGCAATATGAGTGGACAATTTTCGGTTGTGGCAACGGAACGTGTTGTAGGTAGCTTCCGAATTGTTCCCAATTCAGCTCTTTCTGCCGAGACCGCCGGTTCAGCCATTTGAACCATATCCGTTTAACCTGATGATACAGTTGCGCTATGCTATCGTAATTAAGCGATATGCCGTAGTATGCGTAGTGTCCCCGCAGTTTCTCATGCTGTTCTTTCTTTGGGGTGTGCCGGTTTTCACGGCACCACTGCGTTATGGCCTTCAATGCCCGGCTCAATCGTTTGCCGTCTGTCTTTCGGCCTACCATCCACCGCCCCTTCCTTGATTTCGTCCAGTAATGTTTGAACCCAAGAAAGGTGTAGTTTCCGCTTCCCTTGTGGCTCTCTCCGGCCGGCTTGGTGAAGTCTACCAACTTGGTCTTTTCAGGGTGTATAGTCAGCCCGTATTTGGCGAACCGGAGCGCCAGTACCTTCATGATCCGGTCGGCGTCCTCTTTCTTTTCACACCCGATGATTGCGTCATCCGCATAGCGCACCATGAAGGATTTCCCCTTCAACAGCGGCTGTACGGTTTTCACGACCCAACTGTCCAGTACCTCGTGCAGGTAAATGTTGCTCAACAGAGGTGATATTACTCCTCCCTGCGGCGTCCCTTGTTCGGAGTTCGCTCCATTCCCCGCTTCCATTACTCCCGCGTTAAGCCATTTCCCGATTATCTGCGGAAACTTCGTTTCCGATGTATCACTCCATCGCTAACCCGTTGTCCCCGTATCTCCCGGAGTTTCTCGTGTGGTATGGTATCAAAATACGTGCTGATGTCCATATCGGGAGGTGATCCACAAAGTATGCTGCCGCAGTGCCAATTCCTACCCCAATGTGCAAAGAAATATGCAGATTTCCCTATTCTCTCCGATTCCTTGGCGCTTTTGCGTGAAATTTTTTGAATTTTTGTGCTTTCACTATGACACTCAATTCTCCACAATATCCAATCAGCATACTTTGTAGATCACACCCTCTTGTCTTCATACGTCGGTATTCCTATGGGCCGCTTGTCGTCGCTTCCGGCTTTCGGGATATATACCCGCTTGACCGCTGGCGCCCGGTATAACCCGCTTTTCAGCCGGTCTACCAGG
>JAITQK010000001.1 GCA_031288975.1 Treponema sp. | reverse complement strand
CCATCACCCACAAATTCCAGCACGCTATTCTTGACCAGTCCATCTGTGAAGACCGCCCCGATAAGCGCCAGGGCTACATCCTGAGGCCCCACCCCGTTCCCCGGTTTTCCCTTGAGATAAACCCCTATGACCTTGGGGTAGGGGATATCATAGGGCTGGCTCAGAAGCTGCTTGACCAGCTCCCCGCCCCCTTCGCCTACGCCCATGGTGCCCAAGGCCCCGTAACGGGTATGACTGTCGCTGCCGAGGATCATCTTGCCGCAGCCTGCCTGGGTTTCCCGGATATAGGAATGGATCACCGCCAGATGAGGGGGCACATACACCCCGCCGTATTTCCGGGCAGCGGAAAGGCCAAAGCGATGATCGTCTTCGTTGATGGTTCCCCCCACCGCGCAGAGGGAGTTATGGCAATTGGTTAAAATATAGGGGATGGGAAACCGTTCCAAACCGCTGACCTTGGCGGTCTGCACGATGTTCACGAAGGTAATGTCGTGGGAAGTCATGGCATCGAAGTGCAGGGCCAGATGGCGCTCATCCCCGGCAGTATTGTGAGCCCCCAAAATCCCGTATGTCATGGTCCCCTGATGGGGCGGCTTGGGCGTCGAGCGGGATACGGCTTGTATGCGCTCCTGATGTGCAGGGGTATCTTCCACCAGGTCTCTGCCGTTAAGCAGATACACCCCATGGGGTATGATCTTTATCATATATATAAAACTCCTCGTTTAGAATGTGACGGAAACTGCTGCTCATCTGATAACCTGAATGGAAGCGGCCAGGGCTGAAAGGGCTATCAAGACCGGGAAGATTCCCGGGACCCCAGGGTTGAGGACCATCATATTATACATCCCATGAATGGCAACTGCAGAAAGGATACGCACTAACCCATGCCGGGGGGCCTCTTTCAACATGATCAGCCCGTATCCTATTCTGGCGCCACAGGCCCCATGTAAGGGTGTGGCGGTAAAGGCCCGGAGCAGGGCAATATGGAGATCCGCTGCCCCATAGGAGGCGTTTTCAATGATAGCAAACCCCAGTCCGGTCAGCAAACCGGTGGCCGCGCCAAAGGCGGCGGGACTCAAGGCGCTGGCCTGAGCCTGGGGTTCCCGGTTCCTGATACGCCTTCCCAGCCAAAAGAGGGGCAGCAGCACCAGGATGCGTCCGGTTTCCTCGGTTAAGGCCACACGGATAAACACGTTGAAGAGGAGGGAACTTAGCCTCCCTTCCCCTGGTCCCGGTACATCCCTGGTGATATAAAAAAAGAAGTTCTGCATCAGGGCGGCAACCAGGAGGGAAAGAGCGCCGGCCAGCAGGGAAACCAGGAACCAGCAGGGGGAAACCGGCACGGGGCGGAAGCGGAACCAGAGATACACCAGTATAACTGGCAGGGTGGCAATGCCAATCAAGAGTAAGAATACCCATAATCCATCCATCATAATTACTCATGGTATAGCATAAGAAAGCCCATTGCAGTAAGATATACAGCATGGAAATCCTGCAACCCCCCTGCCTCCTCCTCACAGGGCCAAAACACGCGGGAAAAACCAGCGCTGGCCGGGCGCTGGCCCAGGTATATGCCGGTGATTTTATCGACCTGGACGAACTGGTTGCCACCCAAAGCGGGAAAAGTCCCCGGCGCTTGTACCAGGAGGATCCCGGCTTATTCAGAAAGGCAGAAGCCCAGGCCCTCCAAACCAGTATCACCAACCGGAATACCGGCGCTCCGCTCCTGATTATTGCCGCCGGAGGCGGTCTTATCGATAATGACGAGGCCCGTTCCCTGCTGAACACCCCGGGGCTGGTGGTTGTTTACCTGGAGGTTTCCGTGGAAACCGCCTGGAAGCGGATATGCCGTTCATCTGCAGAGGAAGGGGAACTTCCCCCTTTCCTCAGAACCGCCAATCCAGCGGAGACCCATAAAAACCTCCATGAACGCCGGGCAGCGGCCTATCACCGTATTGCCCATATTACGATTCAGGGAGAGGATAAAAGCCCCGAGGGGATCTGCCGGGAAATCGGGGATCGATTGGGGTACTGAGGGGTGAACAACGTGAGGAACAAAATATGGATATTAATAAGATACCGATGAAACAAGTGGACCGGATCATGCTGGTCATGGGGCTTACCCTGGTGCTGGTGGCGCTTATCGTCATCTTGGTTGCCTCAAGGGGGAGTATAAAAAAATTCTCAACCAGAGGGCGCCTGAAAAGCGCGGTTACCCTGGTATTTACCCAGTGGTGGCAGGATGAATTGGAAGCTGATACCCTTGCGGTGCTCATCAGGGAGTTTGAAAAACGCAATCCCCGTATTCATATTCGATTAGACAGCCGTACTTACCTGGAAATACAGGGTAAGGCCCTCAAAATGGCCCTGGCAGTGGTGGCCAATAAAACCAAGGCTTCATCGGAATATCAGAATCCCTTCCCTGGGACCGATGTCCTGGCCCTGGATCCCCGGTGGCTCCACGAACTCATTCAGCATGAAGTCCTTGAGCCGCTGACCTCCTATAACGACCAGGCAGACTTCACCTATCCAGTCCGTCCTGATGCTCAATATGAAGCCTGGGCCATGCCCCTGGTCTCTTTCATGGCGCCCCTATTTTATAACATTGACGTATTACAAGCCGCAGGCTTTGATCGGCCGCCCAAGAACCGGACCGACTTTTTACGCTACGCCCGGACCATAACGATCCCCGGTACGGATCGCTTCGGTATGGTCCTGTCCCTGGACCCTGAGCATCCAGAGGACGTGTATCATGAGGTATATTCCTGGATCTGGGCTTCCGGCGCGGTTATGATGCGGGATGGGACGCCCAGCTTTACCGGACGGCCCCTTATCGAGACCCTGGACTTTCTGGGGACCCTCCGGCACGAGGGGCTGCTTTCCCCGGGGAGTTTCTCAAAAACCAGGGAACAAAAGCTCGAAGAATTCTGCACCGGTAAGGCTGGCATGATGATAGCCTCAGTTCATGATATTGACTTCCTCCGAAAACGGATGGGGGATACCGGTTTCGGTATTACCACCATTCCTGGGCCTGAGGGCTATTTGGGAAAGCCGGTCTTCGGTTTAACCGGTTGGTATGCCGGTATTTCCCGGTACAGTGAACACAAGGAGGAAGCCTGGACCTTTATTTCTTTTCTCGCCGAAAGCATAGCGGCGCCGGCAGCCAAAGCCCATGCCGTGTTGAGCAGCGGAACTATTCCCCCTGATTATCTCAGGGACAATCCGCTGTATGCCAAGGTCTACGATATGTACGAGGAGGGGGAGCCTATCCAGGAATTTACCGGTGTCCCCCAGGTCCGTGAACTGGAGACCATAGCCCGGGAGGAACTCTATGAGCTGCTGGAAGCAGGCCGGGACGCACCGGCAAGCGCTGAAGCGATTCAACAGCGCTGGGAGGCCGTCCTGGTAGGGGGCGGGGGCTGATTATTATTTATAAAGAAAAAGATAAAAAATGCTTGCCAAAATGAACAACCGGGTTTATGATAAGGCGATGGAATAACTCAATTTCCCGTACTGTTAGAGGTAACTCAGAATGTGTTGATGTTCTGAGAGAATGTCTATGAATAGGGGAGCCTGCCTGTGAAGAAACTTGGTTATGCGGTGTTACCTTTTCCAGGTTCATAAGGGCGGTTCCCGAGGAGAGGTTAGGTGAACACACAATTTGATAATGGCGTTGTAGACGACGTCATTAAGGTCTGGGGAGCCAAACCAGGCTCAATTATCCCCATTTTGCAGGGTGTGCAGGAGAAGTATAACTATCTGCCGCCTGAAACATTTCCCTATGTAGCGAAAAAACTCGGTGTGAGCGAGGCGCGCATTTATGGGGTAGCGACCTTTTACGAGAATTTTTCGTTGCAGCCCAAGGGAAAATTCATCATCAAGGTATGCGATGGAACCGCTTGCCATGTCCGCAAGTCTCTTCCGAACCTGGAGCGGCTGCGCAAAGAATTGGGGCTTTCCGAAAAGAAGATCACCACAGACGATTTGAGCTTTACCGTTCAGACCGTTGCCTGTCTGGGTGCGTGTAGTTTGGCTCCGGCATTGATGGTGTCAGGCGGCGTTCCTGAGAAAGTCTACGCCAATGTAACCCCCGACAGTATCGTGGATGTTCTTAATGAACTTAAAACTAAGGTATAAGGGGGGTGAAAAATGCCACAATTAGCAAATAGGGATGCCTTAAAAAAGGCACGGGAAACCTACAAGAAGGCGCTTGACGCCGAAAAACGGAAGATTTTGGTCTGTGCGGGTAACGGTTGTATCGCCTCCGGTTCCCTCGCGGTCTATGACAAGCTCGCCGAAATCATCAAATCGAAGAATGTCCCCTGTTCCCTCGAACTCAAGGAAGAACCCGGTCATCCGGTGGGGGTGAAAAAGGGCGGCTGCCCCGGTTTCTGTAACCAGAGCGTACTCGTGCTTGTTGAGCCGGAAGGCTGGCTCTATACCAAAGTAAAGCCGGAAGATGCCGAAGACATCGTTGAACAGACGATCAAGAACGGCAAGCCCGTCGAGCGTTTGGCATACAAGGGGCCAGATGGTAAACCGGTTCTTAAAAAAGCCGAAATTCCCTTCTATAAGAAGCAGACCCGTATTGTTCTTGAGCAGTGCGGTGAAATCGACGCCGAATCGATCAGGGAATACCTCGCGGTGGGTGGCTACAGTGCCTTCGAGAAGGTCCTCTTTGATATGACCCCGGAAGCGGTCTGCAAGGAAGTGACGGATTCCAACCTCCGCGGACGCGGTGGCGCAGGTTTTCCCGCAGGGCAGAAGTGGGGGGATACCCTCAAGGCCCAGGGCGCACCTAAGTATGTGGTGTGTAACGGCGACGAAGGCGATCCCGGGGCCTTCATGGACCAGTCGGTCATGGAAGGGGTTCCCCACCAGATGATCGAAGGCATGCTTATTGCGGCAAAGGCCATCGGCGCAAGCCAGGGCTATATTTATGTCCGCGCCGAGTATCCCCGCGCTGTGGCCCGCCTCAGACTGGCTATCCAGCAGGCAACCGAATTCGGTATCCTGGGGGATCACATCCTGGGTACCGACTTCAGCTTTAACCTGATCATCTATCGCGGCGCAGGCGCCTTTGTCTGCGGTGAAGGCTCGGCACTGATGGGTTCCATCGAAGGCCGGCGCGGTATGCCCCGGGTCAAGCGCTATCGCTCAACCGAACGGGGTCTCTACGAAAAACCAACGGTCCTCAACAACGTTGAGACCTACGCCAACGTCCCGTTGATCATCAACAAGGGCGCGACATGGTACAAGGGCATCGGCCCTGGTACGAGTCCTGGCACCAAGACCTTCGCCCTCACCGGCAAGATCGAAAACACCGGCCTTATCGAAGTGCCCATGGGCACCAAGCTCCGGGAGATCATCTATGACATCGGTGGTGGCATCCGGGACGGCAAGAAGTTCAAGGCTGTGCAGATCGGTGGTCCCTCAGGGGGCTGTCTCACCGAAGCGGACCTGGATATGCCCCTCGACTTCGACTCTGTGCCCAAGGCAGGGGCTATCATTGGCTCCGGCGGTCTTGTGGTCATGGACGAAACCAACTGTATGATCGAAATCGCCCGGTTCTTCATGAACTTTACCCAGAAAGAATCCTGCGGAAAGTGCGTACCCTGCCGGGAAGGAACCCTCCGTATGCTCGAAATCCTTGAGCGTATCGTTGCCGGAGCCGGCAAAGCGGGTGACATCGAACTCCTCGACGAGCTTTCCGTCACCGTTTCCAAGGCTGCCCTCTGCGGTCTGGGTAAAACAGCGCCGAACCCGATCATCAGTACTCTGAAGCGCTTCCGCAACGAGTACGAGGATCATATCTTCAAACATAAGTGTACCGCCGGCGAGTGTCAGAAGCTCAAGCGGTTGTACATCGAAGCGGCGAATTGTTCCGGATGTGGCGCTTGTGCCAAGGTTTGTCCTGCAGGGGCGATTTCGCAGCAGGATAAGATCCTCGAAGGCAAGAAGAAGGCGTACTATGTCGTTGATGAGTCGAAGTGTATCAAGTGCTTCGCTTGTACCGAGAAGTGCAAATTTGACGCCGTAAAATTGGAGGCATAAGATGGCTGATAAACAATTTATAACCATTGACGGCGTTGCCGTTGATTTTGAAAAAGGCTTGAATGTACTCGAGCACGCGAAAAGAGCAGGCATCGAGATTCCCGCCTTCTGCTATACCCCAGAGCTGTCGATCTACGGCGCGTGCCGTATGTGTCTGGTCGAAATCGTCGATCAGCGGACCGGTAGAAGCTCTCTGGATTCGTCCTGTTCTTTGCTGCCCAAGCCCGGCATGGTCATCAAGACCAACACCGAGAAGCTTCGCATGTACCGCAAGAACATCCTCGAACTGCTCCTGGCGAACCACTGTCGCGATTGTACGACCTGCGATAATAACCAGCGCTGTAAGCTCCAGGCCTTTGCGGACCGCTATGGGATCACCGGTGTCCGCTATCCGCAACACAGTCCTGAGCCGGATCTTGATGAATCTTCTTTCTGTATCACCAAGGATAAGTCCAAGTGTATTGACTGTGGCTGTTGTATCCGTATGTGTAACGAGATCCAGCGTGTCGGCGCCATTGACTTTGCCCACCGCGGCTCGGAGATGGAAGTAGCCTGCGTCGGAGAAAAGAACATCGGCGATTCGGTCTGCGTTGGCTGTGCTCAGTGCGCGGCGGTCTGTCCGACAGGCGCGCTTGTGGTCAAAAACAACACCAGCAAAGTCTGGAAACTCCTTGATGACAAGAATGTCAAGGTTAGCGTTCAGATTGCCCCGGCAGTCCGGGTTGCCGTTGGGAATGCCTTCAACATTTCCCCTGAGCAGAACACCTTCGGACGCCTTGTTGCGGCGCTTCGCAGGCTCGGCTTTGACGAGGTTTACGACACCAACGTCGCCGCGGATATGACGATCATTCAGGAAGCGGCAGAGTTGCTTGCCCGCCTGAAGACGAATCCCACCATGCCCCTCTTCACCTCCTGCTGTCCGGCGTGGATTCAGTATGTTGAAAAGCACCACCCCGAGATTATGCCCCATGTATCTACGACCAAGTCGCCGATGCAGCTTTTCGCCGGTACCTACAACAAAGAAGGCGTCCAGGGCTTTGTCCGCGGGGCTATCATGCCCTGTGCTGCAAAGAAATACGAGGGCAATCGCGGTGAATTCAAGACCGGCGACAAGCAGGATATCGGATTCGTGCTTACTTCGCAGGAAGTTATCCGCATGATTAAGGAAGCGGGTATTGACTATGCCAACATTAAGCCTGAGGCGGTGGAAGACAAGTGGGGCAATACCACCGGCGCGGCGGTCATCTTCGGCGTGTCAGGGGGCGTTATGGAAGCGGCACTCCGCTATGCGGCGTACGCGGTACTTGGCAGACAGCCCACACCGGCAGAGTACCTCTCCATTGCGGAATCCGGTATTCGCGGAATTCCGAAGCCTGATCCGAAAGCCGGCGCCCTTGTTGACGGCATTAAGACGGCGACAATCAAAGTCGGCGCTGCTGAACTTAAAGTAGCCGTCGTTTCCGGTCTCGCAAACGCTCACGAAATCATTGAGCGCGTCAAGGGCGGCGAGCACTTTGACTTTGTCGAAGTGATGGCCTGTCCCGGTGGCTGCATAGGCGGCGGCGGACAACCTCCGGCGTCTTGGGATGTCAAGGCAGAGCGCGCAAAGGGCCTCTATCTTGCGGACAAGGAATACCCCTTTACCAGCGTCGAAGAGAACCCGGTTATGAAGGAATGGCTTGACCTTATGGGTAACGAGCATGCCCAGCACGAGTACTGGCATATCCACTATGCCGGTCACGGTGGTCATCACTAGAAAAATGCCGTTGCCCAAGGTGTGAAACATCCGAGGGCACGGTAAGTAAATCTGAAAGCCCCGCTTTCCGAAAGGAGGCTTTTTCACAAACTAGGCCCAAAAGGGCGCACCGCACTGCTACACCGGTAACATGTTCACCGCAAGGCCCAGCTTTACCGCCGTCTTTTCTACGGTTCCAGGCCCTGCAACGATGACTGGAGCAGACGCCCCCCTGTGGGAGGCAAGTGAGCTGGCCACCGCGGCGATAGCATCCGGGGAAACCTCGATCAGATAGGCCAGCTTTTTTGCCCGCCACGTATCTTCTATACCGTAGAGAAACCGGACGTAGTCGGTGATCCCCTTTTCGGCACTGGTCCGGGGACGGGTCTCCTTGGCAAAACTGCCGATAATGGACTTTTCCAGGGATTCCTCCTCAGGCGGATGCACCTCCTTTAAGATGGCGGTAAAGGCATCCAGGGATCTGAAAGGAGTAGGATCCCGGTAGGTGGAAAAGGAAAAGACCCCTTCAAGCAGCTCAGGATAGGCAAAGGCCCCATAGGCGCCCCCCTTCATGCGGATGTCCTCCCACAAGGCGCCGGTGGAAAGCTGATGGGCCAGTACCAGTGCAGCGGCCTGCTCTTTCAAGGTAAAAGAAGCGATGGACAGGGTTGTGGCGGCAAAACCGACCTGGAGGGAAGGCGAAACATAAAGCTCTGGTTTTTCCCCTGGAACCTGGCCAAGAAGGGTGCGGAACGCATCTATGCTGTCAGTTGCGGGATTCCGGGGCCGCGGAGGACCGAAGCGGCTGAACCGTTCCTCAACACCCCGGAGGGTCTGAGCCAGGGTTTCCCCGGCACCGCTGATATTGATGATAAGTCCTGCCTTTGCAACCAGGGTATCCCTGAGACCTGCCAGCTTACGGCTTATCTCCCCTGGATCAAGGGCGGCGATCTTATGGATACATTCGATTTGACTGAGGCCATGCCAGATTTCTTCCACCCCCTTGGTCCGGGTACCATACCGTCCTGCACGGAGTGAGGCATAGCTATGACCAGAGGGAGCCAGGCTTGCGTCAAGCTCGTTCTTCATCTCCAGGACCAGGTCCCGGATACGGCGAACATCGGAAAAATCCGCCTCAATGATGAGCCGTAAGGCCAAATCCAGCCCAGAACCGATCTTCTCATCCAGGGCTTTGAGCCGGTAGATAAGCCAATCCCGACCAACTATATCCAGGATACCTGAAGGGGTGGCAACGGTCCGGGCCGCGCCGGGTGCAGGGGAACCGGTTTCAAGCATGGCATG
>JAITQK010000064.1 GCA_031288975.1 Treponema sp. | reverse complement strand
CCATGAAGTTATCATTAATCTTATTGCGAACACAACGACAAAGAACGGTTTAAAGATAAAGGCGAAACTGGATTCTGGCATCTACCAAACCGGACAAAAAATAAGCGATGATGAACTTGAACTGATAAAAATAAATTCATTTCATGGTGATTGGAATTATATCATATACCCTAATAAATAATATTAGGTCATGTTATTTTTGCGCAGATACTAAGAAATGTACCATGCACCTCATGGCCTGTCCCGGTAACCCCGGCCAACCCTTCCTCCGTAGGATTCCTTAAAGAATCCAGAGCGCCACAGTGCCGATAACGAGTTTTTTCATAAAACCTCTATATTACTTAAGAGTGGCAAATTCTCGAATTTATCATATTTTGGCACTATATATGGTGTTTTAATGATACAAAAATACCCTATATATAGTGTAATCTTGCGAATTTGCGACTCACAAGTATATTATATAGAAAGAAAATATTCCTGGCAGGCAGAAAAATTGAGGATTGTATAAGATTGTAGCCTATAGGGAATTCATCGGGCCTCCAGCCTGTTGTTTCATAAACTCATTCCTTATATCATGAAGAAACTGAATTCAGGCATTCATCTTTAAGTATGCCCCGAATGTCTAGTATTATTATACATCGATTGATATTTTTTTATCAATAAGTTTTAGTTCATTTCCTAAAAAATATAATTTGCATTATTTTCTTGATCTTGTTTCTCCAATTGGGTATATTAGTTATATGCCGAGGTGGCTCAGTCGGTAGAGCGACGCACTCGTAATGCGTAGGTCCCGGGTTCAATTCCCGGCTTCGGCTGTTTGAATCCGACAAGTTATCCATCTGAATCCCGTCGGCTATTCCCGAATCTTCAGGGTTCCGTCAACATGACCTATGAAAACCTTGGGGTGTAGCTTGGTAAAAAAGCCGTTTTCAACGACCCCGGGGATACGGTTCAGTTCATCTTCAAGTACAGCGGGATCCACCGGACTGCTAAACCGTATATCCAGCAGGAGATTGCCGTGCTCGGTGATGACTGGGCCAGCCTTGCGTACCGCCTCCCGGAGCGTAACCACTGCACCGAGGCGTTCCAGGGCCTGGATAGCCGGAAGCCGGGCTTCGGGAACGACCTCAATAGGCACGGGGAAGTTATGCCCCAGTTGTTCCACCAGTTTTGTTTCATCTGCCACGATGGCATAGGCCGCCGAGGCATAAGCGACGATTTTTTCCAGGAGCAATGCGCCGCCGCCGCCTTTAACACAGTAATTGCGCCCGTCCACCTCATCGGCACCGTCTATGGTGAGGTCCAGGGTTCCACCGATTTCCTTGGAATTCAGGGTATAGAGGGGAATCCCCCATTTTTCACATTCAATGACCGTTTGAAAACTGGTGGGAACCGCACGAATTCCCTTCAGTTTCCCCTCACGCTGTAAAAACCCGATGTGCCGTACCGTATGAATGGCAGTGGACCCAGTACCGAGTCCCAGCTTCATACCGCTGGTAACCAGGGTCTCAGCCGCCGCTTTTCCGGTCATTTCTTTCATGCCAAGTTGATCCATGACAATACCTCCCTACATTTTCATCCGGGACATGAGCTGAGGAGGGAATTCGGCGCCCATGAAATGCCCATACTGATAGCGGGCCTGCCGCAGGAGCATGTCATAACCGTTCTGAACCCGGCAGCCCGCCTCAGCAGCCCGTTTTAAAAAGGCGGTCATTTCCGGCTTATAGATGACGTCCATGACGACTTCGTGGCCTTTAAACGTATACAAGGCCAGGGGATCCGAGGTGATATCCGGCTCCATGCCCACTGATGTGGTTTGAATGATGATATCCGAGTATTTCTCGATAAGATTAATGCCGTGGGTATCAAGCCCTCCCCAGAGGAACCGGTAGGGCGTGGCGAGGTCTCTGGCCCGGATCGGGTTGCGATTGAGGATGAGGGCCTTCCCAGCCAGGCGGTATACCTCTGCTGCCACGGCACGAGCCGCTCCTCCTGCGCCGACGATGGTAATCCGTTTGCCTTTAAAGTTTTTCTTCCCGATAAATTCCAGCAGGGAATCGGAAAATCCCGGGGCATCGGTATTGCTGCCTATCCACCCAGAGGGATCCGAGACGATGGTATTACAGGCCCCTATGGATTCCACCTCTGCCGAGCGTTTGGCTAAATAAGGAAGTATCGCCTCTTTATGGGGAACCGTTACCGACACCCCGGCCATACCGATGACCTCAGCCAGGTGCAGAAACGAGCGGATAGAATCAGCAGGAACCGGTATGTACACGGCATCACTATTTTCAAGAGCGAAAACGGTATTAAAAAAGGCGGGACTTGCGGTCGCTTTCAGGGGATAGCCGGTAATCCCAAAAATACGGGTCTTGGCGCTAATATCCCGGAACCGGTAGCGTTCGGTCAATTCCCGCGGGTCAAACTGCCCTGGAGCCGCGATAGGCAGATCCGGTTCTCCGGTAACCATGGTATAACTTATCTGAGAACCCAGGAGTTCCGCGAGGATCCGGGTCGATGCGCCGAATTCTCCCATGCAGAGCAGGATTTTATCCACATCCGTGGTTTCCTGGGCGGCTTTAAATACCTGCACTACCTCTTCCAGGGAATGGGGCATCACCGCAATCTTGGCAAGCTCATCTCCCTCCCGGAGTAAGCCCCGCAGGTGCCCGGTAAGATCCGGATCCATGCCGTTGATATTATGATAGGACCGGATGATCCGGGTACCGAAGGTACGGGCCGCCTCTTCCAGGCTGGGGACATTCAGGTCCTCTTCCAGGTCAACATAGGCAAAATTACGCCGGGGGTTCACATCGGCAAAGGCAAGCCCCTTGGACAGGAGGCTAATCCTGGCCCCTTCTCCACCCACAAACTGACCGCCATCGATGTCACGCCGGATCGTCAAGATAACCGGAAGTCCTGCCATTTCAGGGAAACGGCGGATAAGAAACCGCTCATCTGGTTCAAGGTAATCCACCCGGAGTTCCACAACATCCACATACTTCCGGTATTTTTCCACCACTTCAAGATCCCGGGCAAGGGTCTTTCCGGTCAAACAAAGGCATATCTTAGCCATAGCACACTCCTAAAAATCCGGGCGATAGATAAAAAGAGCGGATACCCTGGCCTCTGGGTTGGAAGCATCCTCAAAATTAATACGGAGCATCAGGGGCCACCCGCGGCTGGGAAGGGGAAAGAGGATGTGATCCTCAAAAGCCCGCATACCCTCTCCTAACATCGAGGATACCACGGTCCGTTTCTCCCCCAGGGTGATACCATAGGCGTCTTTGACCCCGATTTGCCACACCCGGTCCTTATACACATAGAAATCCCCCCGGTCGTATACCAAGACAACATCATCCTGCCAGACTTCAATGCCCCGGACTGCATATACCGAACGGGGAATACCAAAGCGGGAATACAGGGCTTCCAGGGTCAAGCCAATCATGGATGATGGATCCCGCTCCTCGGCAGTATCTGCCTGGGCCTGCGGGGAGGTATCTTCACTCTGTTGCTGGGACCAGATGGGGAGGGTTCCCCATAGCAACAACACCAACCCATAGAGGACATGTAAAGGAACCACCCTGCATCGGAAATATCCCATAGTTCTACTTTAATCGGATGAGGTATCACTTTGCAAGAGCAGGACAGAGGAACCTCACTGGACAAAGGGTTCGCTATATGCCATAGTCTCGTATGGAAGCACGTACTATTTTCCGCAATATCTCCCCGCTTGATCACCGGTATTCAATCTCTGAAAGCGTCTTGTTTGATGCGCTTACCCCCTGGCTTTCCGAGGAAGCCTCGGTGAGCGCCTGTGTCAAGGCGGAGCTTGCCCTCATCATCGCCCATCTTGAGCTTCGGGGGGGCTTGACCCCGGCGCTGCGGAAGGCTCTTGCACAGGCCGGCGCTGCGGTGGAGAGCGAGGCGGTGTATGCTGAGGAAGCGAAAACCCGGCACAATATTCGGGCCTTGGTGAATGTCCTTAAGACCAAGGTGCCTGCAGAAGTGGCTCCACTGGTCCATTTAGGAGCCACCAGTGTTGATATCCTGGACACTGCCCTTTCCTATCGAATGCGGGGTGTTACCCAGGAGGTGGTGCTCCCCCTGTTACGAAAACTGGAACTCCTGCTCTGTAATTTTGTGGAACAGGAGGCTGAGACCCCCCAGGTGGGCAGGACCCACGGCCAACATGCGGTGCCCATCACCGTGGGGTTTGCCCTGGCAGAATACGTGTCCCGGTTGGGCAAATCCATCCTTGAAATCGAAGGTCGTGCACAGCAGCTCAAGGGGAAACTCGCCGGTGCGGTGGGGGCCTACAACGCGACGAGCATGATCGTCAAGGACCCGGAAGACCTGGAACGGCGCTACCTTGCCGAATTGGGCCTTGAACCCTCGGAACACGCGACCCAGCTCGTGGAACCTGAATACCTGCTCCGGCTCTTACTGGAATACAACGTGGCCTTTGGGATCATCGCCAATCTTGCCGATGATCTCCGCAATCTTCAGCGTACCGAGATCGGGGAACTGCGAGAGGGCTTTGCCCCGGACCAGGTGGGGTCTTCCACCATGCCTCAGAAGCGGAACCCCTGGAACGCGGAACACGTGAAAAGCCTCTGGAAAGCCTTCATGCCCCGGACCGTGACCTTCTTCATGGATCAGATCAGTGAACATCAGCGGGACCTCTCCAATTCGGCAAGTCAGCGTTTTGTGGCAGATTACGTTACAGGTTTCTGCCTCGGGGTGAGCCGTATGGCCTCGGTCATCGAAGGACTTGGGGTGGATCGGGAACGCTTGCACGCCAACCTCCAAGGCGGCAGTATTGTAGGGGGTATCATGGCAGAGCCGGCCTATATCCTGCTGGCGGAAACCGGGGTGTCCGATGCCCACGAGGTGATCCGTAAGATTACCCTGCGAGCTGAAGAGGAGGGTCTGAGCTTTGCCCAAGCCCTGGCCGAGGAAGGGGCGCTCCTTGCCCGGATCAGCGGTAAAATGGTGGAATTGGGCTTAGTGGCCACTGCTGATGCAGCCCTGTCGTTCTTCGAGAGACCGGAACGCTACCGGGGCCTGGCAGTGGAGAAGGCCCGTGCCCTTGCCGCCAAATACCGTAAAAGATGAAATTGGAGAAAAATATGTTTACCGAAGCTTTATCTTACGACGATGTCCTCCTCCTACCGGGATACTCCGAGATACTCCCCAAGGATTGTGATGTCAGGACCGTGTTATGTGGGGATATACGCCTCAATGTGCCCATCATCTCTTCTGCCATGGATACGGTCACCGAGGAGAAACTCGCCATTGCCATTGCCCTGGAAGGAGGCACCGGGGTCATTCACCGGAACCTCAGCCCTGAAGCGCAGGCCCAGCAGGTGGGGAACGTCAAACGGTACCTCAATTGGATTATCGATTCCCCGGTTACTGTAGAAGCAGATGCCCTGGTGCGGGATGTCCAGATGCTGATGAATCGTTTCAATATATCGGGAATGCCGGTGCTGGATACTGAGAGCAAGCTCCTGGGGATCATCACGAGCCGGGACCTTCGTTTTTGCAAGAACGATGCCCTACCGGTAGTGGAAGTGATGACCCAGGATCCCGTTGTGGAACAGGGGGAGCCTTCGGTTTCCAGTGCCCGGGAAAAGTTCGATAGGCACCGCATCGAGAAGCTCCCGGTAGTGGATGCCCAGGGCCGGCTTACCGGGCTTATCACCGTCAAGGATATGGAGAAACATGATCGGTTCCCCCTGGCGGCAACCGATAAGGGGGGACGGCTCATTGTGGGGGCGGCAGTTTCCCCTCAGGATTATCTGATCAGGCTTCCCCTCCTTAAAAACGCCAAGGTGGATTATGTGGTCATCGATACTGCCCACGGGGATTCAAAGAACGTCATGGAAGCGATACAGGGCATCAAGAACCAGTTCGATATACCCGTCATTGGGGGGAATGTCGCTACCCGGGAAGGAACCCGCCGGCTCATTGAGGCGGGGGCGGACGCGGTGAAGGTGGGCATTGGTCCCGGCTCCATCTGTACGACCCGTGTCGTGGCAGGAGTGGGGGTGCCCCAGTTCACCGCGGTCTGGGACTGTGCCGAAGAAGCTGCCAAATCTGGTATCCCCATCATTGCCGATGGGGGGATCAAGTTCTCAGGGGATATCGCCAAGGCCATTGGCGCCGGGGCTAATGCGGTGATGATCGGGAACCTCTTTGCCGGGCTTAAGGAAGCCCCAGGGAGTGAAATCATCTTTGACGGACGGATATACAAGGAATACCGGGGTATGGGAAGCATGGGGGGCCTCAAGGCCGGGTCCAGAGACCGGTATCAAATTACCAAGGATGAAACCCCGGTGCCTGAAGGGATTGAAGGCCGGGTCCCCTACAAGGGGGAGCTGCGGAATTACCTCCATCAGTTGGTATCGGGCCTGAGAAAGGGTATGGGGTATTGCGGCTGTAACGATATCGAGGCATTGAAGCACTACCATCAATTCGTGAGAATTACCGCGGCGGGCCTGCGGGAAAGCCATGCCCATGATGTGGCTATAACCCAGGAGGCGCCGAATTATACTCCCGGACTGCGGAACTGAAGGGAGTAGCGTATTTCTTCAAAAATATCGCCGAAAGATGTTACTTTTTTTTCCGATGCTTGTTATATAAAAAGTAGATGATGTGTATTGTTTTTCATTCTTCCTTCCCGTATGGCTTCGCCCCGGGGGTTACTCCTTCCCCCGGGGTCTTTTTATTGTTCCCTCTGAATAGCCATGCCGTATGACCTACTTGTTTATCATACAAAAATTGAGTATGATCTTTATTTCAGGAGTGAGCTATGGAATGGCGTGCAAGTCATATTTTGGTTAAGGATAGAAGTCTGGCAGAAGATAT
>JAITQK010000063.1 GCA_031288975.1 Treponema sp. | reverse complement strand
TCACCGTTGAAGCCCTCAAGGAAGGCTGGGATTGCAGCTTTGCCTATGTGCTCTGTTCCCTTGCCAATGTCAAAAGCGATACATCGGTAGAACAGTTGCTTGGCCGGGTAATGCGTATGCCTTATGCAAAGACCCGCAAAAATCCGGCTTTGAATAAAGCCTACGCCTATGTTGTTTCCCCGCATTTTGGCGAGGCTGCCGCCGCCTTGACCGAAAAACTAATCAACAAGGGCTTTGACAATGGGGAAGCCCAATCTACCATACAGCAGGAGCCGCCCAAAGTACCCGACTTAAACCCTAACTGGAACACTCCCTTTAATCAGTATAAAGTTAGCGGCAAACTCAAACCCGCTGACATTCCGGCGGCAATACAATTTGATAAAAACGACACGCTATTTTTCACCCCGGAAACAACCGATGAGGACATAAAAAAACTTTGCGAAAAGTTGCCGCTAAAAGAAGTCCCGGATTTAATCTGGAAATTTGAAAATTACAAAAAAACCGATGCAACGCCTTCACCTGCCGCACAGGGTATACCCTTCACCGTCCCCCGCCTCATGTTTGAGGCGCAAGGAGAAGTATTGTTTGCCGACCCCGATACCATCTTTGAAACCTTTGATTGGAATATAGGCAAATATGCAGAACCTCGTCTTGCAGAAAATGAATTCAACATCGGCGAAACCGGAAAAGGCTATTATATTGATATTGATGGAAATCGCCTGCAGTACACCTCCGCCGATAAAGACCAGTTTTTGCCTCACCTTTCCGATGCGAATATATGGACACCCGCTAATCTTTGTTACTGGCTTGACCGCAAACTAAAGCAGGAGGACATACCACAGCCGCAAATGCTTGAGTGGCTTCACCGCAACATAGAATATTTAACAGATACCCGAAACCTATCACTCCCAAACCTGATGATTGCCAAATATGCCCTGCTTAATAAGTTACTTTCAAAAATCACGACGGCCCGGCAACTTGCGAAAAACAGATCGTTTGAGTTATTCCAGCGGGAAACCCGGAAAACCCTTGATTTCAACACAGGCTTTTCATTTACCGCCGGAATGTATGAGGGCCAGCCTCTTTATCAAGGCAATTACAAATTCAAGAAACACTTTTTGGGAAACAACAAAATCCCTATACTTGACAACGATGAGGAATTACAATGCGCCAAAGCCATTGACGAGGAAAAAGAAATAAAATTTTGGCTCCGTAATGTTTCAAGGCGCACTGCTTCTTTCAAACTTCCCACGTCAACCGATTTTTTCTACCCCGATTTTATTACTCTGCTGGACGATGGTCGTATTTTGGTTATAGAATACAAGGGAGAACATCTGGCGGAAATGTCGGACACCAAGGAAAAAGCCAACATCGGCGCAATTTGGGAAAAAGTCTCACAAGGCAAAGGCTTGTTTCTGCTTGCCGTCATCAGGAAAAACGGTAAATCACTTGAACAACAAATAAAAGATAAAATAAGGTAGGCGCTTAAAATAGATCTAATTACAACGGCCTCGAATAGCCTGAAAGCAATAATTGTTGCTGTGAAGCCTGAACCATGGGCTTTACCTATGGAATACCAACTCGCTGACCAGTATCGGTTATAACGTGTTTGAGGACTGTAGTTCGCTTACCACCGTAACCCTTAGAAGGACGGCTCTCCCCCCTCACGACACGAGAAAAGAGATTCTGTATTCCCTCCGTGGGTACTTCGTGAAACTCCGTGGTTAAGAATTTTGTGGGTCAAATTGAGAACACAGCGAGCTGGTTACAACTTGATTTCCCTTAAATAGGTGGTATACGCATCCTCCGCATCCCGGACCGTCTGCTGCGCCCCCTCAATCCCGGCGTTCAGGCCGTCAATCGTCCCATCCAGGGCTGCCATCCGGTTCAGGTACTCCTGGCCCTGCTGGGTCTGACTGCCCGCAGCTTCCAGGTTCCGCCGGATCCGGTCCTGTTCGCCAATGAGCCGGGTTCGCTGGGCTTCCAGCTCCCCAAGGTCCCGCTTTGCCGCGTCGGCCTTTTGCTTGAGTTCAACGGCTTTTTGTAAGGCCCCCCGTACCGCCTCAGAGATCTCCCGGTTTGAGGCATAGCTTATCAGGGATTCAACTTTGAGCTGAGTCAGAGTGATCCGCTCTGAAAGAGGACTTTCTTCTTTCACAGAAAAACTAAGCTCCCCAGCAGGTAAGTCCATGCTGAAACGGTAGACCCTGTCGGTCCGTTCGGTAAAGGATTGATCCGCACTAAGGGTGGTTCCTGGGGTGATGGGGTGTTCAACCATGAGCCGCTTCGGTGTTCCACCAGCGTTCTTAAAGGCGTACACCTTTTCGTAGATCTGCTTCCGTACTATAGTCAATATCCCCTGGCTGATCGTAACAGCAGTCATAAACTGGGAACGGGAGGCGCTTACAGCGCCAGTAACCGAAAGCTCATCCCCATAGGCAATGAGCCGCTTTTCCTGTTCCGGGAAAAACGCGATGAGTGCGTCTCCCATATAGGTGCCGCCGTCGTAGACCGTGATAGGCCCGGCAGGAAGCTTCATACCGGTGGTGTTGGTGATTTCTGCACTGATTGCAGGATGGATGATGCCCCCTTCTGCGGCCTTGGCTCCGGAAAACACCAGGACCCGCTGGGCCTGTACACCAGCCTCCACCAAGGGCAACATGGCACTCTGCTGCCGCGCAAGGTTCACTGGCTTTCTGAGGGTGAAGGCAAACTGATCCCCCGCAACTGTTCCCTGGGCAGTTTCCATACCGCCCCCGGTCACTGAGGACCGGAGTGCCGCAAGGGGCATTTTCTTAGGCCGCTCTGCATCGGCGAATTTATTTGCCACGATCCCAGCCTCTGGGATAAGTTCCTCCATAGTAAGCTCCGCTGCTTCCCCGCCGTAGCTCGACCCACCCCACCCTGAATCGTAGGTCTGGGCATCGGCAATTCCGGCGATTGCCAGGGGCAGGACCGGCCGGGCCAGGTGATAGGGGGCGTAGAGGTTCTGGATAAAAGAAACAGGCCGGCCAGTGACAAGGGAAAGTTCCACGTTGTTCCAGTCGGTGTCGCCATCATTATCCACAATGGCCCACCCCTGGAGGAGCGGCGTTTCCTGGTTTAAGTCCAGCCGGTAGGAAACCTTCCACACCGGTGTGGGAATCACATAGCTCAAGGTTACATCCCGCCGGCTTTCACCAGGCAAGCTGATAGTCAGGTTCCGCGTATGAGCATCTCCCATGATAAGGTCCAAGGCCCGGTTTAAGTCAGCATGAATCTGAGGGTCTTTGAAGGTAAACGCATGGATCGCGCTGAGGCCAATCACCTGGATTCCCTGGGGAGTATACAGTGAAAGATACGCTTCAGTTGGAATATCCCCATTCTGTACCCCGGAACGGCGGTACTCCACCCCGATGATCCTGCCGCTTATATGAGTGGGGGTGGCAATTTCAATATCCGCGCCCTTGAGACCCTCCAGTATTTGGGCAATACCGGGGTTCCCCGAAAGGTCGATTTTGAGGCTCCGCAAGGTACGGTATAGGGTTTGTTCCGACGGATAGTGTACCGAAGGGGAGCTTGACCCAGGATCGTTAATCACCAGGGATTTGAGGGCATCATTAACAGCAGTCTGGTTAAAGGGGAGGATAAGCTCCGCAGAACCGCTTAGGGTTCCCTGGTGTTCAAAAAAACCTACCCCAGAAGAAAACAAGGTAATCCTGCGGAGGGGAGTCTGGTTTGAATCGCCGGGCTGTGCCGGTCCTGCCTGCTGCTGTCCCGCTCCCGGCTCATCACGAACAGCCTCGGCTGCAAGGCTGGTACTGTTCATGCTACCCAATGCAATCAGCATAGTCGAATTGATAAGCGCCTTCATAAAAGATCTCATATATGCTCCTTTCTCTATCTTACTTTGTGAAACTTTGCGATACTTTGTGGTTGATATTCTTCCTAACCCGTTGAGATTGGATGTATACCGGTAGATGGCTGTTTTGCATACAGATAATGGTAGCATGACTCCGCTGGCCGCGCAATGGGGAAGCCGCGCCCTTCAAAGAGGCCATCTTCCGCCTTCCGCAGCCCCCCGCGGCTCTTTCCTATACAATCCGCAGCCCCCCGCATCAGACTTTACCCAATCCTGGTGTCATTCTGCGCCGACGGGAACCACCTGAACACCAAGCGGGTATGGAACGACGGTCATCGGATATACGCGCATGCTCCGCCTGGGCCGATACACGGCGTATCGGCCTATTGAACGTATAGGGATGTATGGGATAGGAAGATTAACCACTAAGTTACGCAAAGTCGCACAAAGTATTCCTTTCTCTATCTTACTTTGTGAAACTTTGCGATACTTTGTGGTTGATATTCTTCTTAACCTGTTGACATTGGATTACAATATACACTAGATCAAGTAAATTTACCAGAAAAAGGCACCGATTGTAGCCTACTGGTAGCAGGGAGTGAGGGCTTGCGGATATAGTTCTTCCATCATGAGGAATTCCCCGCAAATCCGCTTGCCCAGTTCGTGGTCGTGGGTTATGGCAATAAGGCCAATATCCCGCCCTTGGGTCTCTCGTAACAGACTATCCCATATCTGCGCCTGGGTAATGAGGTCGAACATGGCGCTCATTTCATCGGCTATAATGAAACGGGTTTGAGGACCAAGGGCACGGGCAATGCAAAACCGTTGCAGCTCTCCGCCGGAAAGTTCCTGGGGGTAGCGTTCAAGCCAGGCCCCTTCGATCCCAAGGCGATTCAGCAGGGCATCATCGGGGGTGTAGCCTTCGTTCAGCACATCCCGCATCTTAAAGCGCGGATTAACCGCTGTTTCAGGGTGTTGCAGGATCAACTGGACCGGATTATAGCCTTTACCAAAGGCCGCGCCGTCCATGCGTACCGTTCCTTCGACAGGCTGCTCGTAGCGGGCAAGGACTTTAGCCAAGGTTGACTTGCCGATTCCACTGTCCCCCAGAAGGGCGATCCGTTTTCCAGTTTCAAAGGAAAGATTGACGCCTCTGAATATCCACGGACCATCGCCGTATCTGAATCCAAGGTTTTTCGCTTCAAGTCGCATGGATACACCTCACGGTTCCGCCCCGCAGCTCCCGCAGGGGAATCGGGTGCAGACAGGCATCCGTCCGTAGTGTGCAGCGCGGGTAAAAGGCGCAGGAAGCTGAAATCTTTCCTGAGTAGGGTTGCGTCCCTGGAAGGGGGACGAATTCGTTTTGGGGAAGTGCCCGCCAAAGCGCTTTGGTGTAGGGGTGCCGCAGACGCTGCCCGTCAGCTTGAAAGTCTTCCTTGCAGGCGGTTTCTACGGTCATTCCCGCGTAGAATATCGCTATCTTATCCGAGACCTCCAGGGCCATTAATAGGTCATGGGTGATGAGCATCACCCCGGCGCCGGCATCTGCCAATTCCCGCAGGTGGGATAATGCCTCCCGCGCCAGGGCTTCTGAAAGGCCCGGAGTTGGTTCGTCTGCTATGATGAGCTTTGCCCCCATGATCACCGCCGCCGCAACCAATACCCGGCGAGCCATGCCTCCTGAAAGCTCAAAGGGGTACTGGTCCATCACCTGTGGGGCCAGATTATAGCGTTTAAAGACCGCCGCAACATCCTCAGAGCGGCGATGTACTCCCATGACCTGCTTCCCCACCTTCATCAGGGGGTCGAGGAAACTGACCGACTGGGGAACCAGGGCTATCTCACTGCCCCGAAGCGCGGCAATCCGTGCAGGGGAGAGCCGCTGCCCGCAATAGTACAGGTCGCCAGAAACCGTTGCGTTGGCAGGCAATATACCCAAAATGGCATGGGCAAGGAGACTCTTGCCCGAGCCAGAGGACCCGACCACTGCAACGACTTCCCTAGCCTTGATTTCCACTGCCAGGGCGGAAATGACCTCAAGCTTCTGCCGCTCAAAGGTCCCTTCGTAGCGCAGGAAGTGTATCGCCAGATCGGTAACCAAAAGGATGGGGGCCTCAATTGCGTAGCTTGTATCCATAGGGTAATCCTTTAATTATGCGCGGTTCCTGGATTCAGGAGGAGCCGCAGGTTCTCGCCAAGTGCGTCAAAGAGGAGGACCACCACCAGCAGGGACAGCCCGGGAAATACCGCAAGATGCCACATCCCGGCGCTGAGATACTTCATGGACTCCGAAAGGATTACGCCGATGGCCGGCTGTTCCGGCGGGAGGCCGAACCCGAGAAACGTAATGGAGGCTTCATGGAGTATCGCATGGGGGAAGAGGAGGATGAGGGCAACGATAAACTGGGGTACGACGTGAGGTAGGATATGTTTCATGCCAATCCAGAGCGGTCCCTTGCCCAGGGCCTTGGCCGCAGCGATGTAGGGCCGGTTTTTCAGGTCCAGTACTTCGGCGCGAATGATCCTGGTCAGGCTGGTCCAGTGGGTGGCTGCAACACCAATGAGTACACCGAAGAAGCCTTTTCCCAAGGCAATCGAAATGAGGATCAAGAGGATGAGGTGTGGTACGCTGAGGAAGAGATCGACAAACCAGGTTACCACCCCGTCTATCTTCTTGCCCAGGGTTGCTGCCGCGACCCCGAAGACAAGCGCCAGGATCGTGCTGACCACCGACGCACTTGCACCGACTATGATACTGGTGGAAAGGCCCTTCAAGGTCCGGGCAAACATGTCTCGGCCCAGCCAGTCGGTGCCAAAGAGATGCGCTGCTTCGGGCATACGGTTTTTTGCCTGAAAGTCCACCTCATAAGTGGTGGAAGGTATGAAAAAACCAATCATCCCTATCACCGTCAGGAAGATCATACAGAAGATCACGAACGCGATAGTCCGTACCCGGCGTGAAAAGAGTGCCCGAAACGAGAACCCCCTCCAGAATGCCGCCTTGGTTTCAGTCATGACCTGGCCTCCGTATCTGGGGATTCAAGGTATGATACAAGACATCAGCTATGCTGTTGCCTGCAAAGACAAAAAGCGCTGAAAAGAGAGTGATCCCCAAAAGGAGGGGCATATCGCTCTGGATACCCGCCCGGACCGCAGTACGTCCCAGTCCTGGGTAGGCAAAAACCTGTTCCGCCAGTACCGATCCCCCGAAGAGTTCGGCAAAAGAAGTAAATTGGAGGGTTAGAGCGGGAAGGGCAATATTACGCAACCCGTGGCGACGGATAACCGTCCACTTTTTTTCACCTCGTGCGACAGCATAGAGCACATAATCCGATTCCAGGACTTCGGCGAGTTTTTGCCTCGTGTGCATAGCAATAGACGAAACCCCAATCAGCGAGAGGGTGAGGGCTGGCAGTATTATATGCCGGATACGTTCAGCCAGGCTTACCTCAGCGGCGAGTTTTCCCGCCGGAGCGGATAGTCCCAGGGGCAAGATGCCCCACTTTATGGAAAAGAGGATCAGCAATACGAGGCCCAGCCAGAAGGTTGGGGTGCTGGACAGGGTGAGACACCAGAGTTTAACCAGCTTATCAGGCCATTTATTATGATACGCCCCGGCCAGGACGCCGAGG
The DNA here is from genome assembly GCA_031288975.1 of Treponema sp. Lineage (GTDB taxonomy): Bacteria > Spirochaetota > Spirochaetia > Treponematales > Breznakiellaceae > JAITNP01. Next base: position 6,059 of record JAITQK010000063.1, on the reverse strand, counting down.
AGGAAACCCAGAAGCCCTGAAAAAAGCCAGGAAACACCCATAAGCGACAGAGAGGCTATAGCCCGCTCGCGGATAACGCCAATCACCGGCTGCCGGAAGATGATTGAAGTACCGAAGTCTCCATGCCAGAGCGCGGAAAACCATTTGAGGTACTGGACAACCGGGGATTGACCTATGCCCCAGCGTTCGGCGATCCGTGCCCGCTGTTCCGGCGAGACCGACGCATCCGCGCCAATATATGCCTGTACCGGATCAATAGGCGACAGCTTCATCAGGGTAAACGCGACGATGCTCACGGCGATAAACAGGAGGAGGGCTTTAAGCGCATACCGGGCTATTCGTATCATGGGGTTATCACTTGAATTTCCATTCCTTGACATTTGAAATCACCGGGAAACCGTGGCCGTGGGGATGTATCCGCTGATGTCCGGTATCAAGGTTATCCCGGACATAGTAGAGGTGTTCGATGTCTGCAATCCAGCACCAGGTGGCATCTCCCAGGCTCGAAAAACCGGTGGTACCGTCCCACTGGGCTTTTCTCCAGTTATCATTGGCCGCTTCCGCGCTTAAGGCCGCAAGGGCGGCATCCAGATACCGGTCCACCACAGGGTTCACCATGTTGGTTACGTTATTATATCCGGTGGTGGCGAGTTTTCCGTAGAACAGGTTGTATGCCTCCATGGGGCTATGGCTTCCCCACCCGAACATCACCGGATCAGCATACATCTTCCGGCCTATGTCATCCCAGCTTCCCCCTTGAGGCAGCACCTCTATGCCGAGTCTACGGACCTGCTGGGCAAAGGCCAGCGCAATGGCCTGTCGTACCGAATCACCTGCCGGGTATATAAGGTTGAAAGAAGCCCGCAGCCCGTCTTTTTCACGGATTCCATCCCCGTTGGTGTCGATCCAGCCGGCAGCTTCAAGGGCCGCTTGCTGTCCAGCACTGTCATTGTCAACGATCCTGGTTTCAGGGTTCCACCAGGGGAGGTTATCGCAGACCGAATAGGCAATGGTGCCGTACCCGGAAAGGGCGTCCCGTACTATGGCCATGCGATCAATACCGTAGATCACCGCCTTTCTAATGGCGATATCGCTGGTAACCTCGTTACCCACCGGAAGCCCGTCAGCGCTCAAGGTTCCCGGCTTGGTCGCGGGAAGACTCACCCCCCGGTTGTCCACACTCTTGGCCCGTAAGAGGGAATAGCCCTTCATCTCCCGTACCAGCATAGGAGTCGTCATGGCAATATCCGCAAGCCCTGACTGTACTGCAGCGAAGGCGCCATCTTCATCAAGAAAGAGCAGGGTGAGCTTTTCAAAGGCCGGTTTCATGCCGTAATACCCCTCGTTTCGCTCAACGATTAACTGCTGTCCCTTATCCCATTGCACGAACTTGTAAGGCCCTGAGCCGATAGGGGACTGGCCATAATTTGGTGAGTAGACGTGTTCAGGCACAATACCCAGCGTTGCCGCGACATTGATAAACGCCGACATAGGGGAGTTCATCAGGAATTCAACTCTGGTACTGCTCACTGCCCGCGCTTCCTTCATCCGGGTCAGATCAACTTCGCTGTCGGTTTTTTTTGCGGTGTTAAAGGTAAACGCCACATCTGAGGCGCTTACCGGTTTTCCATCGGTGAATTGGGCGTCTGAGCGGATATCAAAGGTCCAGGTAAGGCCATCGGGGCTCAGGGAATAGCTGCTGGCCAAATCATTGGCGAAGTTCATGTCCTGGTCAAATTCCAGGAGGGTGCTCTGGAACAGCGGGGATCCGTAACGTCCCCAGCCAGTACAGGGATCAAAACCCTCATCAGGCTCACCGCCGATAGCCAAGGTCAGCGCGGTGCTTGACTTTGAGGCTGCCAGGGATTTCTCTTTTCCGCCTCCAGCAAAGGCATTCAAGGCGATCATGGTTATCAGCGTCGCGGCACAGAGTGCCCTCAAGGTTCTTCTCATCATAGTTCCTCCATAAAATACATAAAAATACAAAAAACCTGTTCCCATGAACAGGCTTCTGCCTTTCGATTTATGTTTCATACATAAAGATTGAGTAGGTGTGAAAACACCCAAATTAAGCGATATCTATACTGATTCGCGTGAACCTTCAGGTTTTACCCAGCGGTGTTCATCACCGCGACAAGCTCTAATTAATATACTGCTTCTATGAAAAAATGTCAAGGAGCGTGTCAACAGGAGCGTTGCACTTCGTGATTGAATCTGGGCTTGCTTTATATATCATGGATATCGCTTCTGAGGTTCGCAAATAAAAGTAAATGCCGGTGCCCTGAGATATTGGGGGATGTCCCCAAAGGCGATAAATTTATTCTAAAAAGTCTTGCAGCCCAAGATCTAAGGACTTTGCGATTTTTACAACAACATCAATAGACGGTATAACCCGTTTACTTTCTATATAATATAAATGACTATGAGAAATACCTACATTATTGGCTAAATTTAAGAGGGAAACCTTTTTCTCCAGTCTTTTTGAACGAATATTTTCCAAAATTTTTTCAGTTTCTCGCTCCATTATACTTGACTCTAAAACTAGAGTGTGTTTATAATTGATAACAACTCTAAATTTAGAGTATTATTTTATAAGGAGTTTTTCACATGAAAAACAAAAGATTTCGTTTTTGGGGAACGCCGGCAATCGCCCTGGCGTTGATGGCAATCATCACTCTTGCGGCCGTGGGCTGTTCTCTTTCTTTGGAAGAAAGCGCGGATGCAGCGGATGTTTTGGGGAACGTGGAGGGTCGTACCACGAGCGTGCCTGCGGCATTTGTGGGTTTGCGCCTGCCAGCAGACTTCCTACCCTACTTTGAAAGCCGGTTCTTGCAAAAGACCCGGACCGTGGACAACCGCACCCGCGTGGTTGTCATTCACAATTCACACAGGGGATCTGGCCTCCGAAGAAGAGGAGTATATTAACAAAATCCCTGACGGGACAGCGCCTGGAGAAACAACCAGAGAAGAGATTATCCCAAACACGGAATCCCTTACGGCGGAACAATATGGATCGCTTATGGACGGCATCATAGAATTTATCAACACAAACGCCCAGGTAGGCGCGCCGGTACTATCCAAAGAAAGCAGGCATTGCTGGACAGTGCAGGTGTCCAGCCGCCGCTGGCTGCCATGACCGCAACCGGGAGTGATATCCAGCCACAGGAAGTAACGATAGAACGGACGGTAGAGGCAAGGACTGAAGGGGGTACCAGTAGGTGGGTGAGCCTTAGAGTAACCGAAAACTATACAATCTATGCGGTCTATGACCGGGTAAGCAAGACCGACCATTATCTTGTTGATAACGAAATCCGTATTGCAAACGGATCGAGTTATACGGAGGCTAATTACGGTGGGACCCCGGGTCCATTGGCACGTTGGGGCTATATGACGTATACAAAATCAAGCCACCATCTTACCGGAGTGCAGTATAAGTACCTTGGCAGTGACGACAGTGATCAAGCGCAGTCCATCCACGTTACGTTAGAACGCTCCAAAACAAGTATAGACGAAAGCATACCAGACCACAACATGGACTACGTTAGGTCAGGCATCAAAGAAAGTAATATAATTATAAAAGAAAGCATACTGGACAGCACCATTGTAACTATTCATAATCCTGCGCCGGTAACAAGCATGGGAAGCACCGCCACATCTGTTTCTACAGGTTTTTCGTTATCAGGATCGGTTGATATAAAAGGTGTTCCTACGGTAAAGGCTGGTTTTGAAAAAAACGTAAGTTCTACCGCGTATTTACCGGATCTGGCAATCGAAAACAGGGTAGGCGAAGGCAATGTGGATAATGCAATATGGGAATACAAACTACAGGGGCGTCCGCAAATTGTAGATACGAGTACGTGGTTCCATGTTCATGATGGATATCTGGCAGATGCTCCCGCAATCTCCCGTACCACTGTAATATTTAAACAGTCATGGCTGTGGAAAGTTAAAAATCCAAAACAGTACAATGCACTGTACATGGACACTTCTTTTACTGGTAGTTGGGGATACTCAGAAGGACATATTGACTGGTGGATTGGCAACAGGCTTATAGAAAAAACAGGCAGCACCGGTGAACTAAAATGCCGGATAGGACTCGACCGCCCCACTTACGGCGAATAACAGGAGGTTTTAAATGAGCAAGCACAATTTCAAGTGGTTCTTTGTTTCTTTTTTCGTGCTTTTTTTCGCGGTGCGTCCGGCCTTCTCTCAAGACAATGCACCTGCCCCTGCCGCATCGCTTTTTTCGGGAAGCCTTGACGTTATTGCAGGCGTCTTCCTGGGCGGCATGAAAGAGTACGTCTATCAGGGTGACAAAAAAATCACCCAGATAGACTGGGACGAATACGGCGTGCCTTACCTTAACCTTGCGGGGAAATTCGCCTGGAACAATCTCTTTGTGAGCCTGGATCTGCTTACCTCCGCCCCGGTCAAAAGCGGCACAACCCGCGATACCGATTGGGATTTATCGGGGACAAAAACGCAATATGGGGAGCACGACTCCTACTTCGACAAACATCTGGAAGTGTTAGGCAGAATCGGCTACGACTTTTCAGTAGGCGGCAAGTGGACACTTTCTCCTTCCGCAGGATTTTTATTGCGTAACCGGCAGTGGACTGCGGCGGATGGCTACGTACAGTATCCCTACTACGGTGAGGAATTCAGCGACAGCCTGCCTCATCAGAAAGTATCCGACACGGTTATTACCTACGAAGAGTTGGTCTGGTTCCCGCAGATAAGCCTTGATACGGTTTTTGCGCCTACAGAGTGGCTTTCTTTTAAGCTCAAGGCAAGTTATTACCCTTATGTCCATGTAGAAACTATTGACTGCCACTTTATGTACCTGCGGCAGTACTTCGATATCATGCAGGGCATGGGCGGTCTCGTGGAGCTTTCTGTGGCATACAGTCCGCCGCGTTTAGCCGGGATTTCTTTCAGCATAAGCGGTGGTTATGAACTTATCCGTACGAAAAAAGGCGAAACATCGGAAGGCGTCCTTGGGTTGGATAACCTGGGCTTGGTAAGGGACACCGGTTATTCTTCCATGTCAGCAAGCGACTTGGGTTGGATAACCTTGGGCGTCAATCTTTACCCTGAAATTATTTGGCGGTAACCAGCAAAGTATACCGTGCCAATAAGCGGTATACTTTGCTGCCACAGATTCAGCAATGCTCAATTTCAAAAACCGGGCATTGCTGTGATATCATAACTCATGTTACGCATGACTACAAAAAACGAAGAAAAGGGTCCGCGGATTTCGCTGATTTTCGCGGATAAGACAAGATTTCTTGGCGGAAATCTGCGTAATCTGCGGACTGTCTTCTTCTCGTGCGTAAGGTGAGTTTATAACTAAACAAGTTCAAATTTGATTTTTTTCCCCATAATTGATGCTGCCTTCTTTAACGTTAATAATGTTATTGATTCATTATAGGGATCAAGTAAGCGATCAATTGCCGCACAAGAAGTTTCAAGTCGCACGGCTAATTCGGTCTTTGTGAGATTTTCCCGTCTCAGGTTTTCTTGCATTTGTAACGCTATAACTCTCTTAACAGCGTTAGTTTCCACGTCTTCTTTTATGTCTTCTTCTTCAAGAAAACTTTCAAAACTACTACCAATCGCGCTATTGTTCATTAGCCAACCCTCCTGATAAAACAAAATTCCTGTATGATTTTCTCGGCTATTGTAAATACCGTACCATAATTGATACACATTGTCAAGCAAAAATTTACATTTTTAAGGATATTTTTCTTTAACTTGTCAGCGACAACAAAGGATTTACCGGGGAATACCTGGACAAGGTGATGTCAAAGTGAGCGCGAAGATCGCCGTCAACAGGGAAAATGGGGTGGTTCTGTTTTCATTGAACCGGCTTGTTTAGAAAACCGGGTCTTGATAAACTCAAACACTATTTTCGCGTAGTCAATGGCGTTCTGTGCATCTTGATCCGTTAATGTTAATTCACGGGGATACCTCGGTGTAACGCTGAACCTGTTTAATGAGTTGCAATGAATTTTAATATTCGAAATATCCGCTATGAATGGTTCGCACAAATGATATAA
>JAITQK010000056.1 GCA_031288975.1 Treponema sp. | reverse complement strand
GGCGGCTACATCGGTCTTTGGGCGGACAGCCATATAAAGGGAACCGTACTCGCTGTTTCGGCAAATCCCTACGACCTGGACGCGATTTATTACGAGTCCTACGACGAGAAGGTTCCCTGGGACAAAGAGCGGGACATGCGCTTTGAGGCAGGTCTTCTGGCGGGCATTGGGGTGCAGTACGCCCTTCCGGTCTGTACGTTTTATATGGAAGGCCGCTTTAATTACGGCTTAACCGATATGCAAAAGGACTATATGCGCCAAAAAGTGCCTCGCATAAACGACACCATCACGATACAGGCAGGGGTGCGGTTCAACGCCAATGTATTTTCTGTTTTTCGAGGAGGAAAAAAATGAAAAAGATTATACGATACGCTGCTATACTTGCCGCGCTGTGCTGTCTTTCGTGCCGCGCTGTGGTCAACCTTGACCGTCCTGAAGATTACATCAGGGCGGGGGCGAATACGGACCCAAGCGCGATCACCTGGGCTAGTGTGTTTGAAAGCTACTGGACGGGGATGAACAATAACTACCTGTTTTGGAGCATAGACCCCACCGATTGGGACAAGGTATACGACGACTATCAGGGCAAATTTGCCGCCCTTGATGTTACCAGCGAGGCGGATTTCCAGACAGCCTACCGCTACTTCCAGGATATTACGAAAGACCTGGTGGATGGGCACTATTATTTGGTTATATACGATTTGAACGGAAATACGAAGCAACTGAACCCGTGGGCGGCGCGGTATTACCGGGAACACGGTCTTGATCTGTATGAATACCTTGACTCCGGCAGGGATACGTCGATACTGGAAAGGTCGCCCTCCTACATGCGCTCCGATTATTATGCGGAACGCTTTTCCAGGAATCCCAAACTCGGGGCGGCGGTCGAATCCCGCTTTATCGGCAACAGCGGTACTTATGCTAAAGCCGCTATCAGTGATTATGACGGCGTTGACTTCAGTAATTTCGCCATGTCAACAGGCAGCCTTCCGGTTTCAGGCGGATGTATCCTTTACTTTCAGTTTACCAATTTCGATTATTACGACATAAATGGGTACTACGACTATTACGAAGCCGAGGGCATTTACGCGCAAATAGACACCGGCAATACCGCGGGGAAAAGCGACGAGGAACTGCTGGCCGACCCCGCCTTTACTGACGAGACTTTGCGTCTGGCGCTGGAAATGCGGATTGTGCGGAACAAGACGCTCCAGTTTTTCGCGGACTTAAAAAGCCCCGATGTCAAAGGCGTTATCGTCGATTTGCGGGGCAACGGCGGCGGTTACGCTGTGGATTTATCCTGGATTTGGGGCAGGATGATAACACGGGAACATACCTTTACCTATAACCGTTCCAAATTGGGAGATAACCGGCTGGACTACAGCCCGTGGTTTTCTCAGAAAATATTTCCCGCGCCGGACGGCATAGAACTGACGGTTCCCGTTGTGGCGCTGGTCAACAAACTTTCCGTCTCCTGCTCGGAACTGAGTGCGATGATAGTGGCCAGCCTGCCCAACGGTTATGTGGTGGGAGGGACGACCTACGGGGCGCAGGGCGGCCTCACGGGCAATCGTGAGTATAATGGCGGCCAGTTCACCGCGCCGCTTCTGGAACTCGTCTTCACCCCTTCGGTGCAGTTAAAATACCTTGACGGGAACATCTACGAAGGGAAAGGCTTCCCGCCGGATATTCCGGTGGACTTTGACTATGACGCGCTGGAGGCCGGCACGGACAAGCGCCTTGAGGCGGCGATACGGTGCGTGCTGGAGCATCAGTAAATCTATATAGGAAATGAACCTGTTTCAAAACGCTTCGGTCGCTGAACGTGTCGAAGCGTAAGTAAAAGCTGTTTTGGAGTTTTACACCGGGCTGAATGTGAATACATCGGTCAGGGTGATAAAGCACCCAGGCAGAACAGTAACCGGGACCTGTGCATGTTCATCGTACATCGTCGTGTGATAATAGCCCCGCTCCAGAATATTGACCTGGACTACTTTTTTCTGGGGGTCCACTATCCAGTATTCCTGTACTCCTGCGCTGAGGTATTGCCAAAACTTCACCTGCTCATCGTACTCGTGGTTTGAGGGGGAGAGCACCTCCATGATCAGGTTGGGCGCCCCATTACAGCCCCGTTCATCCAGCTTGGAACGGTCACAGACCACCACAATATCCGGCTCTACCACCGTATCATCCCTCAGATTCGCCTGGGGAAACAGCCGGACTGCAAAGGGCGCGACAAATACACGGCAGGGCTTTTTTTTCAAAAAATCCCGTAACTGACCAAACAGTTCCCCAACAACCCATTGGTGGATGGTCGATGGTGCAGCCATCATAGAGACTGCCCCACCAATAATTTCAATCCGTGCATCCTCATTCCATCCCAGGTAATCGGTGTAGGTATAAGAGTATGCATCCGGTCTTTGGACTAACGCGGCTGATGCCATGAGCGTACCTCCATATTACCCTTCAGATTGAGTATATTAGCATAATGAAGTATTCCTGTCTCCATACCCATTCGATCTTCTGCGATGGGAAGGACGATATTGAAACCATCTGCCGCAGCGCCTACGAGAAGGGGCTGGTTTCCATTGGTTTCAGTTCCCATGGGCCTATACGCCAGAAAACCGGTTTCCAATCGGATTGGCATCTCCAGGAGGACCGTGTAGCAGCATACCTTGATGCAGTCCGGGCGGCCCGCTGCCGCTGGACCGGGAGGCTCCAGGTTTTTCTCGGTCTTGAAGTTGATTATATCCAGGGCCTCATGGGACCGGCGGACCAGGACCTCCATGCACTTGGGCTTGATTACCTCATTGGTTCGGTGCATTATGTGGTGCCTCCTCGGGGCGCCCCCTTTACCGTGGACGGGGATCGCGAGGAATTCGAGACCGGTATCCGGGAAGGGTTTGCCGGGGACGGCGAGGCCCTGATGCATGCCTATTGGGATGCGGTAGAAGGTATGATCCAGGCCGGGGGCTTCGATATCCTGGGACATCTGGATCTGGTCAAGAAGAACAATAGCCAAGAGCAATGGTTCCCTATAGAAGGGGAGTCGTATCGCCGCCGGATTGCAGGAATCGCCACGCTCATTGCCGAGGCCCGCGGGCAATCACCTTTTGTCGTCGAAGTGAATACCGGTGGGCTGAACCGTTTAATCACCAAGGACACCTACCCCTCTCTGGCGCTGCTGCGGCTCCTTAAAGAGAAGCACGTACCGGTCATGATCAACGCCGATGCCCATCAAGCCCGCGATGTTGATGGCCACTATGAAGATGCCCGCAAAACCTTGCTGGCTGCGGGCTATACTGAGACGGTCCTTTTTGCAGGTAGTCCCGGTGTCTGGACCAGGGAAGCCCTGTAAGCGGCTAACGGTTTCGTCGTTCTTCAGCGGTTTTGCAGTTGATACACATAAGCGCATAGGGAATCGCCTCCAGCCGGGCCTGGGGTATGCGTTTGCCGCATTTCATACAAAGGCCGTATTTTCCCTGCTGGATCCGGGTCAAGGCGGACTCGATCAACTTGAGCCGTTTCAGTTCCTGAGAACCAATGGCTTCGATCATCTTGCGGTCAATATCATCTGCAGCCGTATCCACCAGATCCTTAGGGTCCATACCCTCCACAATCTTCTTAAAATCTTCATTACTGACGATCAGCTTCGAGATGATCTCCATTTTGAGATCGAGCAGCGACTTGTTCATTTGTTCTATGAAATCTTGTTCCATGATGGTCACCCCTTTTATGCGTCCAGAAATATGTTTCTAAATAATATAAACAAAATTCGGAGTATTTGTTGTGATTTTTGAGCTAATAAATGAAAATATATTAATATTTGTATACCTTGCCTTGGATTGATAGTTTTGTTAAGAACATACTTGACAAAGGGTGTTTCTTTTTCTAGCCTAATATCATGCCTGCTACCTCTGGGGTCTTTGCTACCTTACCTGAAAACTTCTTCTCTCCCTTGGCAAGTCCCAACCGTGAACATTATGCGGCCCTGCTGGTCCTCTATTTCCGGCTGTTTCAGGAAAATTCCCGGTTCCTTGAACGGGAACAGGTGATACGCTGCTATATGGACTATCTGGGACGGCACCGGGATTCCCTTCTGGAAGACGATGATGCCGCAGATACCCTTGTGGATGAGGAACCGGCAGGGGCCGATGCTGGCAGCGCGGATCGGAACCTGGCAAGCCGGTTTTTGCGGAGACTCATCAGCGCAGGATGGCTTGGGGAGGAAACCCTCCAGGATTACAGCAGGGTGATCAACATCACCCCCTACTCCCGGCCCTTTTTCGAAGCCCTGGCACGGGTGGAAGAGGGGCTTAAAACCGAATACGAAAGCCACGTAGTGGCTATCTACTCTTTGCTCTGCGGAGATGCAGTGGCGGAGAACGGCCACTACGCGGTGCTCAATGCCCATAGCGCCACCACCGCCCTGATCGATTCCCTTAAAGTCCTATCTCAGAGCATCAAGGGGCACTACGACCGGTTCAGCACCGAGGCGGCCACTGCAGGTATCAGCGGCATCCTCCACCTACACTACGATCTCTACGCCAACGACATCCTCGATGGGGCCTATAAGCGGCTCAAAACCTCGGATAACCTCTCCCGGTACCGGCCAAAGATCATCAAAAAGGTGGGGGAACTCCTCTCCGATGAGACTTGGTTCAACGACAGCGCCCGTAAGCTCTCCCGCCTCAATTCCGTGGCCATAACCGAGAGCCGCAGGCGGCTTGAAACCATGCTGGAAGAAATCCGGGATACCCTGCGGGCAGTGGACCCCCTTCTTGAGGATATAGACCGCCGGAACATGCTCTATGCCAAGGCCAGTATCGAACGGGTCAAGACCCTCTTGGAACCGGATTCTACTATTGCGGGAAAACTCGGCAACCTGGTCCGGGAGATTTACAAAGACCGGGATTTTTTAAATGATCACCACCGGCTTTTCCGGATCCGTACCTTTGCCCCTGAGTCGCTCTACCACCGGGCTAAACGGGAGGCGGCCCGGCTCAAGGGGACCCCCCTGGCAGTGGTGGACCAGGAAGCGCTGAGATTGGAAGAGGCGGCCTATCGGCTCCGCCTGGAACGCCAACTAAGCCCGGCAAAGATAAGCGCCTGGCTTGACCAACAGGGGGGACGGGAACGGCTCCTCAGTTCCCAGGACCTGGTGCGGAACGAAGATTCCTTTGTGCGTTTTGTATACAGTGTGCTGTACGCCGATTCCCGGTTCCAGAATTTCACCTATCATATCGAGGCATCTCACCATACAAAAACGAAGGCCGCTGGAACGTCCCCGAGGCTTCCTGGTGATGACGCGGTCGAATGTGCAGGTTATATTGTTCCTGATCTCATCTTGCGGAGGAAACGATGAAAAGCGACATAGCGGATATTTCCCGAATAGCAGAACTCACCGAGGACGAATTCGATATTTTTCAGGTGAGCCTCCGTACTTTGCTGGCCAAAACCTTCATCATCCGGGGTATTCAGAAAGAAGAGGAACTCTACGACTTTACGATTCGGAACATGCCCCTATACGACGCCTGGTTTTCCTGCATGGACGCCGGTCTTGTCAAGGATGAGGCCCTGGGAGTCATCGCTTTCAAGGGGGGCGGGGATATTCGGCTGCGCCTGGGCCGGGAAGAAACCTGTGCCCTCCTGGTGTTGCGGCTGCTCTATGAAGAAAAGCGAGCCGAGCTTTCCCTTGCCGCCTTTCCCACCGTAACGATCCTGGATTTTGTGCACCGGTACAACGCCATGGTGGATGATGCGTTAAAGAAGACCAAGTTAAAAGAACTGTTGCGGCGTCTCCAGACCTACAAACTCATTGAGGCGCCTTCAGAACATGCAGATATGGAGGGCATCATCCTGCTCTATCCTAGTCTGGCGATCAGTGTGGACCGGGACAGCATCAATGAGCTGCTGGCAGCAGTGTCGTCCAAGGGCCGGGGGAGTGCAGAGGATGAGGGGACTGAAGAGTGAAGATTCCGCTTGACCCTGGTCCAAGCTTTCCCTATATTTTTTCATACTAAGAGGTATTGATGATGAAACAGCCTGTCGCAGATGATTTTGTTACCGAGGTGAATAAGACTAAAACTGCCACCACCATAACGATTAACAAGTACGCAGGGGACGAAACCACGCTTATTGTCCCTGAAACCCTAGCGGGTCTTCCGGTAAGCGCCCTCGGTGAACAATCCTTTGCCAACTCCCGCCTGGCCTCTATCACCCTCCCCTATGGGCTTATCACCATCGAAAATAAGGCATTCAGCCACTGTACCAGCCTGTCGGCCATTACTATCCCTGAGACCCTTACCAGCATCGGTGATTGGGCGTTTGCCGACTGTGAGAGCCTGCACGCCATTTCTCTGCCCAAGCATATCACCCACATCGGCGAGCGGGCCTTTAACAACTGTATACGCCTGGCCGCCCTCACCCTTCCCGCCGGCCTTACCAGCACCGGGGAGTGCCTTTTGTACGGCTGTACCGGTTTGACCAGCATCACCCTCCCCAACAGCATTACCCGCATCGGATTAGGCACCTTTGCCCGCTGTACGAGCCTGCGTTTCGCCACCCTCCCCAATACCCTTATCAGCCTCAATCAATACGCCTTTTCCCACTGTACCAGCCTGTCCACTATCACTATTCCTAACCGGGTTGCCGCTATCGGGGATTATGCCTTTTCCCACTGCTCCTCCCTAGCCACTATCATACTTCCTGAGCACCTGGTCACCATCGGGGATTACGCCTTTTCCCACTGTTCCCAGTTAGTCGCCATAAACCTCCCCGATGAGTTGAACCATGTCGGGCCTCACGCCTTTCACGACTGCGAGCATCTCAGCCCCACCACCCGTGCGGTACTACGCAAGCGCTTTGGGGATGATGTTTTTTAGCGCTTGACATCCTGCTCGTTCCGATAGTAGTATAGACTCGGTACGAGACACTAACTAAATGGGGGGACAAAGTGAACGAATTTAAGACCCAAATAGAGGAGGAGGGAATTTCCTGTACCATTATTAAGTACCTCGGCACAGCCTTTAGGGTTACTCTTCCTGAGACCATAGACGGTCTTGCGGTAAAGGCGGTGGGGGATTACGCCTTTGCCGGCTGTACGAGCCTTATCGCCATCAGTATACCCACCAAGATTACCACCATCAAATCAAACGCCTTTTGGGGCTGTACCCGCCTTAAATCCATCACCCTTTCCTCAGATATGACCACCATCGAGGATTCCGTTTTTCACGACTGTACCAACCTTACGAATATCACCCTTCCCTCAAAGCTTACCGTTATCGGAGATGGCGCTTTTTGGGGATGTACGAACCTTATAGAGCTTAATATCCCTCACCAGGTCACCCGCATCGGGGATTCCGCTTTTTACAACTGTACGGGCCTGACGGCCATCACGCTTCCCCGTAGCCTCATCAGCATTGGGGATTATGCTTTTGACAACTGTATCAGTCTTGCCGAGGTTAGCTTCCCCGACACTATTACCAGCATCGGAGATTACGCCCTGAGCGGCTGTACCAGCCTTACCAATATCGTGCTTCCCGACCGGGTTACCCATATTGGGAATTACGCCTTGAGCGGCTGTACCCACTTGACCGCTGTTACCTTTCCTTCAAACCTCACGAACATCGGGAATTACGTGTTTTACAAGTGCAGCGCTCTCAACCCCGCCATCCGGGATTCCATAAAGAGCCGCTTTGGAAACCGCGTTTTGACCCGCTAGATCTCCTCATGCTGGTGCTTGACAGCTTTTTGCACTGCATGGTACTATAATGCTGAACTGATATTAGTAAATCACGGAGGCGATATGTTAAAAGGTTCTAAAAAGTCTTCTTTTGCCCTCTTCTTTACCACCATTTGTATAATCGTTCCAGTAGCAGCCATCTTAACATTAGGAATCGTTTTTTTTACCAATATGTACTCCATGGCGCAAAAACAAATTATCAGTAACATGGGTACAACCATGAACCATTTGCGGGATACCATAACCTATAAATTTGATACCTGGGTGTCCTTTATCCAGTATGTCGGTATCGGGGTCGCCCCTTTAATGGCCCAGGAACCGGTGGATGAGGAAACTCAGGATACAATTCGGCACTATTTTATTCGCATGGCGAGTACCCGGCCCGATCTGCTTCTGGTGTATTGTTCCGGTAATGGGGTCTGGAATCAAGGCGGGTACGCCATTTTCCACAGCGATTTCCGGCCTGCGCCAGATTGGAATAATACCATCCGTGCTTGGTTCACTGATGCTAAGAAGAATGGGCGGCAGATTGCCTTCGCCGAACCATATCTGGATGTGGCAACCTACGAACTCGTTACCTCCGTATCAATGAATGTTTATGATGACTCAGGCCGGGATGTGGGGGTTGTTGCAGAGGATATTTCCATTAATTTTCTTGACGCACTGCTGAGTGAAAATGCCCTGCCTCAGCAGCAGACCTTCTTCTTGAATAACGCCGGCTTGTATATTACCCATCCTGATGCAAAGGCGATTTTGAACCGGAATTTCTTTACCGACTTCGGTCTTGAACAGTACCGGCAGCGTATTCTGTCCTCCGCTTCCTTTGTTCACCTCGATAATGAGGTTTTTATCTATTCCGTATCGATTCCTGTGGTAGGCTGGACCTTGGTATCAACGACACCGGTATCGGTGGTGTTTGCAGAAGTCAACCGCATCCTCTTTAGGATGTTGCTCATCGGTCTTGGACTCCTGATTATTACGGCGGTCATCATGTTTATCCTGGTGGTCAACTATGTTACCAAGCCCATCATGGAAATTGTGAAGGTCGCCAACGCCCTGGCAGATATGCAGTTTGATACTCAGATCGCGATAAACCGCAGGGATGAAATTGGGGAACTACAGGAAGCCCTCAATACCATCCAGGATAATTTACAGCGGAAGATGCATGATCTGAACTCTGAGCAGATGGGAAAGCAGTTGAATATCGCCGAGAACCTCAAAAAAGCCATCACCAGTTCTTCGGAGGGGTTAGTGGTTATCACTGGGGATGTGGATTTAGTGGAGCATAAGAGTCAGGCTCAGTTGGAGTCAGTGGTCCAGACCGCAGCAGCCGTGGAGGATATTGTCAGCCATAGCAATTCCCTGGAGGAGGCGGTGGAAACTCAGGTCCATACGATTGCCCTGTCCTCGGAATCCATAGAACAGATGGTTAAGGATACGGAAGCAGTCCGGTCCATTGTGCAGCAGGCCCGCCAAAGTACCGATACCCTCAGCAATTCCTCTAAGGCAGGACGCAAGATGCTGGACCGGCTCACCGAGGAGTTGAGTCACATCACGGCCCAGTCGGTATTTCTTGAGGAAGCAAACGCGACCTTGGTGAATATCGCGGCCCAGACGAATATCCTGGCGATGAACGCGGCCATAGAAGCGGCCCACGCGGGAGAGTCAGGGAGAGGATTTGCGGTGGTGGCCGGGGAAATTCGGAAATTGGCGGAGTCTTCGGATAAGGAATCAGCGTCCATCTCCAATGAGATCAAGAAGATGCGGGTGGGGATAGGGAACATTCAGGAAGCGTCGGTAGAGACGGTGAAGACCATGGGGAGTATGTTCCAGGAAGTAACGGATATGGGATCATCTTTTGAGACGGTGAATAACGCGGTGGAGGCCCAGGTGGAGAACGGAACCCGTGTATTGGAAGCCTTAAGCGCTTTGCAGGGGACCACAGACCAAGTGCGGAATGGTTCAGGAGAGATTCAAAAGCGGAGCGGTGTCATATATAAAACGGTGGAAAGTCTGAAAGGGATCTCTGAAGAGGTCAACGAAAGCGTTGAGAATGTGCAAAAGGTCAGCAAGGAGATTGCGAAGTCCCTGGGGATTGCTCAGAAGATTGCGGATGGACGGTATTTGATGCCGCCTTCTGAATAATGCAAATCCATAATTTTATTATTTTTATTTTATAGGAGAACAGTATGAGTGTTCAAAATCAAGAATCGGTTACGAGAAGCAATGCGGATGCAGCGGCGATCGCGGAAAAGCGCCGGGTTGCCCGTTACGCGTGCTTGGCCGGTGTCCGTATTAACGGCTTTGAGGGTGAAGCCTTGCTGAGGGATATTAACGACACGGGCTTCTGCATGGCCAGCAAAACCTATGTAGCGATAAACCCTAATGAAAAGTACGTCATGTGGATAGCTCCTGAATCGGAAACCGAGATTGAACCCTTTGAGTTGGAGCTTGAAGTCCGCTGGGTACGAAGCACCGCATCCCTCTTTGAGGCGGGGTTTTCTATGGTTACGCCCCCGGTGGATAACTCTCTGCAAAAATATGTGAACCATCTCAAAGGACGGACCCTTGTTGAGGAAGAAGTAACAAAGATCAATCTTTTTTTGGAAAAACATACGGAGATCAACATTGCCCCTGTGGAACGACGGTCAGTTACCCCAGACTAAATCCGGGGTTTCCAGTAGAGTAGGTACCTAATCAACGAACTTTGGGAGGGAAAGCGTCTATGATCACCTTGGAACGGATCCGCCTGGTGGAATGGCATTATTTTGAGGATGAGGTGATGGATATTGGGAACCGATGCCTCCTCGGCGGGGATAATGGGTCCGGTAAGTCCACCATCGTAGATGCGATCCAGTACGCTATGGCTGCGGACCTCAGAAAGGCCCGGTTTAACGCTGCCGCAGGGGACCGGAAAGGCGGCCGGGACCTGGTGGGGTATGTGCGGTGCAAGCTGGGGAGCGATACTACCGAATATCTCAGGGAAGATGCGGTGGCCCATATCATGCTGGAATTCTCAGGGCCTGAAGTGGGGGCGGGCTTCTCCGCAGGAGTCTGTGTGGAGGCTTTTACCGACGGCAGGCTCACGGAACACTTTTGGATTGGCGTCGGCATCCCCCTTCCCTCGGTGGCAGTCCGGGGCCAGGGGAACCTGCCCCTCCTCTTCCGGCAGTTCCGGGACCTCATCGTGGCGCGGAACGCCCAGGTCTATGAATCCAAGAAGCTCTACCTCCGGGAGTTCACCGCCAAACTGGGGGTATGGAAGCGGATGGCGGAGTACAATCCCTACCTCGAAGCCTTCACCAGGTCGGTGAGTTTTACGCCCCTGGTGTCGGTGGATAAATTTGTATGCGATTACATCCTGGAAGACCGGCCGGTGGATATCTCCCTTATGAAAGAGAACCTGGAGAGTTACAAGGAGACGGATCGGCAGGCCCGTGGGGCAGTGCTCCGGATCGAGGCCCTCAAGAAGATCAGCGCCAAGGCAAAGGAATGGCGGAACTACCTGGAGCTTATCCTCAAGCAGGAATACTTGAAGCTCAAGATAGAACGGGATATGGAGGAGCAGAAACAGCGTACCCTTTCCCGGCAGCTTACCGACGCTGAGGCAAAGGCCGCTTTTCTGGAAAAGGAAATCGCCACCCTCAGCGCGAAGCGGTTTGAGTGGGACCATGAACGGCAGGAAACCGAGGCAAGTCTGGCTGCCAATGACGCTCATCTCCTCTATATGCGGGTTGAGGAGCGGATTGGGCGGCTCAAATTGGAGCTTGAGAAGGAACTAAAACAGGTTGAACGATACGAACTGCTCCGTTCCCAGTGTGAACGGCTCCTGGATCGCCCCTTGGAGGAAAATCCCGAGAAGGATATACAGGCAGTTGAGGAGGGGGAGCGGAACAGCCGTGCTGAGAAGGAAGCGGCTCAGGCTCAAAAAAACGAAGCCGGTATGGCCCTGCAAGAAGCCCTCGCAGAACTAGAGGAGCTGGAACGGGGGATACCCCGGTATCCTGAAGGGCCGACGACCCTCCGTTCCACCTTGGAAGACGAAGGTATAGCGGCCCATTTCCTTGCAGATGCCGCGGAGGTGCTTGACCCGAACTGGGCCGATGCGGTGGAGGGCTGGCTCAACACCCTGCGCTTCGCCCTGCTGGTGGACCCCCGGAAGTTCCAGTGGGCTTTGGAACTGTACGACAGTCTCCCCCGCTCGATTGCCGGGGTGTTCCTTCCTAACCTGGAAAAGATGCGGGGGGCAAAGCCCAAGCAAGGCTCCCTGGCGGAACTGGTGAAGACCACTTCTCCCTACGCCCGGATGTACATTGACTACAGTATTGGGGATGTGATGTGCGCCGACATACGGAGCCTCAAGACTTTTCAGCGGGCTATAACCCAGGAGTGTATGACCTACTCAGGCCATACCGCGTCCCGTATCAGGGAGGATGTGTACCGCCGTCATTACCTGGGCCAGGCTGCCCGGAAAGAGCGGAAGGAATTCCTCCTCATGGAAGCGGACCGGCTCAGGCGGGAACGGGACAATGCAGCGCTCCGGGAACAGCGGGCCGCTGAAGGGGAAGAACGCTTTCGCCGGGCCTACCGCGCCCTCCTGGAAATTGCCCATCTCTTTCCCTCAGTGGCGGCCAGTGCGGCCCTCAAAGAGGATCTGGCCCAGAGTGAGGAGGAGCTTGCCGCCATTGACACCAGGGGTTTCAAGGAGCTTGAGGATAAGAAAGCGGCCCTGTCCCTCCAAATCCAGGAGGCTGATAAGCGGCTCATCCAGTATAGTGAAAACATTGGGGGGGTGCATCACACTATTACCAGTTACCAGAAGGCCCTTGAAGCCGTTGCTTCTGCCTTGGAACTGCGGGAACAGGCCATTCGTGCCTTTGGGGAAGCGCATCCGGCGGAGTTGGGGAACTGTGAAACATACTCCAAGGAAAAGATCGGTAAGAGTAGCATCCAGGAGCTGTCTGAGACCTACGAGGCGACCCTCAAGGGCTTTAGGAGCAGGGTTGAAAGCCTCCAGCGGGAGTACCACAACTTAGTCCAGGGGTATGACCGGGATTTCAACGCCCTCATTTCGGTGGAACCCTCTGAGAGCGCCGAAGTGGATCGCTTACTGAACCGCCTTGAAACCTCGGAACTCCCAGAGTACCAGGAGAAAATCGCCCAGGCCCGGCGGGACGCAGAACGGGAATTCAAGGACCACTTCATTGTCCGCTTACATGAATCCATTGAAGAAGCCCGGGAAAGTTTCAGGGAAATCAACGAAACCCTCAGAACCTTGAGTTTTGGCCGGGATCAGTACCGCTTTTCCCTTGAAGAGCGGAGCGACCGGCGGGGTCAGCTTGATATTGTGAAGAAGGCTGCGGAGATACCCAACCTTGAGGATGAGAACCTTTTCGAACAATTCGACAACCCGGCGGAATTCAAGGCGGTTCAAACCCTCTTTGATCGGATCTTGAACGCCAACCTTGATTCGCCGGAGCTGCGGAGTATCTGCGATTACCGGACCTATTTTCACTACGATATCAAAATCAAGGACACCGAAGTCATTGACCAAATTACCAACAAGCCGGTAGAACTCTCCCTGTCCAAGGTGCTCCGGGAAAAATCAGGCGGAGAAGCCCAGACCCCTTACTATGTGGCCATTGCCGCGAGTTTCTATCGCTTCTACAAGAGCCGTCCTGAAGAGACGGTGCGCCTGGTCATGTTTGATGAAGCCTTTAACCGTATGGACGATGAACGGATCAGCAAGATCCTGGAGTTCTACCGCCAGATGAACATCCAGCTCATCAGCGCGGTGCCTTCTGAAAAAATCGAAGCCATCGCCCCTCACATGGATCGGACCAACCTGATCATCCGTCACGGCTACTCGGCCTTTGTTCGGGACTTTCACCACAAATCATGACGGTTTGGGAACAGCGGATCATTGATGCCTTTCTGGAGCGCTACCCCCTTTCTACGGCGGCAAGCGGAGGCCGGCCGCTGCGGCTCAAAACATCCGGTATTCTTCCTGATTTTGACCGGGCCTCTCCAGATGACCGGGAATCCTTGCTTGAAGCTGCGGAATCCCTTGAGCGGCAGGGGCTGGTATCCCTGGTATGGGTTAATCGCCGTAAGCACGAAGAACTTGCCGCCCTGGTGTACCATGAAAGCGAAGCCTTGTTTGCCCTGGCCGGGAAGCCCTCGCCTTCGACCGTAGCGGAAGAGGCCCGGTGTGCAGCCCGAGAAGCGGCGCAGGATCCGTTTTTCAGGTTCCTCGCCGAAACCCTCAGCCCCGAGGATGCGGCCCGGGGCATTGACGGAGAAGCAGTGCGAGACCTTGCGCTCCTGGTTCAGCGGCTTTCTGCAGGCCAAAAAGGGCTTACCCCCCGCGCCCTTTCAGTTGCCCTGTACGGGGATTCCAAACGTCTTGAGGGGCTGCTTGATGTGTTCAGCCGTGTATTGCACCGGGCCAGGCGGCAGGGCATTGAGGCCCCTGAGCTTTCTTTCCTGGACCGATCCTTCCCGGAAACGATGATCGCCGGCCGGCTGATCCTCACCATGTCGGAACGTGACACAACATCACCGCTGATCAATGCCACCGGCAGCATCCTGGGATTGCCCCTGGTGACCATATTAACCATCAAGCGTATTACGCCGGTGCCCACGGAAGGATGGGAGCCGCATGGAGGCGCCCCGCTCAACCCCGCCGGGTTCAAGCGCGCCTCTGTCTTGACCGTGGAAAACAAGGAAACCTTTTACGCCCTGACGGAGTACGTCCATACCTTTGACTGCATCTTGTATACTGGGGGCCATCCCAATGGCGCGGTCCGCGCCCTCATATCCCTGCTTGCAACATCGGGCTTTGAGTTTCACCACGCCGGCGATCTTGACCCTGACGGCATTCTCATCCTCCAGGAGCTGATGGAAATCGCCGGAAAACCGGTCGGTCCGGTGCACATGGACCAGGCAACCTTTGAGCAGTACCGTTACTGCGGCAGGGAGCTTGAGCGGTCTGTGCTGCGGCGAACGGCCCTCATCAAAGAAGCGACCCGTGCCATTCCTGGTATAGCGGCCCTCATTCAGAGCATCGAAGCCGCAGGACTGGGGATTGAACAGGAGATCATCGACTATGCTGAGGTCCTGAACTCCGGGATGCGTGGCGGGCTTGCATCCCAACCTGGACCGTAGTAGGCTGAAGTAAGGAGCGAGAATATGCCGATTTCAGAAGCCCTTAATCGTACCTTCATTGATACCCCGGTGGAGGAACACAAGTACCTGGTGGAAGTTATTGATGGCGTCGTGTATGCCATGAGTGCCCCTACCTCAAAGCATCAGAGAGTGGTCCTTAACATCGCCGCATTCTTAGCGTTTCAGTTGATGGGTCAGCCCTGTCAGCCTTTTGTCGCGCCTTATGATGTGGTTCTGTTCCCCCAATCCATGAACCGGGAAGATTATGTTCTGGAGCCTGATGTGTTGGTGGTCTGTGACAGCTCAAAAATACACCTGGATCGTTGTTACGGCGCCCCGGATTTCGTCCTGGAAGTGTTATCCCCTTCCAATCCTCAGCATGATCTGCAGACCAAGCGCGATCTCTACCAAGAGGCCGGGGTTCAGGAGTATTGGGTGGTTGACCCGGAGGAACAATGGCTTCGGCAGTTCCGCTTAAGTCCCCAAGGGGTATTCGAGACGGTTCAGTTCCCGGCCCGCGGTTCCCTGGCGATTGAGACGCTGCCGGGCTGCGCCATCAACTGCGATCTGGTGTTTTCCCTGTGGAACACAAGGGCCTAAAGGACACGGTTTTGTTTGTTGATGATATTACCCTTCCCACTATGTTCTTAGGGCTGACCATAAGGTCTCCGGTTGCCAAAGGCAGGCTCCAGGGGGTTGTATGCCCTGAAATGCCCCCTTCCTATACCCTCATCAAGGCTGAACATATTCCCGGGACTAATCAACTGGAGGATTTCCCAGTGCCAATCCTGGCGTCTGAGGAGCTTTCGTATATCGGTGAACCAGTGGCCCTCCTCGTGGGACCTGATGCGGTAAAACTGGAGGAATACGCCGCCCAATGCACGGTGATTGCCGATGAAGCTGAAGGGGGGTTCTCAAGTTCTTCCCCTGCTGCGGGCTATATAGCGGAGCGGCGCCTGTGTATCGGTGATGGTGATACGAACACGATTTTTGATGCGGCGAAAACCATTGTTCAGGGGGTCTATCGAACAGGTATTCAGGAACATTGGTATGCCGAACCCCATGGGGCGCTGGCGACCTTCTCTGATAATAGGAAAACGCCGGATAAAATCGTGATTTATACTGCTACCCAATGGCCCTTTCAGGTGAGACGGTCCGTGGCAGGTGTTCTCGGTCTTTCCCCGGATCTGGTGGTGGTTGAGCCTTCTGACCTTGGGGTTCATCTGGACGGGAAAATCTGGTATCCCTCCCTTGTCAGTTGCCACGCTGCCCTGGGGACTTTCGTCACCGGGAAACCGGTCAAAGTGGTATTAACCCGGGAAGAGGATTTCCGGTATTCCCCCAAACGCATTGGCACGGAAATCGAAATCCGCAGCGCCCTGGGGGAGAGTGGGGAACTCTTGGGAACTGAAATCACCGTCCGGGCTGATGCAGGCGCCCAGGGGGTCCTGGTAGATGAAATCCTGGACCGGATCTGTCTGGGCAGCATCGGGGCCTATACCCATGGCACGGTGAAGATCGAGGGCTTTGCGGCGCGGACCAACATCCCGCCCCAGGGAGCCTTGGCCGGGTTTGGCTTATCCCAGGGCTTCTTTGCCATGGAACGGCAGGTCTCCCGTATTGCCGATACCCTCAGACAGGATCCCGCAACCTGGCGGAAACAGCACAGACTCCGCCGGAACGGGAGCCTGGCTATCGGCATTCCCCTCAATGAACCGGTCCACCTGGAACAGGTCCTGGATACCACTGCGGCCATGGGCGATTATTACCGGAAGTGGGCCGCTTATGAGCTGCTCCGGGGCCGCCGCCGGGAAATGAACTGGGAGATCAAGGACGCGCCCCTCCGGGGAATCGGCATTGCCCTTGCCTATCAGGGAAGCGGCTTCCTGTACAATACCGTTGACAAGGGGGCCTATATGGTAGAATTAACCCTGGAAAAAGACGGGTCCTTGGAAATACGCACGTCTCTGGTTTCCGCCCCAGGATACACCGAGCTATGGCGTACCAGCGCCGCTTCAATCCTCGGCGTTGACCCCAGCTTGGTACGGATCCACCGGGAGCATACCGATGCGGTCCCTGATTCGGGGCCTGCTGGTGCCTCGCGGAACAGTGGGGTAATTACCAAATTGGTGGAACACGCCTGCTTTGCCATTCGGAAACAGCGATTCCGGGATCCCCTGCCGATTACGGTACAGCGTTCCTACCGGCAGGTAAAAAAAACGAATTGGGAGGGGAAGTCCATGGATCAGAATGCCCTCACCCATTTAAGCTGGGGAGCCGCAGTGGTGGAAGTTGAGATGAATACCGTTACCTATATCCCCACGATCCGCGGGGTCTGGCTCGGCATTGACGGCGGACGGATCCTCTCGGAAACGCGGGCGCGGAAGGCCCTGAAAATGGGGATGATCCAGGCCCTGGGCTGGGCTTCACGGGAACAGGTGTCCTATGAAAAGGGGAAAATCCCCGATACTTTCATCTGTAATTACGATATCCCAACACTCCTGGACATACCGTCCCTGGAGGTGGATTTCATCAAGAATGACCAGGTGCCCCCTAAAGGTATCGGCGAACTCCCCTTCAGTACCATTCCCGCGGCCTATCTCCAGGCTGTTTCCCAGGCCATGGATCATGCCTTTGAAACCATCCCCCTGCTCCCGGCGGCGATCCGGGAAGCGGAACTGCTTAAAAAACCGGAGGCGGAACCATGACCATAGGATTTATCCTCAATGGTGAGGCTGTGGTGGTCCATACTGAAGCGGATCGGCGGCTTATCGATATATTGCGGGAAACCTTCGGGCTTTCAGGGGCGAAACGGGGTTGTTTAAGCGGTCACTGTGGGGCCTGCTCCGTCATTATGAATGGTGTGGTGGTCCCGGCCTGCATCATTCCCGCCTTTCGGATCCAGGACCAAGCGATCATCACCATCGAGGGCTTTTCCCAGACCGATGCCTATCAGGACCTCCGTAGCGGGTTTCAAGAGGCTGGGGTGGAACTCTGTGGGTACTGTGACGCCGGGAAAATCCTCATTGCCGAAGCCCTCCTGGCAAAGAACCCCCGTCCTGCCCGGCATGCCATCCTTACCAGCTTGAGCGGGATACAATGCCGCTGTACCGAGCCGGAAGATATGGTGAAAGGGGTACTGGCTGCTGTGGATATCAGGCGGCGGAGATTGTATGACCGGACCACGTAATCAGATTATATTTCCCACGACCTTTCAGGACCTGTTCCAGTTCTGGGCCCGTACTCCTGATGCGGTCCCCTTTGCGGGGGGCACAGAGCTGCTGCGAAATCAGGGTAAACGCCTGCTGAACATCCCCCAGAACATCCTGTCCCTTGATAAACTGGAAGAACTGCGCCGGATCACCAGAACCGAACGGTACCTTGAAATCGGCGCCATGGTCACCTTAAACGACATCATTGCCCTGGGAAAGATCGTCCCCGAAGTGCTCACCCAGTGTCTTGAGGGCATTGGGGGAACTCAACTCCGCAACCTTGCCACCATTGGGGGGAATATCTGCAACCGCTCCCGGTACCCAGACACCGCTGTCCCCCTGGTAGCCCTGGACGCCCAGTATGAGTTACGGACCGCCACTTCCTCCCGGTGGATCGCCGCCTTCCGATTTTCCGCGTTCTCCGAGGATCCCTCGCTTCCTCATGTCGCGGATACCAAGCGCTCCGGTCCTGCTGCCCAGGAACTCTTAACCCGGATTCGGATACCCCTGGAACAATGGGACTATGCGTTATACACCAAATTTACCCCTCCGGATCCAAAGACATCAGGGAACATCGTCTTTATCATTCGGAATCAAAAGAACGTACTCACCGACATACGGATCATCTATGGGGGAGAACGTATTCTCAGAGATAAAAACACCGAGGCCCTGCTGATCGGCAAGTCCCTGCCCCTGAACCGGAAGGACGCCTTCAACTTTGTGGAACATTGGAAAACCTATCTTGCCGCCCTTCCGCCTCTGGAAGCTGTCTTACAGGGGCGGATCATCCACTTTATTGAATCCAGCCTCCTGGGGCTGACCGATTAAGAACGGACTTTCTCAATAGTCCGTACCCGGATAATGCCCTCCACCGCCTTGATCCGTTCCAGGGTGGCTTCGGGGATCCGGTGCGCCGTGTCAATAATGTTATAGGCGTATTCATTTTGATGGTGATTAATGAGGTCCAGTATGTTGATATTTCCCGCCGCGAGAATCGTGGTAATCTGCCCCACCATGTTGGGGATATTCCGGTTCACCACCACGATCCGGTGGAGGGAACGCTGGTCCAGGGTACACCGGGGAAAATTAACTGCATTCTTGATGGCCCCGGTTTCAAGGAAGTCCATGAGCTGCCGTACTGCCATAACCGCGCAGTTGTCCTCTGCTTCTGGAGTTGACGCCCCCAGATGGGGAATACAGATGGCCTTGGGACAGGCCAGAAGTGCTGCGGAAGGGAAGTCTGTCACATAGGTGGCGACCTGCCCTGAGCCTAAGGCCGCAAGGATATCCCCTTCATTCACGAGTCCGCCTCGTGCAAGGTTGATGATCCGGGCGCCCTGCTTCAGGTACCCGCATTTTTCAGCATCCAGAAGGCCCCTGGTGGCGTCGATCAACGGGAGGTGGAGGGTAACATAATCAGCTCTGGCAAGCAGCCCTTCCAGGGTATCTGCCCGCAGTACCTGGCGCGAGAGGTTCCAGGCAGCGTCCACGGATATGTACGGGTCGTATCCCATCACTTCCATTCCCAGGTCCACCGCATCATTGGCGACCATCACGCCGATGGCCCCAAGGCCCACCACTCCCAAGACCTTGCCCCGCAGTTCAGGCCCCTCAAACCGGGCCTTCTCCCGTTCCACCAGCTCTGGAACTTCGCCGGCCTTATCCAAGAGGGAGGCGGCCCAGGCTATTCCCCCCAGGATATTCCGGGACGCGATGAGCAGCGCGGCGATAGTCAGTTCCTTGACCGCATTGGCATTCCCTCCAGGGGTGTTAAAGACCACCATGCCCCGTTCACTGCACGCTGCCACAGGGATATTGTTGTACCCCGCACCGGCCCGTGCTATGGCCGTAACCGTATGGGGAATCTCCACACAGTGGAGGTCCGCACTCCGCACCAGGATGGCGTCAGGATTGGAAATCGAGTCTGCTACTTCGTAGCGATCCCGGGGAAACAGTTCCAGCCCCCGGGGGGAGATGTTATTTATCGTCTGAATCTTAAACATCAGCACTTCCTTTCGAATTGTTCCATAAATTTAATCAGTGCCTCTACACCCTCCCGAGGCATGGCGTTGTAAATACTGGCCCGCATTCCCCCTACGAGGCGGTGCCCTGCGAGGTTTACCAGCCCCTGGGTAGCAGCTTCCTTGACAAAACGGCTTTCCAGGTCGGCGCGGCGATCTGGATCAGCCTCGACACGTACAAAGGGGATATTCATGAGGCTGCGAAAGGGCTTTTCCACTGGTGAACGGAAGCCCTTTGAACTTTCAAGGTAAGCATAGAACAGGTCCGCCTTCTCCTGGTTCAGTGTGGCAATGGCCGAAACGCCTCCGAGTCCTTTGAGCCATTCCAGGACCAACCCGATGATGTAGATACCATAACAGGGCGGGGTGTTGTACATAGAACCTTCCCCAGCATGGGTATCGTAACGGAGAAGCATCGGGGTCCAGGAGGGGGCTTTGCCGATGAGGTCCTCCCGGATGATGACCACGGTGGTACCTGCAGGACCGAGGTTCTTCTGTGCTCCTGCATAGAGGATGCCGAATCGGGACACATCAAGGGGTTCCGAAAGGATACAGCTTGAAACATCCGCCACCAAGGGGACCGAACCAGTATCAGGCAGGGCAGCCCACTTGGTTCCCACAATAGTGTTGTTCAGGGTGATATGATAGTAGGCGTCCAGAGGATTCGGCGCAGGCGCCGCAGGTATGTACGTGTAATCCCGATCCTTGGATGAGGCTCTGACAACCACATCCGCGTACTTGGCCCCTTCATCAGCGGCTTTTTTTGCCCAGATGCCGGTATCTATATATGACGCCTGTTTTTTCGGCATTCCTGCAGCCAAGTTGAGGGGGATCATGGAGAACTGGAGGGAAGCCCCACCCTGGAGGAACAGTACCTTGTAGTGTGCAGGAATCCCCATAAGTTCCCGGAACAAGGCCTCGGTTTTTTCGATAATAGGCTTAAAGTCCCGGGACCGGTGACTCATCTCCATGACCGATTGGCCTGTACCGTTGGTATCGGTCATTTCTGCGGCGGCCCGCTCCAACACCGGCAGGGGAAGCGCCGAAGGTCCGGGAGAAAAATTATAAACACGCATAAAAACTCCTTGTTGTTCGCTATGTGGGATGCGTTTCATGCTTATCGCCGCAGTCTGCGGTTCATCCACCACGTAGAGGCAGGATAAAAGATTAGCATAATGATGTCAACGGAGCCATTTTCAGGGGCTTCCCTAATGCTCTGTTTTTGATTATATTAGAGACAATGAACAGGCAGCCCTTCACAACATGGTTCCTCATCCTCTGTATGACCTGGGTCATGGGTGCCATCCTTTTTTCCGGGGTTTTTGTCTTTTCCCGCCTGGATCATGACTGTACCGGCAGCACTGATTGCCTGGTCTGTTTAGAGCTTCAGACTGCTCAACACCTGCTGAAACAACTGGAAACCCTGGGCGCCCTGGTTCTTGCGGCAGCCAGCGTGAAATGGGGTATCCGGTGCTTAGAGAAACCCCGTTTCTTTTGTGACTATCCTATCACCGCAATCACCCTGAAAGTACGACTCAATACCTGACTTCCCTAAACCAGGCCATCCCACCAAAGCGGATCAGCCTGGAGCGCAGTAAAAACAGTTTAGCGGAGGTTATTAATGATGAAACGTTTAGTAGTAATGACGGGGATGATCCTCATGTTCGGGGCACTGCTCTGGGCCGGTGGACACCGGGATCAAGGTGCCAATAGCAGTTCCAATGGGAAACCAAAGGTAGTAGCCACAATTTTTCCACCCTTTGATTTTGTCCGTGAAATCGCAGGGGATCGAGTGGAACTTACCATGCTCCTGCCCCCCGGATCGGAAAGCCACTCCTATGAACCGACCCCACGGGATATCATCACCATACAAAACTGTAGTATTTTTATCTACGGTGGCGGGGAATCTGACGCCTGGGTAGACCGGATTTTAGATGCTATGGATACGGGCAGGATGAAAATCATCAGACTTATGGAATGTGTTGCGGTGGTGGAAGAAGTAAGTGTCGAAGGCATGGAAGTGGAGGAAGAAGAGGAAGAAACGCCTGAATACGATGAGCATGTGTGGACCGCCCCCCAAAACGCCAAGCTCATTGTCCAGGAGATCTCCCGTACCCTCTGCGAGGTAGATGAAAAGAACGCCGGTGAGTACCAGCAGCGTAGCGCCGCATACTGTGCACAACTGGATGCCCTGGATGCCGCGTTTCAGGAGCTTGTCGATAAGGCGGTGAGAAAGACCATCGTCTTTGGGGACCGCTTCCCCTTCCGGTACTTTGCCGATGCCTATGGCCTCTCCTATTTTGCCGCCTTTCCAGGCTGTTCCACTGAAACAGAGCCGAGTGCGGCAACCGTGGCCTTCTTAATCAACAAAATCAGGGCTGAAAACATACCGGTCATATTCCACATTGAGCTTTCCAATGAACGGATGGCCGATACTATCAGCGAAGCCACAGGGGCAAAAAAACTGCTCTTCCATGCTGGTCATAATGTCACCAAAAGGGATTTTGAGGGGGGACTGAGTTATCTCCAGTTGATGACCACCAACGTGGAACATTTGAAGGAGGCATTACAGTAATGGCGTTCATCACCGTTGAGGATATTTCCTTTGCCTATGATGGGAACGTCGTGGTCCAGGGCCTGAATTTTTCCGTGGATCCGGGGGATTACTTCTGCATTGTCGGTGAAAACGGTTCTGGTAAAAGTACCCTTGTCAAAGGGATATTGGGACTTATCCACCCGGTCCAGGGAAGTGTGAAGCGAGGTGAGGGGATTAAGACCCATGAAATCGGGTATCTGCCCCAGCAGCGGGCTGCCCAGAAGGATTTTCCCGCCGGGGTGTATGAGGTGGTGTTATCCGGGCGCCTCAGCACCCGGGGAATCCGGCCCTTTTATTCCCGGACCGATAAGGATGCGGCAGAGAAAAACCTTGAGCGCCTTGGTATCGCAGATATCCGCAACCGGTGTTACCGGGACTTATCCGGCGGACAGCAGCAGCGGGTACTCCTGGCCCGCTCGCTCTGCGCCGCTCCGAAGCTGCTCGTTTTGGACGAACCCGCTGCGGGGCTGGACCCAGTGGTAAGTACGGAAGTGTACCACCTGCTTGAAACGGGAATCACCATCATCATGGTGTCCCATGATATTGCGGGAGTCTTGCGGTACGCGAACAAGATACTTCACCTGCACAAGGAAGCGCTTTTTTTCGGAAGCCCCGGCGCCTATACCCGGTCCGAGTTGGGTAGGCGTTTTTTGGGCGTGGCGGAAGCACATGATTAACACCTTAGTGGAGATGTTTTCCTACACGTTTCTCGTCCGGGCAATCATCGTGGGCCTGCTGGTTTCCCTTTGCGCCAGCCTGCTGGGGGTGAGCCTGGTCTTAAAGCGCTACTCCATGATCGGTGACGGGCTTTCCCATGTGGGGTTCGGAACCCTTGCCCTTGCCACTGCCCTGAATGTGGCACCCCTCACGGTTTCCATCCCCGTGGTGGTGGCCGCCGCGTTTCTGCTGCTCCGGATCAGCGAAAACAGCACGATTAAGGGTGACGCGGCCATTGCCCTTATTTCAACGAGTTCACTGGCCATCGGCGTGGTGCTGATATCCATGACCACTGGGATGAATACCGATGTGTGTAACTACCTGTTTGGAAGTATCCTCGCCATGAGCAAAAGCGATGTGTATCTGAGTATTGTGCTATCGGTGGTGGTACTGATCTTGTTTGTGTTCTGTTACAACAAAATTTTCGCCGTTACCTTTGACGAAACTTTTGCCAAGGCAACCGGTACCAATACCGGTATATACAACATGCTCATCGCTTTTTTAACTGCCATTACCATCGTGTTAGGTATGCGGATGATGGGGGCCATGCTCATTTCCAGTCTTATCATCTTTCCCGCCCTCACCTCCATGCGGGTCTGCAAAACCTTCAGGATGGTAACTATCTGTTCCGCCTTTATTTCGGTGATCTGCTTTTTTATCGGTATGGTGATTTCATATCTCTATGCCACACCCACCGGTGCAAGTGTGGTACTTATCAATATTCTGGCATTTATGGTATTCTGGCTTATCAATAGGTTTAAAAGGAGAATAGTATCATGAGAAAAGTATGGATTGCAGTGGCAGTATCACTGTCGCTGACTATGGGCTGTAGTAAAGCGTCTCTGTCGTTCCAAAGAAATCAAGCTGGAACCAGGTCGGTGATCCTGGCGGGGAATTCTGCTGCTGAAACCATCCCGGTAAATCCCGAGGGCACTGTTTTTGTTGAAGAGACCAGCTATGGACGTGCAGGTAGTACGACAATACCACCGGAACAGAAGGTCTCAGGGGAGTCGGTTGAAATAAAAGAAAAGCTCTTCATCGCCCAGACTAACGATGTGTACCTGAACCCTGAAGAGTATATGGGTAAGACCATTAAACTCGAAGGTTTGTTTAAAACCCAAGCATATCTTGGCACCGATACGGACTATCATTTTGTCCTTCGGTACGGTCCCGGGTGCTGCGGCAATGATGGTAGCGCGGGCTTTGAAGTGGCTTGGGCTACCTCAGATCAGTCCTATCCCCAGGAGGATGATTGGGTTGAGGTGGTAGGGGTTCTGGACAGCTATGAGGAAGACGGATACCCCTATCTGTATCTAAGCCTTGCATCTCTCAAGGTACTGGAAACCCGGGGGGCGGAATTTGTAAGCCAGTAGGCCGAATTTGAGCATTACCGGTATGCTTTATAGTTCCAAATTAAAATTTTTTAAAATTCCTTCTTGACTTTTTTCCTGGATATGATTCTGACATCAAATTCCGCTTGCCATACATTTGATTAAAGATTATAATATAATTTTATCACTATACTGTCGGAGGGAGGGCTGGAATGATGCATAAGGTCTGGAGGAAGGCTTCTTTTGCTGAACTGTTTACGGTTATTTCTTTAACGGTCATTGTACTTATCACGGTATCCGCATCGGTGATGTTTTTTATCAGTTTCCGGAGTTTGTCTTATACTCAGATTGAAACCAATACCAAAGAAAAGCTTGACCATATACGGGATACGGTAGTGGCTAAATTCAGCCAGTGGTCAGCCCTGGTACGGCAGACGGCAGTCGCGGCGACGCCTATTATGGCTACAGAAGCCCCGGACGAAATCGCCCTGCATGATCTGTTCTGGGACATTATGGCCACCCAGACCGAGGTGGTGCTGATCTACTGTTCCGGCAATATTTCCTGGTATGAGCCAGGGGGATTTGCGGCGTTCAGCACTGATTGGCGCCCGGATACGACGTGGGATAACACCATAAGAACCTGGTTTACCGGCGCCAAGGCAAAAAGCGGGCAAATCTCCTATGCGGCTCCCTATGTTGATGCGGCTACCGGCAACCTTACCACCGCCATATCGATCAACGTCTATGATAAACAGAAAGGGGATGTGGGCATTGTTTCCGGGAATGTCTCCATAGGTTTTCTGGAGCATATGCTGAATGAAAAGATATCCGCGCCGGAACAGCATATCTATTTCCTGAATAAGCAGGGGCTTTTTGTTACCAATCCTGACAGCAACGCGGTGCTAAAAAAAGATTTTTTTACCGAAACCGGGCTTGATCGCTACCGGGACGCTGTGCTCTCCTCAGAGTCCTTCTTTAAGATGGACCAGAAGGTCTTCATCTATGCGGTTTCCATCCCCGAAGTGGACTGGCTCCTCGTCTCAACCATTCCTACGTCGGTGATCTTTGCCAAGGCCAACAGCCTCTTGATCAAGCTGATCATCGTTAATCTGCTCCTCATGGGCATTGTTGTGGCCATATCCATCATCCTTACCCGTATCCTGAAAAACGAACGGGATGAAATCACCGCCATGAAGGACAATCCACGGGTAGGTTTCTTCCTCATGGACCGAACCTTCATCATCCAGGAGCAGTATTCAGCCGTCCTTGAACAGATGCTTTCCACTACGGATTTGAAGGGCAAGAACTTCACCGACCTCCTCGCCGCTTCCCTGAAAACAAGCGAACGAGACGGGGTTAAGGATTACTTCACCATGATGTTCGAGCACTCCTTTGACCAGGCGATGCTTGATGATATCAACCCCCTGCAGGAGCTATCCTACACCAGCCTTGAAACAGGGGAACAGAAAACCTTGAGCTGTGATTTTGCGACCGTAGAGCGGGGTAAGAGCAAAACCCTGATTCTGGGCAATATCCATGATATTACCACGGAAAAGGAGATACAGAAACAGCTTGAGCAGGAAGAAACCAAGCGTGATGAGGAGATGCGCTCTCTCTTTGAGGTGATTCAGGTGGACCCCCGGGTCTTTGGGGACTTTATTGAAGATGTGGACTATGAGTTTGACCGGATCAACACCATTCTCAAGAACCGTGAGCTTTCGTCTCAGGAGGCGATGGTTGAGATTTATCAAGCGGTTCATGCCATCAAATCAAATGCGATTATTCTGGGCCTTGAGGAGTTCAGCGGGAAGGTACATGAGCTGGAATCGAAGATCAAGGAATGGCGGGAGCAGGCAGAGATCTCCTTTGATGATCTGTTCCAACTAACCATAGAGCTTGAGGATATCATGAAAGAAAAGGAGAAGTTCAGTGTTACGATTGACAAGATCCATGCCTTCAAAGTGGGGGAGACGCGGAAACAGCATGACCATATTTTAATTGAAGCCTTGAAACGGGCGAGTAACCGGGCAGCAGAGGACTTGGGTAAAAAGGTGCGGTTTGAGGTGGAGGAGCTTGAGGTCCAAGCCCTCGAACAGGGACCGCGCCGGGTGATAAAAGAGGTACTTACCCAGTTGGTCCGTAATGCGGTATGCCACGGGATTGAAAGTCCTGATGAGCGGCATGTCCTGGGGAAGGAAGAGGTTGGGGTCATCCGGCTGTTAATCAAGGTGGAGGATGGGAATATCCATATCAAGCTACAGGATGACGGCAAGGGGCTTGATTTTGCGCGGATCCGGGAGAAGGCGGAACAGTTGAACCTGTTGC
This sequence comes from Treponema sp., assembly GCA_031288975.1. Lineage (GTDB taxonomy): Bacteria > Spirochaetota > Spirochaetia > Treponematales > Breznakiellaceae > JAITNP01. The sequence goes on along the minus strand of JAITQK010000056.1, from coordinate 461 downwards.
GGGGAGACGAGGAAGACAAGAACCAGTTATCCCGGGTACTTTTTGCACCGGGGTTCAGCACTGCGGAACAGGAAGGGCTTCATGCAGGGCGGGGTATAGGATTAAACTTGGTGCGGGACCGGGTGCGTGGGGTGAACGGGTCGATCAAGCTGCAAACAGAATGGGAAAAGGGGACGGCGTTTCACATATACATCCCCCTGGTTATATCAATAGAGGTTAATCAAGCCTCCTAAGACTTTTCGTGCCAGAGGCGCTGCCCCATCTTATGGGGGGCGCGGCCAGGTATATCAAGGATGCGGTGGGAATGGGTAGTGCCTAGCAGCCAGTCATCTATGAAAAGGTGAACAAATATGATAAGCTCATGGTCATAGAATCTAACCAGAGAGGGAAATTATGACCAAGAAATATCGGGTAACCCTGACGGATGAAGAACGGAAACATCTGAGCTGTATTATCAACAC
>JAITQK010000036.1 GCA_031288975.1 Treponema sp. | reverse complement strand
GCTGGTAGATCACCTCTTCAACTTCGCGGGAATAAACGTTGAGACCCGCCACCACAATCATGTCTTTTTTCCGGTCAACGATGAAGATATAACCATCTTCATCCTTTTTTGCCAGATCCCCTGTATGCAGCCAGCCACCGCGCAGGGTTTTCTCGGTCTCTTCGCTCTGGTTCCAGTAACCCAGCATAACATTGTCGCCACGTATAAGCAGTTCGCCTACTTCGCCCGCCGGAAGCTCCTCGTCGTTATCATTGGCGATTTTACATTCAATGCCCTCCAGGGGCAGCCCGATAGATAATTCCTTTTGCACCCCCAGGGGAGGATTAAACGAGCAGGCCGGAGCGGCTTCCGTTAGTCCGTATCCTTCGATTACCGGAAGCTTCATCACTTCCCGGGCCTCGCGGTAGATCTCCACGGGAAGCGCGGCGCCCCCGGAGACGCAGCGGCGCAGTTTAGGAAAGTGGATATCTTTTTTCCCCGCATTGAGCAGCACGCCATACATGGCCGGTACGCCCATAAATATCGATATGTTTTCCTGCAGCAGCGTTTCAATCACCTCTTTGGGCTGAAAACTTTCCACAATAACCACCGTCGCCCCGGAATACAGGGGCATAAGAACGCAGGCGGTAAACGCGAACACGTGGAACATGGGCAGCACACACATATAGATGTCATCCGGCAATGCGCCGAGACCGGTATAGCACTGATCCGAGTTGGTCATAAGGTTTTTGTGGCTCAGCATGGCCGCCTTTTGCTTGCCCGTGGTGCCGGAGGTGTATAAAAAAGTAGAAACGACACTTTCGTCGGTGTACCCATCAAAATCGAACGTTTTACCCGAGTTTTTTTCCTGCGTCTCTGTTATGCTCTGCTTAAAAGCTTCATCCAGCACGATGACATGGATGCCGAGCGCCCCTTCCAACGCCGCCTTGGTAATATTGGCCTTCGTTATAATGAACGGGTGGATAAGCATGTACTTTGCCCCGGAATCTTTGACAATGTAGATGATTTCTTCCATGGTGAGCATGGGGTTGATCGGCACAATGACCGCGCCGCTCCGCACCGTTCCCAGATACGAATAGATAAATTCCGGCGAATTGATGCAGTTCAGCACCACCTTTTCGCCTTTTGCAAGCCCGGTTGTCTGGAGATAAGCGGCATAGGCCGCCACCTTGCGGTCCAGTTCCCCATAACTAATGCTCGCGCCCTTCCATTTGAGTGCGGTTTTCTCGCCCTCGTAATTATGCCGGTAAATGGTTCCTATCATACAATGTTAAACACAAAATAAACGAAAAGGTTGCAGGGAATTCCACCCGGCTGATCCACCGGATGTCGGTCCCTTTGGGTTGTGGAAACGAAGTGTTTTTTATGTCATAATGTCGATCGTACCGAATCAATAATAGCGGATTGGAAGTTTTTATGAATTTTAAACAATTTCTCAAAGGAAATGTTGCCCTTTTGCTGTTTTTTGTGAGCTCTCTTATCATCCTGCTCCTGTCGATCAACGCGAATATCAACCTGAATCGGACCGTGGGGCTTATGGAGACTTCAATACACGAATTTCTCCTGGCCTCGGCATACGCCCTTTCCGAACATGTAAGCGCGGAGGAGCTGGACAAGTACCATACCATTGAGGATGTCCTGACCCCGGCCGGGCTTGAAGCGTATCATGCGAACGGGGACGCCCTGACCGGGGAAGAGGAATTTGTACCGGAGTACAAAGCCTTAAAAGAGCGGCTGGTGGCATTTGCGGAGCGGTACCAGGTACTCTACGCATATTTCTGGCGGCCCTACGGGGACGCCCGGATCCAGTACATTGTGGATAACGACTACTCGGAAGACGTGTGTACCCCGGCCCTCTTTTTTCCCCTGGAGAATATCTCGGTGGAGGTTATCAATGAAAAAGTGGGGGTTACCACTCATTTTGATGAGTACACCTTAACCTGGGACGGCCTTATTACCGGCCTGGTTCCCCTATACGATGAGGCGGGGAAACTTTACTGCATCGCCGGGGTGGATATCGGCGACGAACGGATCCTGTCCCAGCGGGACGCTACCCGGCAGCGGTATATCCTCCAGGTTATAGCCATTGCCGCGACCATTCTGACCACCGGGACTCTGTTCCTGCTCTACCGGCAGAAGATAACACAGCTCAATGTCTTTAACGCCAATTTGCAGGTGATGGTGGAAGAGGAAACCAAAAAAGTCCTGGCCCTGAACGAGACCTTTGGCCGTTACCTTTCCGACGAAATCGTAAAGGACCTCCTGGAAAGTCCCGAGGGTCTTGCCCTGGGAGGAAAGAAACAGAACATCACCATTATGTTTACCGATATTCGGGGCTTTACGTCCATGTCGGAGCAGATGGAGGTAGAAGACGCGGTTACCATGCTGAATCATTATTTCAGCATCATGGTTGACGTGATCCACAAGTACCGGGGTACGGTAATCGAATTCCTGGGAGACGGGATCCTGGCCATATTCGGCGCCCCCGTGGCCTACGTAAACCACACCGACAGCGCCGTTGCCTGTTCCCTGGAAATGCAAATTGCCATGGACGAAGTGAACGACTGGAACTCCAAGAACGGATTTTCCATACTGGAAATGGGCATCGGTATCAACACCGGGGAGACCATCGTAGGGAATATCGGTTCTCCCAAGTCCATGAAGTACAATGTTATCGGCAGTAACGTGAACCTTGCCAGCCGTATTGAAACCTTCAGTACCGGCGGGCAGATATTGCTTTCGGAACAGAGCTACAAGGCGGTTGAGACGGATCTGCATGTGGTACAGACCGTAGAGGTAATGCCCAAGGGGGTTAAGACCCCGCTTTCGGTGTACCAGATTGACGGCATCGGCGCCCCGTATTTTATCGAGCTTAAAGGGGAGGAGACGCCCCTTACCCGGCTTCCGACGCCGCTTCCCATAACCTGTTTCCGCATTGACGACAAAAAGGTGGAGATAAAACAGCACCGTTACTATATGCTTTCCGTTTCCAACATAAAGGCTATTATCATTGCCGGAAAGGGCGAAGACAGTCTTGAGATCTTTGAGAACATCAAGATGATAAATGCCAAAGGCGAACAGGTCTTCGCGAAAGTTATCCGCAAGTCCCATGAGGGCGTTATTATCGTGCGCTTTACTTCAGACGCCGAGGACTTTATCGGCGTACCGGTATAAACAGTGCGGCGGGACCCCGATAAGCCCCGCCGCACTATGTTCAGATATTTTCGCAGAAAACTTCGTTTTCCGTTTGGTTCTTAAACGCCTCAGCCAATCGCCTTTTTAAGCGCGTCGGTTTTGTCGGTCTTTTCCCAGGGGAACTCGCTCCGGCCAAAGTGGCCGTAGGAGGCGGTTTTCTGGTAGATAGGCCGGCGCAGATTCAGGGTCTTGATGATCCCCGAGGGGCTCAGGTCGAAGACCTTTTTGACCGCCTCTTCAATACGCTGCTCGGGAACCTTGGAGGTCCCGAAGGTTTCTACCAGGACCGATACCGGGAAGGGGACGCCGATGGCGTAGGCCAGCTCCACCTCGCAGCGTTCGGCAAGCTTGGCGGCCACTACATTTTTGGCGACGTAGCGGGCGGCGTAGGCGGCGGAACGGTCTACTTTGGTGGGGTCCTTGCCGGAAAACGCGCCGCCTCCGTGACGGCCCATGCCGCCGTAGGAGTCAACGATAATTTTACGGCCCGTAAGCCCGGTATCGCCGAAGGGGCCGCCTACCACGAAGCGGCCGGTGGGGTTGATGTAGTACTTGGTCTTTTTATCCAAAAGTCCCGTGGAACCCAAAACCGGCTGGATGATCTCTTCAATGATGGTGGATTCAATGTCCTTGTAGGACACATCGGGATCATGCTGGTGGGACACTACCACCGCGTCAATGCGAATGGGCTTATGGCCCTCGTATTCGACGGTGATCTGGCTCTTCGCGTCCGGACGCAGCCACTTGATAGCCTTTTTCTTCCGCAGATCCGTTGCTTTGATAAGCACCTTGTGGGCCAGGCTGATGGGAAGGGGCATAAGCTCTTTGGTCTCGTTGCAGGCAAACCCGAACATCATGCCCTGGTCTCCCGCGCCCTGCTGGCCCTTGTACTTCTTAAGCCCCGTGCCGGAGACGCCCTGGCTTATGTCCGGGGACTGGCTGTGGATCATATCCAGCACCGCCATGGAGTGGCAGTCAAGGCCGTAAGCCGGGTCGGTATAGCCAATCTGTTCGGCCACGTCCCGGACCACCTTCTGGAAGTCCACGAAAGTTTTTGTGGTTATTTCGCCGCCGATAAGCACCAGCGAGGTAGAAGCAAAAGTCTCGCAGGCTACCCGGCTTTCCGGATCGTCTTTAAGGCAGGCGTCCAGGATGGCGTCCGAAACCTG
>JAITQK010000027.1 GCA_031288975.1 Treponema sp. | reverse complement strand
ATTAGACGCACGGATTGAAAAAATGGCGGCAGATTTTCCTGTGGAAACCACCAAGCCGCCGCAGCACGTGAAGATTATCCGATTCATTCCGAAAGATAAAAATCCGAGGGAACCGATTTGAACAGAGCGGTTTCTCTCAAAGACTTATCTAGCCACTTCTACGCTTGACAGCCTGCCGTGTCTCCGCTACAGTGAAGAAGGCAAATCCGGGGGCTATCGGGTTATTGTCTTTTTCAAGAGCGGGACGCGGACATTTTTTGTGTACGGCTTTGCCAAGTCGGATCAGGACAATATAACGCAAGAGCAACTTCGGAAGTTTAAAGGAGCAGCTAAAAATGTGTTTTCCTTAACCGATAAGTATCTTGACACATTAGTGGCAAGTGGAAAATATAAAGAAGTATAGGAGTACGAATATGAGTAAGAAGTATAAAGACGAAATCTCTATGGTTATCCATGAAATGATGGAGGATTTATATGAAATCGGTGCTATCGACGAGGCAGAGATGCGTGAATTCGATGAGGATTGTCTCGTTCCCGATGATTCGCCAGGTGTGGAAACCTACACATTCAGCGAGGAAGAACCTGTCCTGATCCACGCATAAATCCTACAGGTCAAAAAAAACCGCAGAGGACGCAAAGTACGCAGAGAAGCGTAGGTATACGCCGAAGCCTGGATCAAGCTCTCCGTGTCCTCTGTGTAAAACTCCGTGTCCTCCGTGGTTTTTCTTCTTAATTAACCGGTTGACATTGGTTACCTGAAGTCAAACGTGGCTCTATGTGTACTAGTATCCATGTTTATAGCGCTTGGATTATACATCACGATTACTATATCAGGTTTGCTTTGTTCGATATAAGTTTGTACGCTGCCGGTAAAATGTCTTATGTCTACTACTTCAACGTTTTCTACACCAAGCGCACAAAATGGATCGACTACATTTACAAAGGAATCTTTAATGAACAATACCTTTTTACCATCCTGTGAGAGATTGTTGTGGATAATAGTAATAGGATTATCTCCATAAATATACGCTCCATAAGGACTCAGGTTATAATAATCTATTTTAGTAATCCGATCATACCCATACACTATATCAAATGTTCCCTGTGTATCAATCTGTAATGATGGAATCTGTAACGTAAGATTCGTATCCCATAAGGGATACATCAAGCTGATATCTTCCGGCTGAGTTCGCATCAGTGTAACCTTTTTACCAATTGATCCTAAGAACCAATTTTTATACACCTCATACCGATACCGGTCGGGATCAAATATACTGGTATCAATCGCAAAGCCGTTATGGGTGTTTAAGTATGCACCGATTATCTTTGTTGCCCATAAACCGGTTTCCGCCTTCCAATGATGGTCGGTTTTGTAAAATAGGCTATGATGATCGAGCTGTTGCTCATGGATATACTCCCGCAGATCAAGATGGGGAATATGCCGTGAATCAAGGGCGTGTAACAACTCATCGGCGTTTTGGTTTGAGAAATCTGATAAACCGGCTACAGTATCATATTTGCAGATTTTATGGGGACTCTGCACATAGAGCAGGTCGATGTTTAAGTCTTTGAGGAAGTCATTGAATTCAACGAGCGCGGTGGCAGGAGGTTGAACATCTACCTGTTTAACCTGCTCGGTAATAAACCCGTCTCCCAAATCAATGACCGTTTCGTGCAGGTTCCAACCAAGCATTTTTTCATAGCCTGCGGCGGTTTCTACAAAAAATACGCGGTTTACCAAAAGCTCTGTGGTATATTGTTCTATCTTTTTTTCAATATTGGTAATTTTTCCCGTGAAACTATCCAATACCGTTGTATGAACAGAACCATTGCGTATTCCTTGAAAAGGATATAGTTTTGCCCAGTTTATAGTTACTGGTACTATATACAGGGGCCGGTCAAAAAATACCGCCTGCGTGAAGGTATTATTAATATGTACTATCTCTATCAGAATATTCTGGGTCAAAAACCGCAGGAATATGCTCATCATAAAACAAAGCATCACACCAAAACAATATCCGGCGCTTATTTTCTTTGTCATCATTACACCCCTTAAAAGCATTAAAAATTGAAATAGATGAACGGATTGTAGGTTGACTTGATACAGACCAGCAACGCAAGACTGAAGAGCACCATCAAGCCAAGGGAAACCGCGATTCGGTATACCCGCGTATTGTACTGCGCAAGAATATTCCCACACTGCGAAGCTATCGGTGTTGATAACACAATACCTGCCAGCAAGATCCATTTGCAGTTTGAAAAATACAGAAAAAACGTTTCATCAACCAAGCCGTTTGAGCCGAAACCGAACATGGCGCTCAAGAACTTTCCTGCACCGGCGATACTGTCGGCGCGGAACAGTACCCAGCCGATAATGACAAAAAACAGGGCGTATACATGGGAAAAAATGCCCAGCTTTTTCTCGAATCCAGTGAACCGCTCGATGCTCAACAGCACAAAGTAGAACAAACCCCAGGCGACAAAGGTCCAGTTCGCCCCGTGCCACAGGCCGGTTAAAAGCCAAACCACGAAGAGGTTCCGTATCAGCGTGCCTGTAGCAACACGATTCCCGCCCAGGGGAATGTACACATAATCCCGAAACCAGGTGCTCAAGGATATATGCCACCGCCGCCAGAAGTCGGTGATTGAAGACGCCATGTAGGGATACTTGAAATTCTCCTGAAAATGAAAGCCGAAGATCCTCCCAAGCCCAATTGCCATATCTGAATAGCCGGAAAAATCAAAACAGATCTGCACGGTATACGCGATTGCCCCCAGCCATGCAGAGGCCAGTGAAAGTTTCCCGTTCAGCTCAAAGATTCTATCCGCAATAAACCCTGCGTAATTCGCAATCAGGATTTTCTTGCCTAAGCCGATCACAAACCGCGTCATCCCTTCAATACGATCCTCCGTAGTTTCAGTGCGTCCGCTTATCTCAGCGGCCACGGTTTCGTAGCGCACAATCGGTCCTGCGATAAGCTGGGGAAACATTGACACGTAGAGGGCCAGGCTGACAAAGTTCTGCTGCGCCTGGGCTTTGCGGTAATACACATCAAACATGTAAGACATGATTTGAAAGGTAAAAAAGGATATGCCGATGGGCAGCGCGATGTTAAGCGACAGATGGTCATTCCGTATCAAGAGGCCGATGTTTTTTGCGGCAAAAGATGCGTACTTAAACACCACCAGAAGCGCCACATCATACAAGATTGCCCCGGTCAAAAGACGTCTGCGGATGTTCTGGTCCTCATATCTGGCCATAAATAGAGCCAGAAACCAGTTCACGAAAACCGAGAACATCATCATACACACAAAGACCGGCTCGCCCCAAGCGTAAAACCCAAGGCTTGCCAGGAGCAGGAACCCATTCTTGAAGCTCCGGCCTTTCCATACTGGGTTGTAGTAGCCGATAAGCACCACCGGCAAGAATAGCAGCAAAAAAATCGTTGACGAAAATACCATACAATACTCCTCAATTTGTAGCCCGCGAGGACCCCAGTCTTATCTAAAAGTAGATAATTTGACTGTTTGATATTCTAATATTAAGTCATATTATCTACTTAGTCAATTCATAACGAGTCAAAACAGCAACTTTTTAATCAAAAAATATACGATATACACGGCATGGGGTTGCTTTTTTGGGAACGGGTGAACAAGGCTATCAAAATAAACAGCGTAAAACAGGAATGGCTGGCGGAAAAAACCGGTATCAAGTATCAAACATTGAGAAGCTGGGTCTCAAAAGATATCTTACCCCGTGTCGATGACGCGGTAAAAATTGCCGGAGAATTAGGGGTTACAGTCGAATATCTGGTTATGGGAACGAATTCAGGTGTATCGAAGGAAATTGATAATTTTTATGTGAAATACAAAAAGTTTTCGATAGTGCTTGAATACTTGGAACTATTAAACCAGGAACAACGCGAGGATATTGAGGCATTTGCTTTGACACTGGTCGAAAAAAAACAGGCGCTTGAAGCGCGAAAACATACTAAAATGGCGTAAAATCTAGTAACAAAGAAATTGGTGACTGACACTTCTTAGTGTCAGTCACTTTTTGTCATAATCATAATCAAATCAAAATGCACGCTCACACCCTTATATAGAGTATGCGTAAACTCAGGGTATTACAGAACGGAGCTACTTACCATGTATCATCCAAGATTGACCATGACGCGATGGCCTTGAAAGACGTGGAAGTCAAAGAAGCCTTTCTTGACTTAGTCGAAATAGCCAAAAAGAAATTTCCCTTCAAGCTCTGGAACTTCACGGTGATGGACAATCATATCCATTTCCTCATAAAACCCGGTGAAGGTGTTTCCTTGTCTAAGATTATGCAATGGATCAAGTGTAACTTTGCAAAAAAGTGGAACAAAGCACACAACACGAAGGGGCATTTATGGGGAGAGCGGTTTTTTTCGCGGATTATCAAGGATGAACAGGACTTTGAGCGGGTATCGGACTATATTGATGAGAATCCGGTGAAGGCGAAGCTGGTGAAGGAATCTAAAGACTGGAAGTTCGGTGGGCTGTTTCACCGGATTAAGGGAATTATTGGACTGATTGATGAGCTGCTGGACGGTGAGCCACTTTTCACGGTGGTCCCGCCATTTTGGTTACGGTGTCAGACACTATAACCCAGATAATTGCAAGAACGGTGATTCTCCACAGAACCTATGCCGGTCACGGTAGCCCAGCTCCGGCAAAGTCCCTGGAGGGTTAGTTTTTGGCCCTTGCAACCAGTTCCAGGAATCCCCGAAAGAGCAGCGTACTAAGAAGGGTCATATACGATGATTTAAGATTTTTCCAGGGATTCTGTCAAGCCAGGACCCTTGATCAAACTTATACGAATATGCTATCCTAAAATATGATTCATAATCCCCGGGTAGTTTTAAGCTGCCGTATTTTACTACTGCTCCTTTCCCTGTCTGCGGTAGTGCTCTGCCTGTTTTTTCCCATACATTGGCAAGATGCCGTGAACGCCTATGTCATTGAAGCAAGAACCAATTTCTGGGCGCTATCGACCTTTACTATGCTGTCAAACATAGCGGTGCTGCTCTTTTACGCTGCCGCCGTTGTTTTGCTTATTCTGGCAATCAAAAAAAACGGCTTACCAGGCGAAACCGTTGCGCTGCCGAGACTCCAGTCCTGTATCTGTAACGCCATATTCTTCACCATGGTGATCTACTGGCTTATAATCGCAGACTGGAACGCTCAAGATACCTTCACCTACACCAACTTGTGCCTACACCTGTTCATACCACTGGGTTTCATTGCGGACTATATCTTATTCCGCTGTCCAGGCAGGATGCGTAAGATAGACATTCTTTTTACCTACCTTTCGGCACTGCTGTATTTTATCGTGATAAGCATCATGGGTGCCTTTCATCTCCACGATTACTACCGGGGAACATCCAGGGCGCCCTTCGTAAACTGGTGGCCCTACGGTTTCCTGAATTACGATGCCCTGGGTATCATGCCGGTATTTATCGTTTTGGGTATAGGGATGGTTTATCTGGGCTTTAGTATCGGTTTGTACCTCATAGATCGCCGCGCAGGTAAAGCCTCATGCGCCCTTGGCCTGCACTAAACAGAGCCATTCTGCTTCGGCGGCCAACTCATCCCCCACATAGGCCTTCCCCGCTTGCTTTATCATCCTGGATGAGACCCGCAAGTTCTCAATCTCCGATCGGACCTCTTCGCCGGGCCGTACCTGACGGCGGAATTTGACCTTATCCACCGAGGCCAGGAAGAAAAGGGCGTCCCCTCCCAGGAGCCCGGTTTTACGCAGCCCCGCTCCTCCCGACTGGGCCATGGTTTCTATTAGTATGACACCTGGCACTACCGGGTATTGGGGAAAGTGGCCGGAAAAGAAAAATTCCCCTTCTGTAAAAACATGACGGGCAATGATCTTGTCCGTATCCGCTGTGATAATCTCATCTACAAAAAGAAAAGGCTCTCGATGGGGGAGGAGGGCGATGATTTCACTGTCCCCGGCTGTTGCTATTATTTCGTTACTCATATCCATACTGTATGCTAACTATGCCCTTATAGCAAGGGATCAGGACGGCCCGAAGCCGACAGGCTATATGTGGATACAGGCGCTGAATGAGCGCAGCACTTCACCATTGAGCGCAATGGTGGTTGGGACAACAAGCGGTTCTTTCACTGTCTATCGAACCATCGAAGCGCCTATAAAGAAATGCCATTACCCTGGAACAGGCTCATCTCAATGGCAATATTTTTTTCCGTGTCAGATGGTATAATGGTTCACCGTATTCTTGAGCGATTTCAGACGTTAAATCGATTAAGCAACTGGTGTCAGATATTATTATTTTGTTGAAAAAACTTGTTGGCATTTTCTATATCAGACCGTAATCCGAAGTGATGCAACTGGTTATGGAAGGGTATAGGCGACTGGATACACGTGGCGATTGGACTGTCTGGCCAGGTGTCCGGAGTTTTCCTGATATACTTGCCAATTGCCGGTTCTGCCCTTAGAATAAGGTATGAGCTTTGGGAAAAAGAGAATCGGCCTGGCCCTTGCTTCAATATATACCGGCGCATCCCTTAATGTGTGGTCCAGTTTCGCCCGGATGGCTGACGCAGCAGGAACCGCGCTTTTTATCTTTCCCGGAGGCCGTCTTAACGCCCGGACGGACGCGGAATATTTACGCAACGCAGTGTATGCCCTGGTAAATGAGGAAAACCTGGATGGGCTGATAAGCTGGAGTTCGACCATAAGATGCACCGAATCTACTGAAGAATTTGAACATTTCCATGCCCGTTTCGAGCCGCTCCCCTATGTAACCATGTCGTACAAGGTACCCGGTCATCCCTGCGTCGAGTTTGACGCCTATAACGGGATGAAGGCCCTGGTTACCCATTGTATCCATGTCCACGGCGCCCGGCGGATCGCCTTTCTCAGAGGCCCGGATTTTCATCAATCCGCTGTGGCCCGGTTCAAGGGCTACCAGGATGCCCTCAAGGAGGCGGGTCTGCCTGCAAGCTTCGGGAACCCCCTGGTAACGGACCCCTTTAACTGGGACTGCGGGGATGCGGCAGCAGCCCAGTTGTTTGAAAAACGGGGCCTGGTACCGGGGCGGGATTTTGATACCCTCATCGGTTCCAGTGATATGATGGTCTTTAGGGGAGCACACTACTTACTGAAGCAGGGCTACCATATACCCATTGATTACCGTGCCGGTGGCTTCAATAATTCCGGGGAAAGCCGGCTCCTCGAAAGTCCTCTCTCAACAGTACACATGCCCTACACGGAGTTAAGCGCCGAATGTTTCAGCATCCTCCTGAAACTGCTAAACCGAAAGCGGCACGCCAGCGCCCGAAAAACCGGGGAGCCCTGGAACACCATCGAGGATGTGGTGCTAGGCTCGGAGCTGATTATTCGGGAATCCTGCGGCTGCAGACATTCCCTCCGTAGCAAGAGGAAGCCTCTGGCACCGGGAAGCGGGACCGAAGAGTCGGTGGCGATGATCCTAGAGATGGTGGCGGAACGTCTCAAATTGAAACCCGCCGGTATACAGGCCCTGGTGTTTCCAGTGGTACATGCCTTCTTTTACCAGGGGGAAGAACGGTTCTTCTATTTATTTGAAAAAGCCCTGAGCCGGTTTTTTCATTCAGATCGGGACATCGAAATCCTGATCCGCCTCATAGGGGATGTCTTTGCCGCAGGACTTTTCCCAGAGTTAAGCCGGGTGGAATCATCGGTATACGAAACCATCTTCCGGATCCAGGAACGTCTTGCCACTCACCGCCGGTATGAACGGGAACGGTGGAACACCGCATTGAATTCCCTTAAGTGTGAACTCTTGGGAACCCGGAACCGGGACGCCTTAGTGCGGAGCCTCGCCGGACACCTGCCGGAGCTTGGCATTACCACCACAGCCATCATGCTCTACGATGATGAAAAAATCTCGGTCTGTGTGGGCAGTTTCTCCCCTGCGGGGATCGATCCCCGCAGAGAACAGCGCTTCCCCGCACGCCTGCTGGTGCCAGCCTATTTGAAACCCCAGTATGCCGATGGGGTCTTCATGGTACAGCCCCTGTTCATCGAAAACCAGTCCCTGGGGTATTTTATCCATAATGTCCCTTTTGCTGACGGAGTGATCTTTGAGGAACTCCGTTCTGCGGTGAGTTATGCTTTAAAGGGCATATCCCTCCTGGAAGCGGTGATCCGGGCCAAGGGAATCGCTGAACAGGCTGAACGGGCAAAAACGGAATTCCTGCAGGTTCTGGAAAATGAACTCTATGATCCCTTCGCAGGGGTAATGGAAACCCTTGAGGGCCTGGAACGGGATGATGTGGGAGCAGCGGATATCCGGCGCCTGAAAGCCCTTATCGCCTCCCGTGAAACCGAGGCCGGCAGTTTAATCGATCTCACCCTCTCCAGGATCAATGAGCTTTCCTTACACAAAACCCTCTTTGAGCCTGATGAACTGCTCCCGGGAATCGGCGTCTTCCCGCTGTTGACCGGGGATGTTTCCCGGCTTTCCCAATGTTTTGCCCTGATCCGGGAGGAGTACGACGGCGCTGTTTCCGCAGGGCTGCGGCGTGGGGGCCTGAGCATATCCTTTGTTGCTGGGTCGCCCAGGGAGGAACACCGGGGGAAACGGCACCTTTTGGCAGAGCGGATCATCCTGTTACACGGCGGAGAGTTCCACCAAGACGTGGCGGAATGTACCATGCTCCTCCCCTGGCCCACCCTGACCGGCCAAGAACCAGCACGGCAGCCGGGGTGCTCCCAGGATCATGTTCTGGTACTCTCGGACCCCTCTCTGCTGCCTGCCAATTTTTTTGATCTACCTATACTGCAGGATATAGAAAAAGCCGCCGCCCTTCCGGGCCGGACTTCCTTCATCGTGTGGAACACCGATGCCGCTTCTCTCGAAGACTTTATCAGAATAGCCGCCCTGCGGCACCGGCCCGAATTCTTCACGCTGCCCTTTTTATGCTATGGAAAGGGACTTTCCCGAAGCAGTTTCACCGGAAGTACCGGCGCTCCTCTTTCCGGGAAAACCCTGATTGACGCCATCGAAAAAGTGATACAAGTACCCAGCCAGGGAACCATCCTCATGGTCGGTATGCCCTCAGCACGGTACCAATCCTGGTCGAACATTGGGGATGTGATCCATATCCCCGCTATGACTGCCTTTAATGAAACGGTAACAGAACTCACCCCCTCGATGGTGGTCTTAAATTCCCTGAACACCGAGGCAGTCGAGGCAATACGCCGGCACCCTCTCACCGTGATGGTTCCCCTGGTGCTGGTATGCGAACGGATCGAATCCGCCGCCGATGTGCTGAATATCTGCCGGTATTCCCGGCTCCTCCTCTGCCATAGGGCAGTCGCCTCTTCACCGGAATTCACTGGGCGGATAAAAGCCCTCCTTGGTGGGGAGGAAATGCTGCCCCCCCATACAGGGGCGCTGGTTAAAAAGGCACTCCTGTATTTCAACCTTCATGCAGAATCCCACATCTCCCGGTGGAAACTGGCAGAAGCAGTACACGTCAGTGAGGATTATCTTACCCGGATTTTTCATCTGGAGATGGGTCTATCCCTCTGGGATTATCTGAACCGGTACCGGATTTTTCTCGCCGCTGACCTGCTGCGTCAGACCGACGACAGCATCCAGGAGATTGCCCTCCGTTCAGGCTTTCAAAATCAGGCCTATTTCTGCCGGGTTTTTAAGAAAATCTATGGCCTTCCCCCCAGTCAGGTACGGAAAAAGCCGGAATAGTATCCCGCTACTCTGTTCTTTTGATTCTATCCGCCCGGCTTGTGTTGCTTAGGTGATTATCTGTAACTATTCATTCGGCATAAAAATATCATTGGGTACCGAGAAAAAACGTTTGAAAACTGTTGGATATTTTCAGATATGAGTGTATCTATTCTTTCTCGATGCTTCTTGTTGGTCTCTCCAATGCATCTATCAATAGATCGCTTAAAGTCTTCAAAC
>JAITQK010000225.1 GCA_031288975.1 Treponema sp. | reverse complement strand
TTGCATTTTGGAATATAAAAGCACGAATCCTCCAATGAGAACACAGAAAAGAGGCAATCTCATGGTACCAAGGCTTCCTCTTTTTCTGTGCTATTCTTGCGCCAGCTCTAAGTGGTCCTGTTGTAAAGGGTTATTTCATCGTTAATCTGAGCATGGTTTTACCTCATTGTAATACGATAACCTGAGAAAAGCAATCTTTTTTAATTAGTCAATTAGTCGTGGGCAGGATTGGTCCGCACCTTTTCAATGGCCTCTGAAACCGCCTCCCGGACACTGGCGGCATAGGCTTCATCGTCCATAGCCGTGGCAGCATAGAGGGTTCCTAACAGGGAAAAGCGGTACAAGGGCTTTACCGTGTTCAGGCTCATAGTGGCCATATCCACCACACACTCATTACAGAGACATAGCTCCTCCTCATAGGCTGCAAGCTGCTGTTCCAGCTCTTTAAGCACGAGCTGCTCCGCTTCATTGGTCAAATTCTCAAAATCATAGGTATCGATAAATGACATGGTTTTCCCTTAATATTCCTGATTATTGGGTCCAGGGTATAAATTTAGCATATCGTGACATAAACCCCAGATCAATGGTTCCCACTGGACCGTTCCGCTGTTTGGCAAGGATGAGACTGGTTTTACTGCCCTCACCGCTTTGGGGTTCTTCGGCTTTCCGATCCGATTCCCGTTCCCGGTGCAGAAACATGACCACATCCGCGTCCTGCTCAATGGCCCCCGATTCCCTGATACTCGACAGATTCGGCTTATCCTTCTCCGCTTCCCGGGTAAGCTGGGACAGGGCTACAATGGGAATGTTGAGTTCCCGTGCCAGCCCTTTAAGGGAACGGGAGATTTCGGCAATCTGTTCATGCCGGGGCAGCCGGAAATTTTCAGAACTTATCAGGGTTAAATAATCAATAAAGATGATTTCCACCTGTTGCTGTGCCCGCAGCCGCCGCGCCTGTGCCCGGAGGTCCAGGAGCTTCATGTTCGGCATATCGACGATATACAAGGGGGCCTCGTAAATATTACCTGCCGCATGGAGAATATTCTGAAATTCGCTGGATTTTAGAAAACCGGTTCTGATAGCATTGGATTCGATCATGGCTTCACTGGAAATGAGGCGCAGCATCAGGGCCAGATCCGACATTTCCAGGGTAAAAAAACCAGTGGGGATTTTTTTATGGATGGACATATTAGCGGCCATGCTTAAGGCCAGAGCGGTCTTTCCCATGGAAGGCCGCGCCCCAATGATGATCAGTTCCGAAGGTTGAAACCCAGAGGTTAATCTATCAAGATCATCAAAACCTGATGGAAGCCCGGTATATTCTTTCTTGGAATTATAGAGCTTTTCAATGATATCAATGGTATCTTTCAGGATTTCCCTGGCACTTTTAAAACTGGAAATCTGGCGCTTATCACTTAACTCAAAGATCTGCTGCTGGGTCTCTTCTAGAATCATCCGGGATTCCATGGATTCATCAAAGGATTTGGCAATGACCTCGTTTGAAACCCGAAGCAGGGACCGCCTCAAAGCATAGCTTGCAACGGTTTGGGCGTAGTATTCGATATTGGCGCTGGAAGGCACCACACTGGTCAGGGACGCCACATAAGCCGGGCCACCGGCTTCATCAAGCTTGCCATTTTGCCTGAGTTCGCCGGTAACGGTCAGAATATCCGCCTTTACCCCTTTATTAAAAAGATTCAGGATGGCCGCGTAGACTTTACTGTTCGCGTTGGTATAAAAATCTTCAGGCCGCAGGTACTGTATGGCCGTGGCTATGGCATCCTCCTCAAGCAACAAAGCCCCTAACGTTGCCTGCTCTGCCATAGCATCATGAGGAGGAATTTTATCCTTTGATATCGATGGAGCCATAGGTGATCGTTACCTGAAGCGCCGTTTATTCCTGAACAGCAGGAATTGCCTCCTTATTGGCAGGTGATTCCTCTGCCACTTCCCCTGGTGCAGCAGCTCCCCCCTGATCGAGCCGGGCGGCTTCTCCGGTTTCTGCGTCCCGGCGGCGGCGGCTTTTGGTGGAGGTAACCCGGGGTTCGGTTTTGATGACCTGGGCCTGAACGGTAAGGGGAATCTCTGCGGCAGAACTTTCGTAGAGTTTAACCATAACCTTGTATTTCCCTACGCTCTTAAAACTGGTACCTGCCAGCTCAATGCGCTTCCGTTCCACTGAGAATCCAAGCTTCCCAAGTTCATCAGCCACGGTTTGACTGGTTACGGCGCCATAGAGTTTGCCGTTGGCACCTGCGGGCATGGTTATCACCAGGTCAAGGGCTTCCAGTTTTTCCTTGATACCAGCGGCATCTTGCCGTTTAGCAGCCTTGCGGGCTTCAATTTCATCACGCCGCGCTTCAAACAGCTTAACGGTACGGTCCGTATAGGGAAGCGCTATGCCCCGGGGAAAGAGGAAGTTCCGGGCATAACCCTTGGCTACATCCTTTACATCCCCCTCTTCACCTAAGGGAGAGAGATCTTTATTGAGAATGACTTTCATACGACTACAAGCTCCTTTACTACACATAACGAACAAAGAACCATGAACGCGCCAGGTTCACATCCCCGGAGTAGAGGATGGTCCGTCGGATTTCGATGCCCGAAAGGGCACCCAATGTTCAGCAATGCCCAGGAGGATCAAGATTCCCAAGGCAAGGGCATTAATGCCAGGACTGAATATCAAAAGCACCATAAGAATATTCAGCGCCACCCGCATCAGAGGCGGCAAAGCCCTGTGGCTTAAAAAATGCAGGAGGATCCCCCCGCCCTGGGCCAGATAGAGGAGGGCACAGAGGACCGTCATGTTCCACCCGATGATCTCAAGGACCACCAGGTCTGCCAATCTGCCTGCCAGTACGGCCACCAGGGAAAAGGAGAGGATCCAGATAAGCAGCGGGGAGGTATGAAACCACTGGAGGCTGGTCCCTGCGCTCCGGCGGCGGATAATCCTCGCCAGAACCAGGCTTACTTGGCGGCTTACCAGGAAGATGAGCACACAGGAAACGATCCCCCCACCCCGGAGGGCCACAAAACCCAACGTTTCCATGACCATTTCGGGGGTAACGTACTGTTCCACCAGAGAACGCCGTACCACATCGGTTCCTGCGGAAGCGATGTAGAGGGAACTGAGCATTTCTGCCTGGGCCTTCAGCACCGTCTGGAAGCCAGTATTATGCCTGGCCGTATAGACCACAGCCAGGAAACTCAAGGCGCCCATGACCGAGCCGGCGATAAATCGGTACGCCCCAGGGATCCTCAAGAACCGGGGTCCTTTTAAGGGAGGGGCCATAATCCAGGTAAAAATCATCGCCATGGTGGTAAAGTAAAAAACATCCCACCCCAGGTCCCCGATACGGTAATCGGAAAACAGCAGCAAGCCCAGGGAGCATACTCCATTTCCCATGATCCCCACCACCAGGGTAAACCACGCGGATACGAGGTTATACCCATACGCCATAAACCCCAAGGGCACTAGAAAGAAAAACGCCGGGAAACCGCTGCGGATGAGTCCCATGGAGCATACCGCACTCAGAAATGCAGGCAAATAGGCAATGACACCTGCAGCTTTGGTTTCCGGTGTCAACTCCCGTACCGGGATTTCAGAACCACCTTGGGGGATCATAAAGCGGAATTATTCGGCCACAAAGGGAAGCAGCGCAATAACCCGTGCCCGCTTAATGGCTAAGGCCAAGGCCCGCTGATGCTTCGCACAGGTACCCGTAATACGGCGGGGCAGGATCTTCCCCCGTTCGGTAATAAAACGGCGCAGCACATCCGCATCCTTGTAATCGATTTTCAACTTCTGGATACAGAATTTACAGACCTTTTTCTTAAAGTAGACCTTACCCTTTCCTGCACGGACCGTTCGGTCATCACCGTCCCGCCCATCCATCTGCACATCAGAACCCCGCTCCTGACGGGGAGGGCGTTCATTTTCAGTATATCGTTCATCAGACATGATCATCTGCTCCTTTAAAAGGGAATATCGTCGGTAAACCCGTCACCGACACCCCCACTCGGGGGTTCTCGCGTCACCGGCCCCCTATCAGGGAACCCGTCTCCCCCCCGGCGTTCCTGGTAAGGACTCTGCCCATAAGAGGTACCGGTTCCACCGGAGAAGCCGCCGCTACTAGGAGGCCCGCCCCCGAGAAGCTGGAGATAATTGGCTACAATTTCCACCTTTGACCGGTTTTGACCGTCCTGTTCCCAGCGATCCTGACGCAGCTCCCCGTCAATCCCGACCTGTTTGCCTTTAATCAGGTACTGAGTCAAGGACTCACCTTGCCTACCCCAGACGACAATATCGAAGAAATTCGCCTCATCCACCCACTGGTCCCCGTTCTTTTTACGACGGTTCACCGCAATGGAGAATTTACAAACCGCCTGGCCATTAGCGGTATACTTGAGTTCTGCGTCCCGAGTCAGCCTCCCGATCAACACTACATGGTTTAGATCAGCCACCCTAACCTCCTCAGGTCTCTATCTTTACAAAGAGATACTTAAGAATATTGGCATTGAGCTTAAAAACCCTATCAAGCACCACCAGCTTTTCCGGCGCAAGTTTCAGGGTGAAGAGCACATACTTCCCCCGTCTTCTTTTTTTAATTTCATAGGCAAGATCCCTATCCCCGACTTCATCGGTCTTTTCGATCTCTGCCCCGTTTGCACTCAAGTCGGTCATTACCTGTTCCCGGCCTGCCTTATGTTGGTCCTCTTCCAATGGAAAGATAACCGTCAGCTCATACTGACGCATGGACCCTCCTTACGGACAAAAAGATGATCCGTCCTAGGGACGGATAAAGAGGTACTTCATAGTAAGTACTAATTTACTACGAAATTTACTATAATAAAAAATCCCCAGTTTAGTCAAGGTGATTTCAGTATCAACCGATATAATACCATGAATAGGCACATAAATTTTGAAGATAATATTTTTATCCTCAATTTGAGAATACGGTTAATCCGGGATTCCCTTGCCCTCAATGCAGATCCCGAGCTGTTCCTGAAAAAGATCGTGGAAGATATCGAATTTATCGATATTGCCCTTTCGAGACTCCTGGATGACCTGGTTGAAAACATCTCTTTTATCGGACGGGATGAACAATTTGATAATCTAGCCGAAATAGAATGGCAATTTTCCCAGGTTTTAACCCGTTTTTTGAATAGTTCCCGGAATATTTCAGCGGCTCAGTTACCTATACTCCGGGAAAAACTCGTTTCGTTACAAAACCACAGTGCCGCCCGGAGGAAAACCATTGATGATGCTGAAAGCCAGATGGAAGGCGTGTATGTAGAGCCCGTGGTCAGTTCCGCTGAACTAAGTGAGCTGCTCAAAAAGTTTTAGTTCGTCATGCGCGTTTCAGGCGGGACCTTGGGGGGACGCAGGGTAGCGGTTCCAGGGGGCATTATACGTCCCAGTATGGATCGGATGCGGGAATCGGTATTTGCGAGCTTGGGGAATCTTACCGGGTGTTCGTTTCTTGATATGTTCAGCGGGTCCGGTATTATCGCTCTGGAAGCGGCTTCCCGGGGGGCAGACCCCATAGAAGCGGTGGAAAAGGATCCCCTCAAAAGAAGCACCCTCCTTCAGAATGTGTCCCTCTCACCGGTTAGGATATGGTGCCGTTTTATGGCGGTGGAACGCTATGTTATGCGTGCCCGGCGGTATTTCGACGTTATTTTCTGCGATCCCCCCTTTGACTACCGGTTCAAATGGGAATTGGTCCGGACAATCGCGGTGTCTCCCCTGATGCAGGAAGGTTCACGGCTCCTGATCCACCGTCCCCGGGAGGATGTTCCTGTAGTGCCACTGGAAGCCCTGGTGCAGGCAGGGTCAAAAGTATATGGCCGGTCGGTGGTGGATTTCTTTATTGCTTCAAAAAAGTGATTTTTTTGAAAATCCATATTGTAATTTTACTAAGTCTCGTTAATAATTAATATTATTATCATAGAATGTAGGCGTTAGGGTTCGTAATGGATTATAAAAAGATTTTTAATGATTTTGCAGATGAAGGCATGTTTATAAAAACCGTCAAACCCTCTACCGGTAAAAAACCGGTCTTTGATGCTGCTCAGAAAGTGGTGCTTAACCGTAAAGGTAATGTGCTATATAATGCTGGGGACGTTGAAGGAGCCAGGCGTATTTTTTTAACGACCGGTTATTCCGATGGTCTCACGAGAATCGGTGATTATTATAAATCACAAGGCCGGAACTTGGATGCCCTACGTATGTATTGGATTGCGCCGGATCATAGAAAATCCGAGGCGATCATCAGGCAGCTATCTGCTTTAATACAAAATTTAATACATGAAGAGGAGCCTCCACATGCATGACGAACGGTGGCATAATAACCGGCAGTTGCTTGATAATCAGGGACGGGGCAGACCGCTGTATCCCGAAGGCTTTCATACCGGTGATATGAGGGGGGCTGAAGAAACACCGGGAGCAGGACCGGATGGTTCGGATACTTCAGTGGATATTTCTGAATTATCCAAACGGGGGTATCAGTATTTAAAGGAAGACCGGATAGTTGAAGCCATGGATTGTTTTCATACCATCCTTGAGGTGGATGACAACAATAACTATGCCTTAGTTGGTATGGGAGATGCGGCCCGTAAACGCCATTCCTTCAGAGACGCGGTAAGTTTTTATCAGCGTTGTCTTGCCCACCATCCAGGGAATAATTATGCCCTCTTCGGGTTAGCGGACTGTTATAAGGCCCTGAACCAGTACCATAAGGCCATCGAGATTTGGGAACAGTACCTGCTCCACGATGATAAAAACATCACCGTTCTGACCAGGGTTGCCGATGCCTACCGTAAGGTCCGGGACTTTAAACATTCAAAGGTAGTATACCTGCGGGTATTGGAAATGGAAGCCTTGAATCCCTATGCCATCATTGGATTAGGGCATCTGCACTACGATTTTAAAGAATACCAGGATGCCCTGTTCTATTGGGAAAAGATGCTTGAATCCAACAAGGAAAATGTGGATATCCGGGTTCTGACCTCCATAGGCAATTGCCACCGAAAGCTCAAAACCTTTGAGGATGGCATTGCCTATTTTGAGAAGGCCCTGTACCGGGAGCCTTATAATTTTTACGCCCTCTTTGGGCTTGCCGACTGTTACCGGGGCATGAATCAGCAGCACCGTTCCCTGGAGTACTGGAATCGCATCCTGGAGCAGGACCCCCGGAACAAGGTTATCCTGACCCGCGCCGGGGACGCTTACCGGAACCTCAGTGAGTACGACAAGGCGGTGGAGTATTACGAACGGGCCTTGGACATTGAATTTGATACCTACGCGGTCCTGGGACTGGCGGTGGTGGCTAAGGTTCAGAGTAAATTTGATGAAGCCGTTGAATCCCTGCGGCGGCTCATCCAGCAGGACGCTAAGAATTACCGGCTCTACATGGAATTAGCCGATTGTCTGCTCAAAAAAGGGGAAAAACCCAAGGCCCTCGAAGCCCTGGAGGAATTCCAGAAATTCGGCATCCGCAATACCGCTATCACTGAATTCTTTGAAAGGGTTAAAGCTCCTTAAGCGCACAGGATGCATAAAGCGGTACTTTCAGGATTACCCCTGGATGATTTAAAGGAAGCCCTCAAACCCCTGCCATCGTACCGAGGGCAGCAGGTATTTCACTGGCTGGCCCGGGGGGTGCGGTCCTTTGCTGATATGACCAATCTGAGCCTTCCCCTGCGGGCAGAACTAGACGCGAGGTTTTCCCTCTATTCCAGTGTTATTTCCGCCCAACTTCCTGATCCTGATGGAACGGTCAAGCTGCAAATAACCCTCTACGACGGTACCCGCATCGAGGCGGTCCTCTTGGCAGACCGTGAGTACCGCAGAACTGCCTGCCTTTCCACCCAAGTGGGCTGCCCCATGGGTTGTGTGTTCTGCAAAACCGGGACCCTGGGGCTGATACGGAACCTGGATTCAGCAGAAATAGTGGAACAGTTTTTCCATCTCTATTTAATAGAAAAAACAGAAAAAAAAGAGTCGAATATTTCAAATATCGTCATCATGGGTATGGGGGAGCCGCTCAAGAACCTTCCCGAACTTCGCCGGGCCTTGGCAGTCCTCACCGACCCTGAAGGCTTGGGGTTCTCGAAACGACGTATAACCCTGTCCACCAGCGGTATTGTTGAGGGAATCCGGGACCTGACCGATAAGGGGCCTGACATACGGCTTGCCCTCTCTCTTACCACCGCCGACGCGGGACTTCGAGAACGGCTCATGCCTGTAACCGTGACCAATCCCCTGACTCAGGTAAAGGAGGCCCTTCGCTCCTATCAGCAGCGGCGGAAGCGACGTATCACCCTTGAGGCGGTGCTCCTGGGGGGCATCAACACCCGTAAGACGGATGTTGATGCCCTGGCCACCTTCGCAGAGGGCCTTGAGGTAGTGGTTAATCTGATACCCTGGAACCCCGTTCCAGGCATGAGCTTTGAGGGTCGGCCCTTGCGGGAACCATCCAGGGGGGAACTGGCAATCTTTATTGAAGGACTTGAGAAAAAAGGGCTTACCGTTACCCGGCGGCTCCGGAAGGGCCGCAGTATCACCGGGGCCTGCGGCCAACTGGGTGGAAATCTCTGAGGCGATCCAGAGCAAGAAGCAATATTTTTTATTTTTTAGGGGAATGCCCTGCCCATTTTGCTGATGAATGAAAACAGGCGATGTTCAATTTTGTTCCATTTGCTTGTCCCAGGTGGGTAGTGCAAAACTGAAATACTCTTGCCAATTTCGTCTGCCAGTTTCTGCACCTCAAACTTCCACAAGCGGTTTCTGTACCCGTTACTGCCGCCACAGTCGGCGGTAATGACGATTGTTGAAGCGTTTGAATAGTCGTGTTGACCCTCGGCGTACCACCATTCCGGTCTTCGTGTGACGGCGACACTGCCAGTGTTTTCTTGCTGGCTTGTAAACCGTAGCCTAACATGGTCAGCATAATGCCAACCACGCGATAGCACGCCGTATATCCAATTTCGGACAACGCTTTTTCTTGTTTGTCCACAGTAACGCCCGTTCAGGGTCGCCCTTGGTGTGTGCGCTCACTAGGTCTTCAAGGGCCTCCAGGAGTCCGCTCTGCACTTCTCAAACGTGTTTTGGCTCCACCGCCGCTTTTGCGACTCCGTCCTACCGGCATTGTTTCACGGTCCGGGTCATCAAGTTCTTTGTGATAGGGCTAAACTTGACCCGTAAAATATTTAACCACTAAGTTACACGAAGTTGCACAAAGTATCTATTTTTCTTCTTACTTTGTGAAACTTTGCGATACTTCGTGGTTTTTTTAA
>JAITQK010000144.1 GCA_031288975.1 Treponema sp. | reverse complement strand
CCTTTTCCTCGGCGATGTATTCCCAATTCATTTCTCTACTCTACTCTATTTTATCAATCGTGTCTAGTGCCCTGCTCTGGTATATCTGGGCCCCCCGGTAACCCCGTGAACGGTTACCTGATAACTTCCATTCCAAAAATATTCGCTAATAATGAAAACAAAAAATGCTAGTAATAATAATTTGTTTGAATGTTTTTCGATAATGTGATAATTTTCTTTAATCAAAATTCCCAACAAAAAAGCTGGTAAATGATACCCATAAGGGAGAAAGAGTATTACAGGTATCGATAACAAAAATACAAATATGCCCTTTTTAACAAATTTATAAAATATATATGTTATGAAATATAAAATAAACAAGGCAATAAGAAACCAAAAATGGCCTGAAAATATTTTCAAAACACATTGTATTAATGATAATTTTTGGCCATTACTAACAATTGCATCTATCAGTAAATAACTGCCGCGTAATAGGCACCAAACGAACCATGTCAACAGTAATTGTTTGCCTTTTTTATAGCAAAACTCTTTTAAATTTAATTTAAGTGATGATTTGAAAAAAAAACCACTTATCATAAAGAATAGCGGCATATGAAATGAATATATAAATGCAAATACAGGGTTTTGTAAACAATGAAGCCTGTCAAGACTATTGTCAAATTGCTGTATATTATGTCCCCAAAGAACGAGGAATATAGTAAAAGTTTTTAAAAGGTCAATATACTCTATACGCTGGTTGCTGGTTGCATTATGCACAAAATTCTCCTTTTGTCAAGTGGTCTATGATTAACACGCAACCTTTCGCGTGTTATATCTCATTCCGGTATATAACACGCTAAAAGTTTCATGTTGTAACTAATATCGGTATATAACACAAAAAACTTTATACCACCTGACCCGCGTTTAACGCCACCTGACCAATATGGTACGCATGACTACAAAAAACGAAGAAAAAAATCCGCAGATTTCGCTGATTTTCGCGGATAAGACAAGATTTCTTGGCGGAAATCTGCGTTAATCCGCGTAATCCGCGGACTATCGTCTTCATAGTTCAAGGGGAATGATGGCAGCCTCATTTTGCGCCTTGCGCGGTGAGGGCCTTGGAGATGTCAAAGCAGTAGTCCCCCAGCTTCTCGAGGCGCCGGACTAAGTCGATAAAGAGGAGTTCGGTCTTGACGTTCTCCCCGGCTTCAATGCGCTTGCGACCCAGTTTCCGCAGCTTGTTCCGGGATTTGTCGATTCTGGCTTCCAGCTCCCCTGCATAGCGGATCTGGTCTTCTGTTAGTGGATTACCTAAATGTTCCCGGACAAAGCCCAGGGAGGCTTCTATCTGTCCCATATAGGGGGTAAGGGCCTCCATTTCCTTATGCTTGAAGAGCAGGTTCTTTTTCACACTCCGCTCAAGGAGGAAACTGACGCTGTAGCACTCATCGCTCAGTTCCTCTAAATCAGCGATGATCCTGAGAAGCTGGGAAACCCGCCGCTGGGACCGCTGGTTGAGCTGTTGACGGGTACAGGTGATGAGGAAACGGGTCAGTTCCTCCCGCATTTCGTCTGCTCTTGTTTCCCGTTCATGCAATTCCGCCACCAGGGTATCCACCTGGCTTTCCTTATCAGGGGCATCGTGCAGGGAACTCAGGGCAGCGCTGATTTTTCCGTACATGGAGGAGGCAAGGCCGGCCATGTCCCGGATTTCCTTTTCCGCCTGGACTATGGCCAATTCCGGGGCATTATGCAGGGATGATGGGTATTCAAAGGTATAGGATTTTGAAGGTTCCGGTGCGGTCTCTTTCACCAAAAACGAAACCAGGGTGGCAAATTGTTTAAGAAAGGGGAGGAACAGGATCGTCATGCTCATATTGAAGGCCGTGTGGAACATAGCCAGGTGGGTGGTGATCCCCGCTCCCTCCCGGGGCCCTGGGGTGAGGTAATCTACCAGGGTCACAAAGGGCCTGAAAAAGATAAGGGCGATGATGACGCCGATCACGTTAAAGAGCACGTGCACCAGGGCGGCCTGTTTTGCCGCGGTCGTGCCCCCGATGGCGGCCAGGGGTGCGTTGATAGTGGTGCCAATATTGGCCCCTAGGATCATGGCTGCGGACATATCAAAATTGATAAGCCCCCCAAAGGCCAGGGTAATGACGATGGCGGTGGAGGCGGACGAGGAATTCATGAGCGCCGTAACCGCCGTCCCCACGCCCACACCTATGAGGACGGACAGGAACCCGAGACCTGAAACCGCGCTGATAAAGGACAAGGATCCTGCATCGATCCGGGGAAGGGAACGGGTCAGAAATTCAAGACCCAGAAACAGTAAGCCGAAGCCCAGCACCGCTTCCCCCAGATGCTGATGCTTCCATTTGATGGCCCGCAGGATAAAACCAATGCCCACCGCAGGGAGGGCAAAGGTGGATATGTTGATCTTAAACCCGATAAGGGAGACCAGCCATGCGGTAGTGGTGGTCCCAATATTGGCGCCCATAGTAACCCCGATGGACTGGGACAGGGTGAGCAATCCCGCGTTGACAAAGGACACCACCATAACCGAAACCGCCGATGAGGACTGGACAATGGCGGTAATTACCATACCGGTCAGCACCGCCATAAACCGGTTCCTGGTAATAAAATTGATGACCCGCTGCATCCGGTCTCCTGCGGCCTGCTGAATCCCGTCGCTCATGACCTTCATCCCATAGAGGAACAGTCCAAGCCCGCCAATCATACGAAAAACGATACCGAAATATTCCATACCTTAGCTTTCCTTTACCACCGTTTCGTTCGTTATATCCTGGCTCGTACCGTTTGGCGCCGCTGCCTTCATACGTCTTTTAGTGGCGTACATCCGTTCATCTGCCAACATAAAAAGTTCATGCAAATTCTTATGGCAGCCCGGATCAAAGACCGCCATACCATAGGCTATTGCAAAATACCCCTTTTGTTCATCCCTGATAAGCCACCGATTCTGGTCTACCATTTCCGCAAAGTCCTGTTCAAGGAGGGTTTTAACTTTTTCCGGCGCCACGCCGGTGATAATCACGCAGAATTCATCCCCGCCAATGCGGTAACAGGTGCCCAGGGGAGTGAAAAAGGTATTGATCCATTCTGCGGCGGTGGTTATATACAAATCCCCCTTGATATGTCCCAGGGTATCATTGACTTCTTTCAGGGTATTCAAATCAAACATGAGCATACTGAGGGGCAGATAGTTTTTCAGGTTTTTCTCAAGCCGCTTCTTGTCCAGTTCAAAGGCGGTCCGGTTATTAAGGCCGGTCAACCCATCGGTATAGGCCAGTTTTTTATGAAAAGGCCGGACTATGCCTTTGAAAACCACTGAAAAAACAGCGCTCAGGAGCACAATAATAGAAAGAACCGCCATGATGCTATATATAAAGCCTGATTTATCCAGGAAATGTATCGTGTTCACATCGTATTCGATGCCTACTACCCCGATAATAGCCCCCTGTGCATCATAGAAGGGGCTAAAGACGAGGTTCCCCTCGATCCACTCTGCCAAGACCTGCTTACCGGTAAAGGCCGTTTCGACCTTGCTGCTCAGTTGTTTTTCCACTGCTTGCCCAGGATAACAAAAATCAGGGGCATCCCGCTGCTGGCCGTGGATATGGTATACGAATTCCCCAGCTTCATTCTGTTTTATCGTGTACAGATATTTGAGCCGGGCAACCTGGCGGATATGATCAAATTGGCCCTGTATGGTCTGGTACAGGGGATCATCCACATCCTGGGGGGTATTGAAGCGAGAAAAGCTTTCTGCAGTGGTAAATGGCTCAATATACGCCAGCACTATTTCCGCCCTGGTGGTCAGAAGCTGCATAAGGTTACGTTTATTTTGATTCGACATCAGGCCAAAGACCGAACAGGCGGTTATGACCGCGGTCAGCAGAATGATGATGATGATTTGGGTCTCAAATTTTTCCCGGAGCTTAACTTTTTTTACCTTATCGTGTTTATTCAAACCGGACTTCTCCAGGGACATACCCTCAAACCTGAAACCATGTTGAAAGCAACTCCTATACCTACTAGTGTATCGCACTGGTATTGAAAAATCTAGTCGATCTATACCATATAAAAAACTGGACAAACCAAATTTCCTGTTTTATACTGTAAAACATTACTTGATTAGCACAGGAGGTTCAGGACGGATGAGCGATGTTCTCGTAGCGGATGCTCTGATACAGATGGAAAACATAGAAAAGAGCTTCCCCGGGGTCCACGCCCTCAGCAAGTGCCGTTTTGAACTGCTGGCCGGTGAGGTCCATGCCCTGATCGGTGAAAACGGTGCAGGGAAATCGACCCTCATGAAGATCCTCTCAGGGGTATACGAGAAAGACGGGGGAACCATAAAGCTCCGGGGACAGCCGATAGAGGCCCATACCACTAAGCAAGCCCAGGATCTGGGGATCAGCATCATTCATCAGGAATTAAACCTCATGAAGCACCTCACCGCAGCCCAGAATATTTTCATTGGCCGGGAGCGGAAGCAGGGCTTCAGCGTGCTCGTGGATGATGCGGAGATTAACCGGAAGGCTGAAGCCCTGTTCACCAGGATTAACCTCAACCTGGACCCCCGGCTGCTGGTTTCAGATGTAACCGTGGCCCAGCAGCAGATGATCGAAATCGCCAAGGCCCTTTCCAAAAACGCCAGAATCATCGTATTCGACGAGCCGACGAGCTCGCTTACCGAGTCCGAGGTCAAGGAGCTTTTTGCGATTATCGCGGGGCTCAAGGAAAAGAACGTCGGGATGTTTTACATTTCGCACCGCCTCGAAGAGTTATTCGAGATCGGGGATCGCGTGACCGTCATGCGGGAC
>JAITQK010000163.1 GCA_031288975.1 Treponema sp. | reverse complement strand
ATCTTTTAATCCGGCGCCGTATCTTTTTTTACTCCCCTGTATGCTCATCTTTGGTATTTTTGTGTTTTTTCCCTTTGCCAAAACCGTGCTCTACTCCTTTGCCTTAACGAATTCCCGGGGCAGACCAGTCGAATGGGTGGGGCTTGAAAATTATATCAAACAGTTTACCAGCCCTATTTTTCTGAACAGCCTCAAGCTCACCCTCATCTTTGCGCCTATGGTGGGGATCCCGACGTTTCTGGTGGCCTATTTCCTCGCGGCCCTGGCCAATGTCAGGGTCAAGGGCAGTCGCGTCTATGAGGTGATGTATTCCCTGCCCATGGCGATTGCCTCGGCCCCGGCCTCGGTAATATGGTTCATGCTGCTTTCCTCGGGTAAAAGCGGCATTGTCAACTATATACTAGGCACCGACATACGCTGGCTCCTGGACGCTCGGTACGCCATCTTCGGCGTTGCCTTTGTGACGGTCTGGCTTAACATGGGGACCAGTTTTATCTTTCTCCTCACCGGGTTCCGTAATGTGCCGGATGAACTCATCGAAAGTTCCCGGATAGATGGCGCCGGATATTTTAAACGGCTTTTCAGCGTCATCACCCCGGTGGCGTCTCCCCAGATATTCTTTGTCATTTTTCTCAATATTATCACGTCGTTCCAGGCATTTGCCCAAATACGGCTCCTGACCCAGGGCGGTCCCAGCTATGCGACCAATGTACTGGTGTACACCATCTACCAGGCTGCCATCCGGGATTCCCGGTTCGAGACCGCCTTTGCCCAGTCCGTGGTACTCTTCGTGATCATCCTCCTCATCACGATCATTCAATTTAAGACTGAAGACAGGATGGTGCATTACCAATGAAACACGCAAAAATCCTTGGGTATAGTATCAAACTGTTCATTGGTATCCTGATCATATCGCCGATACTATTGGGATTTTCCCTCAGTTTTATGGCCCCTGCGGAGATGGCCTCAATACCGCCCCATTTCATCCCCCATAACCTGGTAACTTATACGTATCAAAACGCCCTCAGAACCGTACCGATCTTCAATTTCATGATCAACAGTTTTATCGTATGTGCCCTGGTTATTGTTGGCCAAATCATCACCGGCAGTTTCGCGGCATACGCCTTTTCGTTTTTTGAGTTTAAGGGACGCACGCTACTTTTCATGGTGGTCCTGAGTACTATGATGATACCGGTGGATGCCATTATCATCGCAAATTATCTGACCATATCCCAGTGGCGTCTTAACGATACCTATATCGGACTGATAACCCCCTATTTGGCCTCTGCTATGGGGATCTTCCTGATGCGCCAGTTCTTCTTGACCATCCCCAAAGAACTGCATGAGGCCGCTATTCTTGATGGGTGCCGGGATCTGCGGTTTCTATTTTCTATTGTGATGC
The DNA here is from genome assembly GCA_031288975.1 of Treponema sp. Lineage (GTDB taxonomy): Bacteria > Spirochaetota > Spirochaetia > Treponematales > Breznakiellaceae > JAITNP01. The sequence continues at coordinate 4,779 of JAITQK010000163.1, read as the reverse complement.
CCATCTCCAAACCGGCCATTGCATCCCTGGGGGTCTATATTTTTATTCAGGTCTATAACCAGTTCCTCTGGCCCCTCTTGGTGACCAATACCAACCGGATGCGTACTGTCCAGGTGGGGATGAGTATCCTGAAGGAGGCCGAAGCGGTTGACTATGGGTCGGTACTGGCCGGTTCGGTGTTAATCTTGATTCCTGCGGTGGTCGTGTTCATCATCGGCCAAAAATACCTGGTCAAGGGTATGACCGCCGGGGCTGTAAAGGGCTGATGTTTGAGGTGTATGTTTATCTTCGAGGTCCCGGGAAATTATGCTTGGGGCATCGATAAAAATAAGCAGAAAAAAATTGCTAATGGAGAAAGAACATGAAAAGATTATTGTGTGGAATCGTGACACTGTTGTGTCTCTCGAGCATGGCCGTTGCCGGAGGCGGCAGCCAAAGTAGCGCTAGTGGTGGCAAGACCAAGGTGATATTCTGGCATGCCATGGGCGGACGGAATGGTGAAGCCTTGGAACGGCTGATCAGCGCCTACAACAATTCCCAGACTAAGGTCGAAGTAGAAGGCCAGTACCAGGGCAACTACGACGATGCCATTACCAAACTGCGGGCAACCCCCAAAGGTATGGGCCCTGATGTGATGCAGCTCTACGATATCGGTACTCGTTGGGCCATTGACTCAGGCACCACCCTGAAGATGCAGGATTTTATCAATGCTGACAAGTACGATATTTCCGACTACGAACCCAATATCCTAGCCTACTATACCCTGGACGGCGAACTCTACTCCATGCCCTTCAATTGTTCTTCGCCGGTGGTCATCTACAACAAAAAAGCCGTGGCTGCCGCAGGGCTGGATCCCAAAACCGCATTCATCAGCATGGATGCCTGTCTTGAAAGCGCCCAGAAAATGAGCGCTGCAGGCTATGCCGTGGGCGGGTCTTTCACAAATTACAGTTGGGTCTTTGAGCAATTGGTTTCGATTCAGGACAAGGACCTCTTAGACAACGGCAACGGACGTAAAGGCCGGGCCACCAAGGTCATTGCCAGTGATGCCTTACTCAATATCTTCACCAAGCTCAGGACCATAGTCCAGGACCCTTCCAACAAGAACTTCGGTAAGGGAACCGCGGAATCCAAGAATCAGTTCGCCACCGGTACCATAGGGTACATTCTGGATTCCTGTTCTATTTATGCCGATGTTTCCGCCGCCGCAGGAGGCGCCTTCGAGGTCGGTTTTGCGCCGGTGCCCCGGGTGAATTCCGGTGATACCGGAGGCGTATCTGTTGGAGGTGGCTCACTATGGCTCATGGATACAGGGGATAAAAACCGGGCCAATGCCGCGTGGGGCTTTATCAAGTTCCTGACCGGCGCGCAACAGCAGGCCGATTGGTCCATGGGAACCGGGTATCTGCCCATCCGCAGATCTGCGGTGAATTTGCCCATGTATCAGGATTATATCAACACCAAGAACCCTGAACTCATCGTGGCCATTGAGGCGCTCAGGAACTCCAAGCCTTCCTGTGCAGGAAGTGTCATGGGGGTTTTCCCCAAAGCACGGGTCATCATTGAAAATGAAGTAGAGACCCTGATCAACAATCCCGCGTCGGTAACAGCCGAAAGTGTGGTGAATACGATCGTTTCTCAGATTAACGATGAAATAACCCTTTACAACAGGACCAATTAGAGCTGGCGCAAGAATAGCACAGAAAAAGAGGAAGCCTTGGTACCATGAGATTGCCTCTTTTCTGTGTTCTCATTGGAGGATTCGTGCTTTTATATTCCAAAATGCAAAAAAACAAAAAAATTGTCACCATCTCTTCTTTTTTGGTATTATATATCTATGACCTTAGCCGAATTTGATATTTGGTACCGGACCAGGTATCGCCGGACCAGTTCCGCCCTGACCACCACCGCCTTGATTATTGCCGATCTGATAGGGGTCATGCTGTCCTTTGGGATCGGTTTTTTTTTGGTGAACCTCTATGATCTAAGCGCCATCAACTTCAAGTCCTTTGTTACCTATTGGCCCTATGTACCGGTATTTATCATAATTTTCCAGGTGATCGGCCTCTATCCGGGGGTTTCCCTGGCGCCCTCAGAGGAACTGCGTAATGTTAGTATCAGTTCCCTCATGGCCCATGGGGGGATCGTGCTTTCACGGTACATTGAGGATGATGAATTTGACGCCATTTCAGTGGCCTTTATCATCAGTTTTATGTTTTCTGCTGTTGTTTTTCTGGTGTGCCGCAGTGCTATGCATTACCTGCTGAATAAAACCCATTTAGGGGGCATTCCAGCGGTTATTTATGGAGGGGAAAGTACGGGTCGTATGGTCGTTGATCGCCTCTTGCATAACAGGAAAGCAGGATATGTGCCGGTACTTATCCTGGATGATGATCCTGAAGGAGAAGCATCATACCAGGGTATTCCGATCATCCACGATACTAAGGTGGGGCCTGAAATAGTCAACCGGTATAACATCAAAATGGCAATAGTTACCATGTCGAAACTTGACCAAAAGGAACTGACGAAACTGCTGAATTATTCGGTATCCGCCTTCCGCTACAATGTGCTGATCCCCGAATTTTTTAATGCCACCAATATATGGATGTCAGTCCGGGATTTTGACGGGATCCTTGGGTTTGTTACCAACCATAAACTCAAGATGCCCTGGAATGTTTGCATCAAACGGCTGGTGGATCTGGGGGGTGTTATCCTAGGTGGTATCATATTGCTGCCTTTGTTCCTGCTCATCGCCCTGCTGGTCAAGTTCAGCTCCCCCGGTCCGGTCTTATATGGCCACACCCGGCTTGGATTAAATGGCAAGCGTTTTAAAGCCTATAAATTCCGGTCCATGGTAGTCGATGCTGAGGCGCGGCTGCAAACCCTCCTCGCCTCGGACCCTCTGATCCGGGAGGAATGGGAGGCCAATCACAAGCTCAAGGACGATCCCCGGATAACCAAAATCGGTAAATTCCTGCGGGCAACCAGTCTTGATGAATTCCCCCAATTTATCAACGTGTTAAAAGGGGAGATGAGCCTCGTGGGGCCTCGTCCGATTGTGGATGATGAGGTGGCGAAATACGGTGAAGATTTCAAGCGCATTTTTTCAGTCAAGCCCGGTATGTCCGGGCTATGGCAGGTATCGGGCCGTTCTGATACGAATTATGCCGAACGGGTTTCTTTTGACACCTACTACCTCCAAAGTTGGTCCGTATGGATGGATATGTGGGTTTTGTATAAGACCGTGGGCGTCGTGTTACGGGGCAAAGGGGCGTATTAATGTTGAGTACAAGAAGGCACTTCCTTATCGGTATCCTCCTTATGGGTATCAAAGCGTTGAGTCCCGCTTGTGGCCAGGAGCGCTCCTTTGACGCCCTGTTTCCGTTTCTGAACGCGGCGGATAAAGCCACGGTTTTTTCATCTGGGGGCTTGATTATATCCATTGAAGGACAGGATGGCCTGCGCCTAGGCCCCGCATCAGCATTGGGGAGCGCCGTTGTACAGCCGGTTTTAGCACAGCATCCCGGATTCCTGGTGGAAGCCCTCCTGGTTATTCCCCAGACGGAAACCAAGGGATTTGTCCAGGTCTATAATGCCCTGAGCAAGATCCGGAATCTCAAGGGCCGCCTCTACCATTCCGCTACCCGGGATAAGGATATCCCCCTCTTTGAAGACGCAACCCGTATTACCGGGGTGAAAAAGACGAGTCTCCTTCCAGACCCGCCGGATGCCCATGCTGTGCCACTGTCGGAGACCATCTATATCCGGCTCAAGGATGTCAACTTCGGTAACTCCTATTACCGGGCAGACCTTACCAGGAATCAGCAGAGCCTACAGTACACCTTAGCCAATGTCAAAACCATCTCCTATCTTTTTATTCCGGTGATGAAAGAGGGAAAATTCATTGCCCACCTGTATTTTGAACCCCTCGCCGAGGGAATTGTCCTGTACAGTATTGCCGGCGCAGATGTATCGGACTTTGTGGCTTCCCAGGTGGATATCCCTTCGGCTATCAGGAAACGCTTAGAGGTCATCATCGGCTGGGTGGTTGAGGGGATAACCCAGGCGCCCTGAGTATCCCTCAGCTCCCTTGGAGGATCCGCAGCCATGAGGAGTAGAGGGGAATCTTCATAGCTTCATCTGAAACCTGCAATGCTTCCCCAGTCAACAGGTCCTTCCAGGAACGGTAGCCGGATTGGAGGGTTTCCCGGGGAATGGAGATGCGGACCTGCTTTTCCGAAGCGTTTACCGCCACCAGTATGTGCCGGGACGTACCGGCGCCTTTCTGAAGGGAACCATCCCTGACCTCCCTTTCCGTGATCTCCCGCATAAAGGCAAACTGTTCATGGGAAAGGTACAACTGCCTGAAGGTCCCTTGTTGCAGCGCAGGGGTGTTTTTCCTGATCGTGATAAAGCTGGTGATGGCCTTCACCAGGGGCCTGTTTTCCCCGAGGCCCGGAACACCCCCGGGCATGACCGGTCGAAGCGGCTGGTCGCTGGTGCAGGTTCTTTCGCCCTGGATGCCGAATTCGCTTCCATAATAAAGAGCAGGAATCCCGGGGATCGTAAAGAGGAGGCCGTAGAGGGGGAACAGGTGGGCCTTATGCTTGAGGGTGCTGGCAATCCGGTTTACATCGTAGTTATCCAGGAAGTTATAGAGGCCCAAATGACGGTACATGCCTGCAGGACCGAATTGGCGACCCAGGGTCCAGACAATTCAACGTAATAATAGTCCAGGGTATCATAGCCGTGGGCAACAGACTCAAAAAGCGGCCCCAG
>JAITQK010000100.1 GCA_031288975.1 Treponema sp. | reverse complement strand
GATTTTATCATCGATCTGGTGCAGCATGACTACCTACGAATCATCACTAAACATTCTGATGTGGAACTGCCAAAGAATTACGGCGCCCATTGGCGGCGGTATGAGGCGTTTTTCATGTCGGAGATTGAATCCCTGCTGTTTGTGTGTTCCCATTGGCTGGTTCCTAAACTCAAATTGTACCGGCTCTTAAAACTAGATGAAGAAAAACCGCGGCATGTAGTTAAAGCCATAAAAATTCCAGCAAACACTACGCACTGATAAAGGCCCGCCAATCAACCGGCGGGCCTTTTTTTAAAAACTTAGGTACTATCTATCCCCTAATGGGGTGTAGGCCAGGCGCTTCTGGACGCATTTATAGGCAGGCCGGATAATGCGGCCTCCAGAGATGATCTCTTCCATGCGGTGGGCGCACCAGCCCGCGACCCGGCTGACCGCGAAGAGGGGGGTGAATAATTCATGGGGAATTCCCAGCATCTTATAGACAAACCCAGAATAGAAGTCCACATTGGTGCATATATCCTTGTCCAAACCTTTGACCTGCTTAATGAGTAACGGTGCAAGCTCTTCTATTAAATGGTACAGGTTAAACTCCTGGATTAAATCACCATGAGTTCCAGTATGCTGTTTTTCTGCGGCCAAGGCAGCAGCCTTATCCCGCAGGAGCAGCGCACGGGGGTCAGATTTGGTATACACCGCATGACCTTGCCCGTAAATGAGGCCCGTATGGTCATAGGTCTCGCCGTTGAGGATCTGTTTAAGATAATCTGCCACTTCTCCCTCGTCATCCCAGTGGCTCACATGGCGCTTGATATCCTCAATCATTCCCATGACTTTGATATTGGCCCCCCCATGTTTAAAGCCTTTCAGGGAACCTATCCCCGCAGCAATGGCCGCATAGGTGTCTGTATCTGCGGAAGAAACCAGGTGAACCGCAAAGGTTGAGTTGTTCCCGCCTCCGTGTTCGGCGTGGAGTATCAGGGACAGGTCCAGGGTCTCCGCTTCCAGACGGGTAAACTGCTGATCCGGCCTGATAAGGGAGAGGATGGTCTCCGCACTTTGACCGGAGGACTCAGGAACATGGATGATGAGGCTCTCGTGGTCGTAATAGTGCTTCTTGGCCATATACCCATAGGCCACAATGGTGGGGAACCGGGCAATCAGCTCAATGCACTGGCGGAGTACGTTTTCCACAGACCGGTTTTCCGGATCATCATCGTAGGAATAGAGGGTCAGCACTGAGCGGGCGAGTTTGTTCATAATATCACTGGACGGAGCTGTCATGATACTATCCTCGGCGAACTTATTGGGTAGTAAGCGGCTCGTACCTATCAGGGCACAGAACTTTTCAAGCTGGTCCACCGAAGGCAGGTGGCCGAACAAGAGGAGATAAACCGTTTCCTCAAAGCCAAAACGCCCCTCTGCGGAGGCAGCATGAACCAGATCTTCAACATCAATGCCCCGGTAGTAGAGTTTACCGGGGACTGGCACTTTTTCGCCTTCATCCATGATATAGCCATGGACATCCCCGATTCGGGTAAGCCCCACGAGGACACCGGTCCCATCAGCATTACGAAGTCCCCGTTTGACATTGAATCTATCGTATAAATCCGCAGTAATAAAGTTGTTCCCTGTTATTGCAGGTACATAGTCTTGAGCATTACTCATAAGGCCCTCCTCGTATATTTATGCGTGATTTTATCGGGTTATGAATGTTTATACAAGCCCCTGGACGCTGAACTCAGCACGTCTGAAACGGCCTCAAAAGCACATTGATCTTGTTTCCCCTTTCGCTATACTAATGGTATGTTTTCAGTACGAGTAGAAGCAGAGTTTGCGGCAGCTCATTTTTTAAGCCACTACCATGGGAAGTGTGAACGACTGCATGGCCACAATTACCGGGTCAGGCTCTGGGCACGGGGGGAAACCCTGGATGAGGGTGGTATGCTGGCGGATTTCGGTGTTCTTAAAGGGGCGCTGCGGGATGTTACGGCACAGCTCGATCATAGCAACCTCAACGATAATCCGGTGTTCAACAATGATCCCAGCGCTGAACGGATTGCCCATTTTATCTTTAAAGCCCTTGAAGTGGCCCTGTCTTCCCTTCAGGTGGATCCGGCGCTGCTATGGGCCGTGGAGGTCTTTGAAACCCCCACCAACATGGCCCGGTACGAGCGGGGATGAAGGTTTATCCGGTAAACAGGGCGCACATGTCCTCAGAGGAGCGATAGAGGGTGATCCCCTCACGGTCCTGGGATGATTCGATGCATTCCCCCAGGGATGTGCCCTGAATTGCGCTATCAGGATAGATGTCCCGGAGGGGGACCAGCACAAAGGCCCGTTCGAACATGCGGGGGTGCGGAACCGTGAGGGAAGGGGTACTGATGATTTCCCGGTCATACAGCAGAAGGTCGAGGTCAATGGTGCGCGGGCCCCAGCGAATGGTCCGTTTCCGGGCAAGGTCATGCTCTATTTCCTGCAACGCCTCCAGCAGCTCAAAGGGACCTAGGGAAAGGTTGATCCGGCACACCATGTTGAGGAAGGGGTCCTGGTCGGTGTACCCCACAGGGGCGGTCTGGTAGATACCGGACAGCCCGGTCAAGCGCAATCCCTTATATCCGTGAATCGCCTTGAGAGCGGTATGCAAATAGCCCTCCCGGTCCCCCAGGTTGGAACCCAGGGCTATATATGCGTCATGGGTTGCTTGAATACCCACGGTTAAACCCGCACCATGGCGTCGGTCATGGCGGCGACTCGCTTCATTGCCTGCACATCATGCACCCGCACAACATCCACCCCATACGCAATGCCCAGGGCAACTGCCGCGGCCGTACCTTCGACCCGCTCGTGTACTGGCAGATTGAGGACCTTCCCAATCATGGATTTCCGTGAAGGGCCAAGCAGAACCGGGAATCCCAGGGCCTTGAGTTCCCCCAACCGGCGCATGGTTTCAAGATTCCCCTGGAGGGTTTTTCCAAAGCCGATACCCGGATCCAGGAGTATCCTTGATTCCTTGATGCCTGCCTGCCGGGCAATGGCAATGCTCTTGCGGAGGAAGGCAGCAATATCCGCTATGATATCCTCATAGACATCGGAATCATTGTTGTGCATGACAATGACACCAGCGTCAAATTCAGCGCTTACCCGTGCAAGCTCCGGTTCCCGTTGCAATCCCCAGATGTCGTTGATGATATGGGCGCCTGCTTCAAGGGCTTTCCGCCCGACCTGCACCTTGGTGGTATCAATCGAGAGGGGTACCTTTAGGGCCACTACCAGACGCTCGATCACAGGAACTACCCGGCGGATCTCCTCTTCTGCGTCTACCGGAACAAAGCCTGGCCGGGTGGACTCACCGCCAATGTCGATGATGTCCGCTCCTTCTGCAACCATCTGCTGCGCCCGTTCCACAGCCCGCTCCAGGTCCTGGTATTTTCCCCCGTCGGAAAACGAATCGGTGGTAACGTTGAGGATACCCATGATATAGGTCTTTTTTCCCAGGGGGAGTTCATAATCCCGGCAACGGAAAACCTCATGGTTCGATTGGTTTGAAGATGGCGTCATGCCAGTACCTCCTTAGCCTTTGATGAGCTTGAGCGCTTCGGCCCGCAGACTGGTGTCCGTTCGCAAGGATCCCCTGAAATCGGAGGTAACGGTTTGAGCACCGGGCTTTCGTATGCCCCGCATGGCCATGCACAGGTGCTCCGCTTCAATGAGCACCGCGGTCCCGTGGGGAGCCACCCCTTTTACCAGGGCATCGCCAATCTCCCTGGTCAGTCGTTCCTGCAACTGGGGCTTTTTGGAAAGAATATCCGTGATCCGTGCAACCTTACTCAACCCCAGGATCCGGTTATCTTGCGGAATATAGACCACATGGATAGAGCCAAAAAACGGCATGAGGTGATGTTCACAGATCGAGTAAAAGGGGATATCCTTCACCACGACCATCTCCTCAAGGCTATCTTCTCTGAACACTTTGATCACCTCAGCGGGATCACGCCCAACCCCGGCGAATATCTCCTCATACATCCGCGCAACCCGGGCCGGTGTTTCCCGCAGCCCTTCCCGTTCAGGGTCTTCACCAATTGCCCCGAGAATTTCCCGAACAGCTTGTTCAATACGTTCCTTATCTATCATTACCGTCTCCGTTTCAAGCGTCGATCTATATCATCTAATATTGTACTCATTATTTATCTGATAAACAAGTATTGGACAGGAGTCGGAGCTTACGACCGCATCAGCAGGTCGTTCTTGCCTTCCAGGGCTTTAAGCAGCCGCCCCTCCAAGCGGCTATGGCCGGGAGCCGCATAGGCCCGTTCCTCCGGTACCATATCCACCACTTCATCAAAGATGATGCCCTGGGGGGCGTTACCTAACACGATGATCCGCCGGCCAAGGTATATGGCTTCCCGGGGATCATGGGTAACTACGATACACAGGCGCTGTTCCGCTTTGAGCAAGTGCAGGGTCAGCTCCATGAGTTCTATGCGTAAGGGTATGTCCAGGGACTGGAACGGCTCATCCATGAACAGGACCGGAGCGGGATAGGCAAAGGCACGGGCAATGGAAGCCCGCTGCTGCTGGCCCCCGGATAGTTCCCCTGGATAGGAAGTGACCTTGTGGTCAAGGGAAACCAATTCCAGAATATGCTTGCCCCGCTTTTCAGCTGCTTCCCGGCCCAGTGCTTTTTTTATGGGCAGTATCACATTGTCCAAAACCGTAAGCCAGGGAAGCAGCCGGGGTTCCTGGAATACAAAGGAAGCGGCACGCCTGGTGCCATCAGGTTCAAAGCGGATCACCCCTGACCAGGGCTTTAACAGAGTCGCCATGAGGCGTAAGAGGGTGGTTTTTCCACAGCCTGATGGTCCGAGGATGAGCAGCGGATGTTCATCCCCCACCTCAAGGGAAAACCGGTCAAAGATGAGCTTTTCATTGGTTCCCTTTTTATTCCCCCGTGGTTCATTAAAACCAAAGCAGAGGTCTTGTACTACGAGCTTCATGGCCGCTTGTACACCAAAAGGAATAGGTTGAGGAGTCCCTGGGACAGGGCCGCGGCAGCCACAGTGGCCACGGTCCAGGCAAAGAGTTCAGGGGTTTCAAACTGGGCTTTGGCCATCTGCATACCGGTACCCAGGGCCAGAACAGGCTGAACCAGGACTTCCGCCGCGACCACCACCTTCCAGCAGAGGGAAAGGGAACTCCGCAAGCCTCCCAGGATAAAGGGCATCAGCGCGGGGATATACAGGTACCGCAATTTTTCCCCTCGTGACAAGGGGTATACCTTGAAGAGTTCCTGGATCCGGGGATCCACTGACCGCACCCCCTCAATGGTGTTGACGGTCATCACCGGAAAGATCATGAGAAAAGCGGTGAACACCGGGGTCTGTTCCTGACCGAGCATGAGAAATACAATGAGGATCACCGACATCACCGGAGTGGCGGCAATGACCGAATAAAGGGGCTGGAAAAAAGCGCCTCCCCGTTTATCCACCCCTGCGGCAATACCCACGAGGACACTCAAGGGTACGGAAACGAGGACCCCCAGGAGTACCCGCCCAAAACTATACAGCAAGGCACGCAGAAACCGTTCTGTTGGCACCAGGCTGATGAGCTGCTTCAATACCGGCAGGGGACCGGGGAATATAAGATCGCTCCCAAAGCTCCAGGCCCCCAATTCCCACAAGAGCAGCAGGGCGATAACGCCGGCAAAAGACCATACCTGGAGACGCGGCTTCCGGGGACTTACAAGGGACCTGCGGCTCATTTGAGATAAAAGCTATCCGGTGGCAAGGCTCCCCCGATTGAGGCAGGGGCAAATTCCAGAAAGACTTTGAACAGGGCCTCCAGAGCAGGCCGAGCTTCCCCGGCGGGGATAAACACGTAATTACTCTGGGGTATGGCAGCGCTTACCACCGAGGCCCGCAATCCCAGGTTGTGCTTTTCCACCAAGGCGCCTGCTTCCCCGGGATGGGCGCTTACCCATTCAATAGAAGACTTGAGGGCGTTCAATATGACGCGGATCGCCCCGGGCTGGGCCTTGGCAAAATCAGCATCCACCACGAGGACCGTCATAGGGTAGTTCCCACTCCCCCCGGCATTCATCCATTCGGCCTGGATATCACTTATCTGCTTGAGGGTGGGCTTCCCGGACCGGGCCATGGTGGCGAACGGCTCAGGCAAGAGGGCTATGGACACCCTGCCGGCAATAAGGGACTGGGCAATTTCCGGATACGCCAAGGCATACCCCAGCTTGAGGTCCTTATCAGGGTTAAGTCCTTTGGTAATGAGGATACGCCGGAACACATAATCCGGGGTTGCCCCCTGGCCTGCGACCTCCACGGTCTTGCCTTTCAGGTCTTCGATGCGCCGCACCGTCTCATCCGATGAGAGGAGGCTCAACATCCCCGTCCCGGTTACCGCAGCCACCTGGATGCGCTTCCCGGAAGAGGCGATCTTCGCTGCCACATTGGCAGGCAGGATACCGACCTTGGCTTCTCCGGTGATGAACTTAGCCGCCATTAAATCCGCCTGGGCCAGGGCTTCTACGGTAACGTTTTTTATACCCGGTATCCCAGGGGGATTTTCAAAAAGCCGGATCATACCGACCCCTGAAGGCCCCTTAATCCCGTATATAATCAAACTGGTTACACTGGCAGACTGAGCCGTGAGGAATCCCGCCACGACTAGACCAAGCATACAAAAACAGGATAGTTTTTTCAGGTACTTTTTCATAAGCTGAGTATATACTATAGTTATTGATAAAGGAAAGGGGAACTACTATGAAAGATTATCTGCAGATCATCAACGATCCCCAGGCAGATACTCAAGCGCGCCTTGAAGCACTCAAGACCCTGGAAACCAAAGGGTCAAAGTCCCAGGAGATGCGGACCGGGGAAATCAACAATCACATTCACACGATTTACAGTTTCAGCCCCTATACGCCCAGCATGGCGGCATTACAGGCGCGGAACGCAGGGCTTGCGGCAGCAGGTTCAGTGGACCACGATTCCATTGCCGCGGCCCCGGAGCTGCTCGCTGCCTGCGCGATCCTGGGCATCGGGGGCTGCGTGGGCTTCGAGGTCCGGGTAAGCTTTAAAGACGGTCCATTCAGGGACCGCAAGATCAACAACCCCGATTCCGCCGGCTTAGTATATATGACCGTCCAGGGGGTACCAGAACCGAAACGCAAGGCTGCCGGGGAATTCCTCAAGCCCATCCGGGCTGAACGGCTCCAGAGAACCAGAGCCATGACCCAAGGGGCCAATGTCCTGCTGGGGGAAACTGGTTTTGAGGCAATTGATTTTGACCGGGATATCCTGGAACAGTCCCAATACGCCAATGGCGGGGAAATAACCGAGCGGCATCTCCTGGCTGCAGTGGCGAAAAAACTCATCCAGCGCTACGGCAAAGGTCCGGCCTTGGTGCAGGGACTGGCCGCACGGTTCGGGGTAGAACCGGGAGCAAAAATCACGGCCCTCCTTTCGGAACCGGATAATCCCCATTATCAGTTTGATCTCCTGGGGGTCTTGAAATCAACGGTGCTTCCCCGGATTTTCATACAGCCCAATGAAAAGGAATGTATCCCTGCCGGGGAAGTGGTGCACTTTGCCCGTTCCATCGGGGCAATTCCCGCCTACGCCTACCTGGGGGATGTGGGGGAATCACCTACCGGGGACAAGAAGGCGGAGCACTTCGAGGATGCCTATCTTGATGCCCTGTTTGACGAATTGCGCCACCTTGGATACCAGGCGATAGCCTACATGCCCCCCCGAAACACGGAGGAACAGCTCCGCCGGGTCAGGCAGCTCTGTACTGAAAGGGGCTTCATGGAAATCTCAGGGGTGGATATCAACAGTTCCCGGCAATCCTTTAACTGCCCCGAAGTGTTGGCCCCGTCATGCCGTCATCTGGTGGATACCACCTGGGCACTCATCGCCCATGAACGGCTCAGTTCAGTGGATCCCCGGCTCGGCATCTTCGCACCGGACAACCCCCTGGCCGCCGCGTCCTTAGCAGCGCGGATCACCGCGTATGCAGCGGCAGGCCGGGAACTGGATCCCTATCATCCTGAAGCATCGGCAATGCAGCTCGCACAAAAAATAGCCCAGGGAGCGCTTTGAAAAGGGAGGTATAACATGGATTATGCTATTGCGGTAATAGACATTGGTATGACCAATAAAAAGGTCGCCCTCTATGATGATGCCCTCAAACAGGTGGAGGCCCACTACCGGAATTTTCCGCCGGTCCTCATCGACGGCATTGAAACTCATGATCTTGGGGCCATGGAAGAATGGTTCATCCAGGAACTCGCCGCTTACGCAGCGCACTATCCGATCAAGGTGATTGCCGTTACGACCCATGGGGCGACTTTTGTCTGCGTGGGAAAAGACGGCAAGCCCTCGGTGCCCTGCGTGTACTATACCCATGAACCAGGGGATGATTTTCATGCACGCTTCTATGAACGCTTCGGTTCCCCAGAAGCGCTCCAAACCCAGACCGGCACTCCTGCGCTTAAAGGTTTGATCAACACAGGCAAGGGTATCTGCTTTGCCCAGGAACACTACCCGGAACAGTTTAAGCGGACCCTGCACCTCCTCCAATATCCCCAGTATTGGGGGTACCGGTTTTCTGGGAACACCGGGGCAGAGGGAACCTACATGGGCTGTCATGGATACCTCTGGGATCATGGTGTAGGCCGTCTTTCCTCAGTAGCAGCGGGCTTGGGGGTAGCGGATTTCATGCCGAAACAACTGGGCGCCTCCTGGGATGTGCTGGGCACTATTACCGGGGAACTCGCCGCGAAAACCGGCCTTTCCCCAGAGGTGATCGTTACCATGGGACTCCATGACTCCAACTCCTCCCTCCTCCCCCACTTTGCCACAAAGGGCGAAACCGGTTTTGTCCTCAATTCCACAGGAACCTGGTGTGTCAGCATGAATCCGGTCAAACAATACGGCTTTGCCCCGGAAGAATTGGGCAAGGTGGTGTTCTTCAATATTTCTGCCTTTGGAACACCGGTAAAAACCGCGATCTTCCTGGGCGGCCAGGAATTTGAAACCTGGTCCGGAGTGCTCAAGGATATCCATGGCCGAACTGATGTACCCCCTTATAACGCCTCCTTATACCGCACCCTCCTCCAAGAAAAAACCGCCTTCCTCCTGCCAGAACTCACCGCTGGCTCAGGCCAGTTCCCCCAGTCCAAACCACGGGTGGTAGAAAACAGCCGGGACTACCCTTTCGCGGATATCGCCACCCGTCCTCCTCCCTGTTTTCAACACTACGAAACAGGCATTGCCCTGTTGCAGATATCCCTGGTCATGCAGACCCTTACCGCCCTGGAACGGACCGGCCTTGCCCCGGGGGCAGCGGTCTTTACCGAAGGGGGCTTTAGGAAAAACGAGGCCTACAACATCCTCGTTTCCGCAGCCCTGGGGAACAACCAGGTCTTTCTCACCGATATTGCCGAGGCCACTGCCTTAGGTGCAGCCCTGACCGCCAAGATGGCCCTGACCGGTAAAAAGCTGCAAGACCTGGGGGGAGATTTTGAGATCGACTATCAAGAAGTGGTGAAGACCGCTCTTCCTGAAATTGCCCTGTACCGGGAAGCATGGTTGGAACTGGCGAGAAATACTAATGCTACTCACACGATAAAAACGGTGGAAAAATGTACCTTATGAACGCTATGGGATTTGATTCTGTATACTTATAGGTATAAGCATAATACAATTTTTGATTTAGTTCAATAGTTTTTGAGATAATCACCGTTTCGCCGGTGAAGGGCCTATGAGCAAAAAAAAAGCCCGCCGGTATGGCGGGCCTGTATTCGGTACATAGTGTTTACCGAGATTTATATAGTTTTAACAACATAGCGCGGTTTTTCTTCATCTAATTTTAAGAGCCGGTACAATTTGAGTTTTGGGACCAGCCAATTAGAACATACAAAGCGCAGCGGCTCAAGCTCCTCCATGTAAAATGCCTCATACCGCCGCCAATGAGCGCCGTAATTCTTAGGTAGTTTTACATCAGAATGTTTAGCGATGATTCGTACATAATCATGGTGTACCAGTTCGATAATAAAATTGGCAGTATCAACAAGCGGCTTTTTAAGGGCCTCACAGCGTTTGTTAAATTCAGAGCGCCGGTCGGCAGATTCATTCGCCCCTTCTTCTGCAACATACAAGATCACTTTGGTAGCTAAGGGCATAAAGAGCGTGAAGGGCCTTCTGGAGGAAAAGCCGCCTTCAAAGGCGCGCATGAAATGAGCAACATCGTTCTGAGGAGCTTCGGTTTCTTCGTTTTCTGAGATGATGTAGGTGATGACTTGTTTTTGGAGCTGTGTGAGGATTTTTTTCATGTATGTTCAAATGCGAAAAGGATATAGAAGATGCGCGCCGGACTTAATCCGGCATAAAATCAATATAGTGAGTACCAGCACAAAGTTTCCACGTTGCGCTTTATTTCTTCTGATTCGGTAAAAGTTCTTTCATAGAGCAGGCGATACGTTTTCCCGAAAACGCTACCGCCGATTGCGCGACCCGTTGATGCGTAGTCGTGTAACGCTCGCAATATCCCTTTTCCCTGATTTGCTCCATGGCTGTATCCAGAGGGGAAACCCTTGCTTGACCAAAATCCGAGACCATGCAATAATAACCAGAGGAGGATCGAAGTATGTCAGATGCATTGTATATCGAAGAAAACACCTACACCTATGCCGATTACCTTGAAAGGGACGACGGCAAGCGTTACGAACTCATTGACGGGACCGCCTATATGATGGCCGCCCCGTCAATTGACCATCAAAGCATCAGCATGAAACTATCCCGGCTATTTGGCGATTTCCTGGATGGCAAATCCTGTCGCGTATTTGCCGCCCCTACTGATGTCAGGTTATTCCCACAAAAAAACCTCGGCGACAAGACCGTTGTCCAGCCTGATCTGCTGGTGGTCTGCGATAAGACCAAGCTTGACAAGCGTAGCTGTAACGGCGCACCGGATTTAGTCATTGAGATACTATCCCCCTCAAATGACGCCGAGGAAATGCTCCGAAAGTTCCAGAAGTATCTCCAAGCCGGTGTGCACGAATATTGGATCATTGACCTTGATAATCGTGTGATTCAGGTACATATTCTTGATAAGGGTCGCTATATCTCAAGTGTATACGACGGCGACGCTGTTGTGCCGGTCTCGATTCTGCCGGGACTCAGTGTTGATCTTAGCGAATTGTGGGCTGTGCTGGAATAAGATAAATTTCCCTGTTAGCAAGCCAGAAGGGAAATAGTTTACTATAGAAGGACTTTTCCAGCTCTACAGCTCAGTCATGCGGCAGGCAAGGTCTTTTCCTGCAAAGCCTATTGCCAGTAACGCTATCCTGTGATTAGCGTCAGTATACCGCTCGTAGTAACGCCGGTCCAGGATTTGCGCCATTGCCGCTTCCAACAGCGGTTCTACCTTCCCTTCTATCGCATATTTCACTTCCGCTATCACCACCCGTTCTTCCCAGGTCCACACCGCGTCTATCCGTCCTTTGTCGGTGGATACTTCCCCATC
>JAITQK010000087.1 GCA_031288975.1 Treponema sp. | reverse complement strand
TGTTACGGCATTTGCGAAAAGACCTTGATATAAACACCCTGAAGAAAGTATTGGAAGAGGGCGAGGTATACCGGCGCCTACGTTTACTGAAGGCGTATTTGCAGGTATTATTAGAAGCGAATGAAGAGCAATTTCAGGAGGTAAGGGCGATGATAAACAGTCCGGCTATAGAGCGGATACTGAAAGAGAGCGGCTGGATAGACAAGATCCTGGAGCAGGACCATCAGGTCTGGGAACAGGAACGGCAGGTCTGGAATCAGGAACGGCAGGTCTGGGAAGAGAAATGGCAGAAGGTTGAGGCGGAGCGGCAGAAGGCCGAGGCGGAGCAGCAAAAGGCCGAGGCAGAAATCGCTGAACTGAAAGAGCAGTTGAGGCTCTTTCAGCAAGCGCAGGCTAAACCCGCGCTCGGTGTACCGGAACAACAGCGGCCTGTCTGACCGGAACAACAACTTCGGCTTTCACCTAGCCCGCCTCAGTCGATGGCAGGGGGCAGCAGCACGGGAGGGCCGGGGATAAGGATAACCACAGCGTGCACGGAGTTTCACAGAGTCTTAGTTAGTTATCATCTTGCTCCTCCGTGTTACTCTGTGGTTTCTCTTTATGCTGAAATTTTAGTAGACGGCCTGCCAATAATAGCGTATAGTAGCTTTATGCTTGGATTTCTTGTAAAAAAGACCTTTTTTGATCTCTGGGATAATTTGTTCAGGGTCGCCCTGGTAAATTTAGGGTTTATCGTCTCAGTGGCCCTTCCGGTTTTTATCCCCTCTCTGCTGGAATCCTTTCCTGCCCTTTCGGTGGCCGTCTTTGGTGTGGGCATCTTATGGTGTTGTGTGTATCTGTCCGCTGCGGCCCTCTCGCTTAAAGCGGTATCGGATTACGGCTCCTTCGGGTTTGGGGATTTTTTGGTGAATCTCAGGCGCGCCTGGCCTGCAGGACTGATGATAGGAGGCTTGGTATTCCTAGGCTGGGTGCTGGTGAGCGTTGCCATTCCTTTTTATATGAACATGGAGAATTCCCTGGCCGGCTTGTTACTGGCGGCGGTGATTTTCTGGACCCTGGTGGCGGGTATCCTTTCGCTCCAGTTCTTCCTCTCAATCCGCTCCCGGTTGGATACAAACATACGCAAGGCAATGAAAAAATGTTTTATCATCTTTTTTGATAATCCCGGGTTCTGCATCTTTTCCCTGATGTATAACACCGTTATGTTGGCCCTCTCGGTGCTGCTGGCCATGCTCTTTCCCGGACCTGCGGGAATGTTGCTGTACCTGGACGAAGCCCTGCGGCTGCGGCTCCTCAAGTACGACTGGCTTGAGGTCAACCCCGATGCGGACCGGCGCCGGATTCCTTGGGATGCTCTCTTGATTGATGAACGGGAAAAGACCGGAACCCGGTCGTTGAAGAATTTTATTTTTCCCTGGAAGGATTGAGATGATGTCGCGCTTAACCGAACTGGATATGATTATTCGTTTAGGGCTTGGATTCCTGGCAGGCGCCATCATCGGGTTTGAGCGGTCCAGCCGGCATCAGGTGGCAGGTCTGCGGACCCATGTGCTCATCGCCACTGGTGCAACCCTCCTGATGCTCCTGTCCATCTGGCTTCCCCAGGAGTTTTCCGCCATGAAAAACGGGGACCCCGGACGCATCGCGGCCCAGGTGGTTTCCGGCATTGGTTTTCTTGGGGCCGGGGCCATGATCCGGCTGGGCAACAACATCAAGGGGCTTACCACTGCCGCTTCCCTGTGGCTCATCGCGGCCATCGGACTGGCCATTGGTGCGGGTATGTTCCTGGCCGCAGCGGTCGCAGTGGGCATCACCCTCATCACCCTCATCATCTTAGGGGTCTTTGAAAGACGCTTGTTCCCCTCGGAACGGAACAAGCTCCTGGAATTATCCTACAGCAGCAGCAATCCTGATACCCAAAAGACCATCGGCATTTTAGAGTCCTTTGGCATCAGGATTCTGTCCGTGGACATGGATGAGGGGATTGGAAAAGGCAAGAAGAAGGGCGCCCGGCTCCGGATTTTCGTGGGCATCCCTGGGACCACGGATATTGCCAAACTCGCCAAGGCCCTGAAGACCAGCGGCAAGGTAGAACGAATCGAGATGAAGGAAAAATACTAAGGACGCGGATTCCGTAACAACTCTGGTTTCAGTACTGGAATCAGCGGTTCGGTTAGTTCAATGAGTGCGGGAAAATCCGCAGGTTTCAGAAGCACGGTTTCACCGTCCATCTGGGCGAGGATGGGGTGCTGCCCCCGGAATGCTACCCGGTTTGCGTTAAACAGGAAGGATTCGGGTTTGTCGATATGAGTACCAGTGGTAAAAAGCCCTTTTAAGACGATTTTTCGCCAAAGGGACATCTGTTTTACGACACAGACGTTCCGGTCATCGGGGAGTATCCGTTTATGAGAACCGTAGCTCCGGTGCCCGCTTACCCCCACGGCCATAAGCAGCACGGTTTCCTTGAATGAGGTCCGCTCCACCCCCCGTTCGTCCAAGGCCCGCACTTCCATCTGGCCAACCTTAAACAGCCGGTCATAAAGAATGGCGGCGATATCCACCCATAACTTATAGGAATCCCCCGGTAGCTTCCGCTTCATCTTATTGGTCATGTGGGTAACAAAGGCATCGAGTCCTACGGAGAGGATGTTGAAGGCCATGAACGGCCCCTTCCCTGGGGTGGATGTGGTAAGCCGCAGGGCGCTGGTATATACAATGGTGGCGGGATAGAGCAGGAGGTTTAGGGCCTTGTCCAGTTCCCAGGCGTCGGCGCCGTCGTTGCCGGTTCCCATAGGCAGACGGAGGATGACAAACCTGGCGCGGAGGGTCGGAGCTGCATCGGCGAGCACCGTGAGGACTTCGAGGCTGGTACCGTCTCCGCCGGCGGTAATGATGAGGTGCAAGGGGAGCTGCGGATTCAGGAGGATGAAGCGCAGTGTTTGGTGATGAGAAGACGCGGAGTACCCTATGGAATGGGGAACGGAAAAATCAGGTGGAGGAGGGATGGAGCGGGCTTCATTGATGAGGGCTTCGGTGAGCTTACGGGCATGGCCGGGACCGTTGGTCAGAATAAGGCCCTGTATACCGAGCCTGCTTTGCCCTCCGTCTGTTTCCTGGGCGGTATGGGATGGTCTGGCATTATCCCGCTGGGGACAAGCCTGGGCCTTTGCAACACAGGCTTTGAGCTGGGCCTGATGGCGCTTCCACCGGGAACCAATGGTAAAGCCCCCGGCATGAGGATTGGCGATAACGGTCCACGTGAGCGGCCGCTCTGGAGCAAGTGCGGTATGAGAACAAATTTCCGCAAGGGCGGTGGCAAATACCGCCAGATTTGTAGCAATATCCATGTATTAACAAGTATAGATCAAGGATAAGGTGTGCATGTGTTTGTTATGGTTCCTTACGCCGTATAACCTTGATGGATTTAGGTTTCCGGGGTTTCGGCTTTGGGGATTCACCCTGTTCTTCTCCCCCCTTAACGGAAGTGCCCCGCTTTTTTATAATCACCCGTTTACCCTGCTCCCGATGGTCCGGGAGCTTGTCGGCGTTATGACGCTCTATCCGGGGGGCAGCAGGGATGTTTCGTTTCTTTTCCCGGACCGCCTTTTCCAATACCCGCAGGGATTCGTCGAAGCCCCCCAGGAATTCCGTGAGGTCATCTGCAAAGAGGATCACTGACTGACGTTCAAAGCCCCCGGTTTCCCGGTTTTTGCTTTCCACAATATTGAGGTAGAGGTCTCCCAGGCGGTTTTCTTTAACATTGAAGAAGTACGTCCGATTCTGTAAGATCACTTTGGTTGAGAATAATTCTCCCCGTATACCCATGCTTTTATCCTTTGGTGCGATGATTCACTGCACCATCTGTCGAGTCCGCCTCAATTACCATACGCCGCTGCCATGCGATGAGGTCCTGTTCCATGCGACTATCCGCGCCTTCCGCATCAGCCATAACCCGGAATACCGGTTCCGTACCAGAGCCACGCATCCAGATCGCCGCTATGGGCGTATCCGAAGTACCGGTAAAGATGATTTTAAGCCCCCCCCGCTGGGCATCGCCGAACCGGGTAAGGTCCTGTTTTTCTTCCATGCCCTTATAGGCCCGTGCTTCCCACCCTGAGATACCGTACTGGGTTTTAAGCTCTTCCTTCCGGGCTTCCCATTCCCGCAGGAATACCTGCTGGTAGCGGTCTTTCAGCACCCCATGATCCCCGGTTTTAACCTGAAGGAGCGCTTCAGGGGTATAGGAACCGGTGCTCACAAAAGCGGGGATGGTGGTGATGATGTCGGAGAGGGAAAAATCGGCCTGGTATAAGGTCCCTGAACGCTCGCACCAGATCTCAAAAAAGCCGCTTTTGCCGCTTTTGCTCCGAATGGTAAGCAGTTTTAAGATGGCCATTACCGTATTAATGGGATCCCGTACCGCCGAAGGGTGGGTAATGTTGCCCCCTGCAGAACCCTCACCGAGGATACGCACCGCATACCCCTGTTCCCGGAGTTTCCGGGCCAATCCTACCACATTCGCCTCCCCCACCTCTGCCCTGAATACCTGCACATCAAAGGCCCTGGCGATCCGGTCGATACGCAAGGACGTGGGATCGTTGACCGCCAGGGCTACCTGAGACAGGGCCTTTCCCTGAGCATCGTACCGGAGTTCCCCGGTCCAGACCAAGTGGGCAAGTTCCGACACACAGGCCAGGGCAAAGACCTCCTGCGCTTCCAGGCTCCGGGCTTGGTTTTCACGTTCATCCCAGATAACCAGGTTCCCCCGGTCCCCGTCGCAGTCAGGCACATACCCCAGTATAACCGAGGGGTCCTGGCGGTGCACCTCTTCCAGGAATTGACGGCAGGGTTCCAGGGCTTCCCCTTCGGGAACAATACGATGGGCGATGTTCCCTGGGGTATCGTTGAGACTGTACAAGGTAAGCCCCAGGGAGGAGAGAAATTCCCGGTCTATGGAGATGGTCCGGGCGGAGCCGTTGAAATCCACGACAATACCAATAGGATGTTCCTGGATACCCTGGGCAATGGTCTCAAAGATACGATCCTGGGCGGCTGCTTCCTCAGTACCGCTTACCACTATTCTGGTAAACCTGAGATAAGCCCCGTAAGCTTCCTGTTTGACCAGGGCAGCGGCAGTATAGACCTGTGCAAGCAGCTCCGGACTGGCCTGGTTAATCAAGGCCACGGCCCTGGCAATGCGATCCTGAGCGGCCATGAAGGCCCGGAACCGCTCAATCAGGATCATGGCCTCCCCTGGAGGTAATACCCCGCCATCGGTAAGCCCAAATTTAAGACCGTTATGGCCTATGGGATTATGGCTGGCGGAAATATACACAAAACCGCAGGTTGCACCACTGTGGACAGCACGAGCATAGGCCATGATCTCTGGGGCAGCAGTGATAAAGGCAAAACGGACAGCGTAACCCTCTGCTAAAAAGACGCGGATCATTACATCCGCGATTGCCCTGCCCGTAGGCCGGGTATCCATACCAATGATGATTTCCGGTTTCCCCTCTTTTTTTACCTTCAGGGCTTTCACATAATCCGCAAAGACCTTTGCCCCCGCAGCAGCAATGACCCCATGAACCGCGCTCATGCCCGTCTCGGTGCTTTCCTCGTGTTCCGCAAACACCCCCCGCCACCCTGAGGGAGAGAGGATCAGGCGCCCTAGCGCCATATCCAGCAGTGCTTCATCTAAACCAGGGTCCCCTTCTCTGAGGGGTATAATCGCCATAGGGTAAAACTCCTTTCTTCACCGTGGGGTTTAATACCCCGCGCTCTGCCGGGGATTCTTTATTAAAACCCAGCTTATAGGTTGTACGGTTTTCCCATCAATAAGTCAAGGCTGATATCGCCATTCTCACCTTTTCCTTTATGATAATGCCTGATATAGTATTATAGCATCTGGGAGATAGGAAGAAAAGGCTGGAGGTATAATAATGAAAATAGGTATCGACACCTTTGCCTGCGATGGTGGTTCATCGGGGGTTGGTGTGTATATGATGCAGTTATTGAAAAGAATACCCCCTTCAGGCTCCCTATATGAATTATTCGGCTGGGAAATAGATCGGTTTACCTATAGTGAAATGGCCCCAAATCTGGAATTTATTGCACAGTGCTTTGTAAATGGCAGAACCGCTAATGTCTTATGGCATCTTTGTAAGTACCCTACCTTTGCCAAAAGCCGGGGTTATGAGGCCTGTTTCTTCCCTGCCGCCCATAAGCAGCTCCCCTATAACGCGAACCTTCCCTGTCCGGCCATCGGCGTGGTCCACGATATGGCCGCCTGGTGTAGTGTCTCGCCTCACCTGGGATCCCTGGTCCGCCGGACCGTTCCCCATGCTTTGCGGCGGCTTGATCGGATCATTGCGGTGAGCGGCTGGGTGAAGCAGGAACTGATAGCCCGTGCCGGGGTCAAGGAATCGCTGATTGAGGTGGTACCGAACGGGATAGACCTAGCCGCTTTTCATCCCCGGCCCCGGAACGAGGAAAGCGTGGTACTCATCCAGCCCTTCAGTTTCCGGCGGCCCTATATCCTCTACGCCTCCCGGATAGATCCCTTCAAGAACCACCGCACCCTCATCCGTGCCTTTGGCATCTTTAAGGAACGGACCAAGTACCCCCATCGGCTCGTGCTGGCCGGAGGGAACGGTCACGGGGCGAAAAAGGTAAAAAAAGCAGCCTCAGCCTCAGCATACCGGAACGATATTTTCTTTCCCGGCCACTTTCCCTCCCGGCATCTGCCGGAACTCTATTCCGGCGCGGATATCGTGGTGATCCCCTCTCTGTATGAGGGCTTTGGCATGGGGGTGCTTGAGGCAATGGCTTCCGGGGTTCCTGTTGCCTGCGCCCGTGCTGCCAGCCTCCCGGAAACGGCAGAACACGCGGCCCTCTACTTCGATCCCCACAATGCAGAGGATATGGCGGATCGTATGGTAACCCTTACCACAAACCGCGAAATGTACCGGGAATGTCGTGCCCAGGGGCTTAAACGGGTCGAGGCTTTTTCCTGGGATGCCTGTGCAGAACAAACCCTAGCCATCATCCAGGAGACTGGTGGAGGAAAGTAGGGGGGCCTTCCCTATCAATGGCCCTTGAAATGAATGAGAACTTCCTCTAAAAACGCCGCAACCCCATCTTCCCCATTGGAACCGATGACCATATTCGCAGCTTTCCGTACCGACTCCTTGGCATTGGCCGGGGCTGCGGAAAAGCCTGCGGTAGTGAACAGGGGAAGGTCGTTCTCCTCATCCCCAAAGGCGATAAGCTCGGCTGGGGCGAGGTTCAGGTAGCTCATGGCGTGCTGGAGCCCAAGGCCCTTTGAAGCCCTGGGATGCAGGATCTCCAAGAAAGCCGGATGTGTCCGGGTTACATAGACGCGGCTGCCGAATTGTTCTATCAGTTTTGGCCGTATCAGGTCCTGGGTTGCAGGGTCTGTGATGAACATACTCTTAATACAGCCCTGCTGCCCTGGTATAGCTGCTTTCAAATCCCCAATCACCGCTTGTATGCCCGTATGCTTCCGGTACATCTCGGTCTCTTCAGACTGCCTCTCGGCCATGAGCAGCTCCCCCGCCGCAGTGGGTGCACCGCTTTCCCCTGAAGGTACGGGAAAGTAGACCTGGAAATAGATCCCCTGGTTTCGGGAAAGGTCCACACAAAAATCAAGCACCTCCCGATCCAGGAAGGCGGTGTTCAGCAGCTTCCCGCCGGGCATATCCACCACCTCAGCGCCGTTGAAATACACCATGGGACCTACAGCACCCAGGGCCAGGCGGTATGGTTCTGCTGCTCCAATTGACCGTCCCGTACAGATAATCACCCTGATGCCCCGGTCTATACAGATTTTGAGGGCACGAATGGTACGTGCGCTCAGGGTGTTGTCCGGTCTTAGGGTGGTACCATCCAAATCCAGGGCCAGGGCCTTAATGGTTTCAGGTTTTATAGTATACATAAAACCAATACTATAGTAAAATGTTCGTTTATGAAACAGCGTACTATAAAACTAATCGATATCGGGATCAACCTCATGCATACTTCTTTTAACGGAGACCGGGAACAGGTCCTGCAAGCTGCGGAAGAGGCGGGGGTATCGCCCCTGATCATTACCGGAACCAGCGAACGGAGTAGCCATGAAGCCATGCAATACGCCTCAAAGTATCCGGGAAAGCTCTACACGACTGCCGGGGTCCATCCCCATGATGCAAAGAACTGCACCCCTAACACCCTGGATGAACTGCGCCGTATCGCAGGCCATGCCGGGGTTCTTGCCATCGGGGAATGTGGGTTGGATTATAACCGGGACTTCTCTCCCCGGAATATCCAGCGGGAATGGTTTGAGAAACAGATACAGGTAGCTGGTGAACTCAAGCTGCCCCTCTTCCTCCACGAACGGGACGCCTTTGGGGATTTTTCCGGGATGCTCGAACGGAACCAGGCGGGCATACTCCGCATGGTGGTCCACTGTTTTACCGGAACTGGGCGGGAATTGGACAAGTACCTGGAACTGGGCTGTTATATCGGTATTACCGGCTGGATCTGCGATGAGCGGCGAGGTGTCCATCTGCAGGACTTACTCAAAAATATCCCCGCCGATAAGCTCCTCATAGAAACGGATGCCCCCTTCCTCATACCCCGCGACATGGCCGGAATCCCCCGAACTGGACGCAATGAGCCGAAATACCTGCCCCATATTGCGGCCTGTATTGCCCGACATCTGGGCAAACCCCTGGAAACCCTGGCCCAGGAGACCTATACCAATACCTGCCGTTTTTTTGGTATCTGTTGACAAACATAAGAAACCTGTATATCGTGAAACATTAAGAATCATAAGTAAGAAGGAATATATGATGAAAAAAATTATTGTTGGGGTGCTTTTAGCCTGTGCCCTTACCGTTGCCGCGTATACCGAAGGGAGAGTAGAAGGTCCCCATGCACCACCGCCTGGGCCATCTGCGCCGGTGGTGGAGACGAAGACGGATGTGGATGTACAGCCTGATGCGGAGGCTCAACTGGAGGCGGAGACACCTGAGAACGCGGAGGCAGAGATGAGTTATGCCTTTGGGATGGTGATTGGCGCAGACCTGCAACAAGCGGATTTAGCCTTTGATTACGATGCCTTTACCCAGGGGTTTAAGGAAGCCGTAGAAGGTAAGGACACCCAATTTACCATGGATGATGCCTTCCGTATCGTACAAACTGCTCTGAGATTGACTCGGGAAAAACAGTTGGAAGCGTATAAGGCAAAGGAACTGCAATTTCTGGAAGAAAATAGTCAGAAAGCTGGCATCTATACCACCGACAGCGGGCTTCAGTATGAGGTTATAACCGAAGGAACCGGTCAAAAGCCCGATGCCCAGGCAATGGTACGGGTGAATTATGAGGGCACCCTCGTTGACGGCACGATCTTTGACAGTTCCTATGCACGGGGAGAACCGGTCGAGTTTCCCCTAGACGCGGTGATACCTGGTTGGACCGAAGGGGTACAGTTGATGAGCGAAGGCAGCGCCTATCGTTTTTATGTGCCCTCAAAGCTGGCCTACGGTGAACAGGGTGCTGGTAACGTAATCCCCCCCTATGCGACGCTGATCTTTGATGTTGAACTCCTGGCAATCATTCCCTTTGATGAGAGCGATGCTGAGGCCCAGGAGTTAGAAGATCTTATCAACCAGTTAAATAATAATGACATAGAGGAAGACTGATCTTCTAGCCGCCTGACGTGCTGCTTTAACTTTCGAGCGTATCAAAGGTATCCTGAAGAACTGCGGTATCGTACCGCGGTTCTTTTTATATAAAGCGGGGCGTGAAATGAAGACACGGTTCTTTTTTCTTTTATCACAGAATCTCGCGTCCGGTACACAGTACTTCTTTTACAAAGGGATTATCGTTGTAGAGGTGATACGTTGCAAAGGTGTGCGGTTCAATATACACATCTTCATGAACGTATTTCAGAGTAAAATCATGTAATTTTAAAAATACGTCTTCATTCTGCTCATATTCAAAACTGTTGGAGAAAAAGCACACATCTACATCGCTGTATTCATTGGCGGTTCCTTTAGCGTAGGAACCGAACAAATACACCTTATCTATTACCACAAACTTCAAATCTATGCAAGGCATGTCAACCGGTTATGTTACCAAGACGATTATTGATTTTCTCTTTCTTTGTTTTTTGTAGTCATGCGTACCATGAGATGCTCAGTAACCAAGACTCTACTTTGTGAAACTTTGCGATACTTCGTGTTTTTTTTCTTAACTCTCCTTACGCACGAGAAGAAGACAGTCCGCGAATTACGCGAATTAACGCGAATTTCCGCCAAGAAATCTTGTCTTATTCGTGAAAATTAGCGTAATTCGCGGACCCTTTTCTTCGTTTTTTGTAGTCATGCGTAACATGATTTATTACTCATCTTACTGTCCAGGTACTCTGAATTATTCAACTACTGCGGTACTATTTCCTCTGGTAGTACTACGTTTTCCCTTGCCAGAGGTATAAATCTTGCCAGAATCCGCATCTTTGTCCTGTATGGAATCATTCCTCGATCCGGCACGGTCGTTTTGTCCAAGTTGCTGCCTTGCATCAGCATATCCTTTGTCGTATCCGTCTTTGTAATTTTCGGCAAACCCCGCATTGATAAATTTATCAGGAATAACACAGGCGGTACTGTTTTCCGAATAGCCTAAAACGCCGTCATGGTATCCCGTCTGGTATGCTTCTTTGGCGGCAACGGATTGAGAAAAAACAATTGCCGTGATTAGCAGCCCCATCGCAAGAATGCCTGCTAATAGAGAAACGAACTGCTTTGTTTTCAAAGGATGCTCCTTTTGTTTTACTTCTAAGTTTGTGCCGGTTCCTCCTGCGGGGCGTCGCTGTGAACGCGGCTTCGGCTTCATAGGCGGTTCCTTGTGAAAGGAAACCGGACGGCTCTGATTCAGAGGAATCCATACCGCCCGGTGTTTGTGAAAGAAGGGTTAGAGCTTCCCGGTCTTGAGGGCGGTTCCGGGCTTACCGCCTACGTAGGGCGTTACGGTGATGGTAATCTTACTCGATGTCTTGATTGTTCCCGTGTAGGTGTCTCCAGACCAAGTGCCGTTTATAGTACCAGTGCTGGCTTTTACCACATACTCGTGATATGCCGCACCGGAAGGCCATCCTGTGACGGTTACTTTTACGGTCTTAACGGTATTTTTACCGGTACCCGACGTACTCGCCAACTTGCCGCTAACGTTCAGTTTTGGGAAGCTGAAAACAGGCATCGACGAGCTGGCTGATGACGCAATGTAGCTGCTGGTCTTATAGAGATAGGAACTCGTGGTACCATAGGGGACTTCTCGTACAGCTATATACACGTTAGCCCCGGCGGTTACACTCACATCTTTGGTCTGCGTTGCTTTACTCCCGGATATCGTGCCCAAGACATTTGCCCCTCCTCCGATGATCTGTAGAACCTCAAATTTACGAGATTTGGTGCCTAAATTACTCATGGTCACTGTCACCTTTCCAGATGCCTTCGACGTAACCGTAGGAGCGGCAGGCGTCGGTATCTGCGGCTTCTGCACAGTTGCGTACAGGGGGCCGCCGGTGTTCACGATATTTCCGGCAGGTGCTGACGGTGTTGTGACGCTGATGTCATTGGAATAGCGTCCGTAGAGTGGGCCTTCGCCTTTGTCGTCACATCGGGCCTCGACCTTGTACTTGTGGGTTGAATTGGGGAAGATAAATTCTTCATCGGCATCAACATATTGGGTATCAAAGGCGGCCTCTATATAGTACCAGCCTTCGTCCCGTCCGTCGCTCCCATCGTTCCACCACCACACCATGTAGTATTCGGCTTCTTCCACTGGGTTCCACATCAAGGCGACACTGGTTGGCGCAAGCTCTTCCGTGAGTATCTGTAGCCCCTGGGGCGCGGGAAGGGTCCCCTCGGTGGTTGTAACCTCAAGCTCGCCGAAGTCATGGAGCACCGTGTAGTTCTTGGAGAACTCCTCCACCGCCAAGTCATCGTCCTCCATGTCGAGGACACTGCTGAAATCAAAATTGTCATTCCACTTCACCGCCACGAGTTTCCATGCGTAAGTGCAATTCGCTTCAAGGTACTCTCCGTAGTTGTTGTCCAGGAAGCTCGTCTGTTCCCGTGGCAGCACTTTCTGGAAGTGCCAGTACTCGGAATCGGGAATCTCCTCGTCATCATCGTCAAATTCGACAAACTCGTCATACATGACGTAGGCGTCCGCATCGGGGATGAAGCCCCAGTTTAGGGTTATGGTCGTGGAGGCAGGAGTACCGCTTAAAGCCGGAGTTGTGAAGCTCCCGGTCGAGCCGGCTACGAGTTTTACCTTCGAGCTATTCCCGGACAGCGTACCCGCGCTCTTATAGTACGTATCTGCCTCAACATCCAAAATATCCAGTGTCGCGTTGGACCCTCCGTCACTAAACCGCACATTGACATACCCGTATTCAGCAGATTGCGCCTGATACGAATAAAATCCGTTGGATTGTGTGGTCAATGCCGTGCCGGGCGTTGTCGCGGTAAATTCCTTCCCGCTATCGTCCCAGACATAAGCATAAAGATTCGACCAGCTCGCCGGTTTCGCCATGTACAGCGTGATGTTTGTACCGGTTGTGTTCCCGCCGGGGTTCTCCCCGCCAGGATTGTCGCCACCAGTGTTGTTTCCGCCGTCATCCTCGGTTGGGCACCCGACAAACAGAAGCATCCCGAATACCAGCGCCAGGCTGAGTATTCCCGTAAAAAATGTCTTGTTCTTCATTTTCCATCTCCTATGGTAAAATTTGAAGATCTTAGACGAATGGCTTTGATACCACGCCGGTAAAGAAGCCATCACGCCTAACCTTATCTTTACAAGCCGAAACTTGCAAATTCCCTACCAAATTGGTCAGCTTTGACCGTTTCCCCCTGGTTCTTAGGGGGCGCCGAAAATACCGGCTCTTGAATGCCCAAAAGCGCCTGGGAAACCCCAAGTACATACCGTTTGTTCTCGTCGCTTAAGGCGGTGAATTCTTCACATAAACACTCAAGTTTTCTGAGTTCCATAATGGTCATCTATTTTGATCCTATTATTATTCTCGTTATATGAGTATTATTACACTCATAAAATGAGTCTGTCAAGGCTTTTGATAATCTAAACTTGAAAAACTTGATAATAAAGTGTATTTTTATGGTTAGACATGGAAGATGAAAAAATATCTATTAACCAGCGTATCAAAGAAGTCCGTCATACACTCAAATTAAGCCAGGTACGTTTTTCCAAAGGCATTTACCTGAGTAATGGGTATTTAGCCGAAATTGAGTTGGAAAATTGCAAGGCAAATGACCGTATCATCGAGTTGATTGCGTCAAAATACGGCGTCAGCCGGCATTGGCTGGAAACCGGTGAAGGGGAGATGTTTGATAAAGCGCCGGATCAAAAAATGGGGCTTATGATCGGCCTTTTTGAAGAACTCAACCCCCATTTTCAGGATTTTCTGCTGGATTTAATGAAAAAATTGATAAAATTACAGGGCCAAAACGACCCCCCGAACAGTAGCCAGAGTTCACCAGTTTAAACCCTAAAGGGCGCACATTTTCATCTTTGATCAGAGCATAAGGTCGAAAATACGGATGCCATCTTTCTCAACCCATTCAGCTATTGAAAGGCTATCGTATAGACGGGTACCTAATGAAGCTGATTCGGTGAACTCATGGGTCCCTCTGCTATTTTCTGGGCAATCTCAAGGGACTTGACAATACCTTTACTTGCATCTTGCACATCAAGAACACTTTTATTGACTTCTTTGGAAAGGCCCTTCAAGTTTTCAACGATTTGATGGATCAGATCACTTTGTGTTTGTATCTCAGCGGAACTAGTGCGTACTTGTTCTGTCGTTTTTTGCAGCATGGTTAAGGCTTCCAGTATCCTGTCGCCGTTTGTCGCTTGTGCTTCCACTGCGCCATTTACCGTATCAAACGACACTTGCATATCCGTTACTTCGGTAAACATAGTATTCATGGTATTGACCGTTTGGGCTGATACGTCCCGGATCTTCGCAATACCACTCTGCATCTTTTTAATCTCATTCGAGATGGAGGCGGATTCTTTATCCGATGATTCTGCAAGTTTCCGCACTTCACCGGCCACCACCCCAAAACCTTTCCCCAAATCTCCTGCGTGGGCCGCTTCTATGGCTGCGTTCATGGCGAGGATATTCGTCTGGGCGGCGATATTTACCAGGGTTGTGTTCGTTTCCTCAAGAAAGGCCGATTGTTCCGCGATGTAGGCGAGGTCTTCTGTAAGATGGAGCAGCATTTTCTGTCCAGTCTCCGATGCCTTGCCGAGATTGCCTGTGGTTTGATGTACCTGCTTCAGGATGGTACGAACCGCATCAATATCCTGAACCAGTTGTGTTATTGATGCTGATGACTTGGAAAGATGCTGGACCTGGGCCGTAACCGCGTTTTCCAGGGAATTGATATGTTTGACGATGGCTTCCACCGACGCCGAGGTTTGCAGCACCGAATCCATCTGTAGGTCTGTCTTTTGCTCTACCGAATCCATATTGCGGTTAATAACGTTAAGTCCATCTGAAGATTCTTTAATAACCTGATGCAGGTTCTTACTGATGTCCATTTGTTTACGGATCTCTTCGTTATTGATATCAGTCATCTTCTTTTGTAAGTTATCCCGGATGGTAGAGAGTGCCCGTTGCATAGCGCCGATTTCATCTTTCCGATCCGTTGCGATGGTTACATCAAAACGCATGGCTGCCACTGCATTTGCCTCGGTGACGATTTTTTTTATTGCCGCCGTGAGGGATGAACACACGATGAGGACGAGGAGAATCACCACCACCATAGCAATGTAGACAAGGATAACCGTTATACGATTACTGGTTTCCAGGGTGTCTATGACCTGGTATTTTTCCACGTTGGGAATAATCATGGCAAGGCCAATACCGGAATCATGCACTGCGGCATACAAGCTGTACGGCTTTCCGTCTATCTCTATTGTTTTGTTGGTGATAGTAGCTCCAGGATTAAGCCCTTCCAGTTCCTGCATCCAGCTTCCCGCTGGATAGGGGAATATGCCAACCTGAGTGTCCCCGCTGGAGGCAAAGGTTGCTTTATTAACCGTTGAAAACCCGACTATCTTAGTCGAAGGGGTTGGCAAGGTAAAAACATTCACCATGTTTTGTAATGTTGTAAGGGATACGTCTACGGTACTCACCCCTACAATATGTTTTTCCTCATTGTACATGGGATGACAGACGGAAACCATGAGCACATTCACCGAGGTATCGATGTATAAATCACTCCAATAGTACCGCTCCTCTCGCGTCCGCTTCCGGTCCCAGCCCTTGGGAAGGGCGCTCAGATACCAGCCTTCATTGTAGGTATCCACATCCCACTGCCATTCATCTCCTGCCCACTGGATTTCCCCTTGAGTGGGTACACTCCCAGCACTCAAGACCTTACTGGCAAAAAAGTGAAAATCATACTCATCAGGATAAAAAGCATGAGGTTCGTAAAAAGCGCCTCCTCCTAGGAGTTCAGGTTCCCGGGAAAACGCAGCATGGTAGATGGTGGTCATGGTGTTCTGGAGTTCCTCTTGGGGCAGCTTATCACGAAGCGCATAGAAGGTTTCCCCCAGGTCCTGGCTTATCCCGGAACTCGCCTGAATCATATCCAAATACTTATTGAAAGCCGCAAAATCGACCGCTACCATAGCATTATTCAGATCCTCGGTCAGCTCATAGGACATCCGCTGCATAACTGAAGCATTGTACATAAATATACCAAACCCAATAATAGCGGTTATCGATACTACTAAAACCAATATAAAAATCTTACTACGAATACTCATGCTGT
>JAITQK010000067.1 GCA_031288975.1 Treponema sp. | reverse complement strand
TGTTACGGCATTTGCGAAAAGACCTTGATATAAACACCCTGAAGAAAGTATTGGAAGAGGGCGAGGTATACCGGCGCCTACGTTTACTGAAGGCGTATTTGCAGGTATTATTAGAAGCGTATGAAGAGCAATTTAAGGAGGTAAGGGCGATGATAAACAGTCCGGCTATAGAGCGGATACTGAAAGAGAGCGGCTGGATAGACAAGATCCGGAAGCAGGACCAGCAAGTCTGGGAAGAGAAATTGCAGAAGGTTGAGGCGGAGCGGCAGATGGCCGAGGCAGAAATCGCTGAACTGAGAGAGCGGCTGAGGCTCTTGCAGCAAGCGCAGGCTAAACCCGCGCTCAACGTACCGGAACAACAGCGGACTGTCTGACCGGAACAACAACTTCGTCTTTCACCTGGTCCGCCTCAGTTTATAATACAGGCCCAAATGCACACTGCCGGCGCGGACTGTGAACACACCCGCCGGGACACCGGTACAGTCTTGAGCAACTGGAAGAGAAAGGCTTGATCCTTGCTTCACTGGGGCTTGGAGCGCTGTAAATCGGTGATAATGAGCTGGGGGGTATCGCCGTTGAGCCAGTTGTTCCGGGTAACCTTGAAGACCAGGTCCACCATATCCCCCTTATCAAACTCCCGCTTGACCTTGTCCGCAGCCTGCCAGTACACGGCAGGCCACTTGTATTTCCCCGCGTCCAGGGTCAGTTTCACATGCTTCGCTTCGGTCTTCCCCATGAAATTCAGGTCCGTTATCTTAAGCCTCCGGGCCATGAAGAGGAGCGGCTCGTTCCCCTCCCCATAAGGTTCAAAGCGGTCGATCACCTTGAAAATATCCGGGGTCAGGTAGGCATGGGGCAGTTCCGCGTCAATGACCACGGTTTCTTCATCTTCACCGATCCCCAGTTCAATGGTGCGGGCGGCGTTTTGCAGACGGGTCAGGAATGGCTCCCATTTGGTCCGCTCCAGACTGAACCCTGCGGCGTAATTATGGCCCCCCCAGTCGATAAACAGGTCCGCACATTGTTCCAGCAGGGAGCGCAGATCATAGCCCTGGGCGGAACGGAGGGAGCCCGTGAGGATGGCGTCCCCAAAGGAAACGACCAGGGCAGGCACTTTAAACCGGCTCACCAGGCGGTTTGCCATGATCCCCGTAATGCCCCGGTAGATGTTTTCCCCATAGGCCAGGACCAGTTTACCATCGTAGGTCTTGAGGCTTTCTGCGGCCTGGGGTTCCACCACGGTCCAGCTATCGTTCCCCAGCTTTTTCCGCTCTTCGTTCATGCTGATAAGCTCTGTTGCAAGGCGATCCCGCTGCACCGGGTCCTGCTCCAGGAGCAGGGCTGCGGCCTTATCAGGACTGCCCATACGGCCTGCGGCGTTGATGGCTGGACCGAGCTGCCAGGAAATATCAACCGTTCCGATGTGCCGCCCTGCAAGACCCAGCTTGAAGAGGAGGTCCTGCAACCCAGGCCGGGGGGTTCCCTGCAGCGCCGCCAGGCCGCAGCGAACGATGATGCGGTTTTCGTCCTGTAGGGGCATGATGTCCGCGATGGTCCCCAGACTCGCAAGCTGGAGGTCCGCCGTATCTTCATCGGTAAAATGATGTTCCCGTCGCTGCACAAAGGAGGTAAAGAGGTTGATGAACACATCCAGCTCAGAGAGTTCTTTGCCGGAGTACCGGGCGATCCGGGACAGTTCCCGCAGGCGGAGGAGGCTTTTCCCTGCAGTTTGGGGAATCTCCTTCCCGATTTCCAGGGCAATATCCAGCATCTGGACCTCAACATCCTTGCCAAATATCTTGCCCAGCACCAGCTTCTGTAAAGGCCCATCCCAGACGAAGATCTGCTGTCCCTCAAGAAACGCGGGAATCCGGGTTTCGGCGATGCGGACCATACCGGGAACCACTGTTTCGGTGAGGCTGTCGATGACCGCGAGGTTCCGCATCTTCGCAATTTCGATGATATAGGCGTCATTGGCAGGCCGGGTGTTGAGGAGACAGACCGAATGGCCGTAGAGTTCGCTTTTCAGGGCAAAGCGCAGAGCGGAAACCAGCTTATAGGCCACCCCGCAGCCTGCCAAATCCCGGAACCGGTAGGTTGAATCCGCCTGTTTGGGGTTCACAATGGTCAAGGCTGGGGGGAGTTCATCCTGGGGGTTGTGATGGTCGGTGATGATCACATCAACCCCCAGTTCATTGGCCCGCCGCACCTCTGCAAGGTTGGAAATACCACAGTCCACGGTGATGATGAGGGTCCCGGCATTGGCGGCGAATTCCTCCACTGCCTTCAGGGAAAGGCCGTAAGGCTCATCCCCCATGGGAAGGCGCCAACCCACATCCATGCCCAGCCGAGTCAAGGCCCCGGAAACCAGGGCGGCGCTGGTGATGCCGTCCACGTCTCGGTCGCCGAAGATCAGAACCTTTTCCCCTTCTTCTTTGGCCGCTAAGATCCGGTCCACCGCATCTTCCATCCCTGACAATTCAAAGGGATTTCGTAAATACCGGGGGTCTGCTTCGAGGTAATACTGAATATGCTCTCCCTGGATAATCCCCCGCCGGGCGAGTATTGAGGCGCTTAACAAATCGCAGTCGTATTTGGCAGCCAGTTCCTTAATCAGTTCCTGGGGAATGTCCTTTTTATCCCATTTCATGTTATTTCCTTTAATAATAACCTTCGCGGGACCGGCTGCTTTTCCGCGTATTCCACCGCTTCCGCCAGTTGGGGGAGGGCGGCGGCAAGTCCGGCCGTATCCTTGGCCCACACGGTCATAACCAGGTCCCCCGCCTCGACCAGGTCCCCGCCTTTCCGGTGTAATTGCACACCTGCGGTGGGACTGACCGCGTCTTCGGTGCGGTTGCGGCCAACCCCCAGGGGTATCCCCGCGTGTCCTACCTTCCATGCGTCAATCCGGGCGATATACCCCGATTGGACCGCCCGAATCTCCCCTTCATAGGGAGACCGGTACGTCCCCCGCAGCTCCAGGAACCGCGGTACATCTCCACCCTGGCTTTGTATATTCGCCAAAAAGAACTCCCGGGGTCTTCCAGAAGCCAGACATGCTTCACAGAGCCGGCGGCCTGCTGCCGGATCCGGGGCCTTGTTCCCCAGAACCACCATGCGGGCAGCCAGTTCCAGGCTCACCTCCATGAGGTCTGCAGGCCCGTTTCCCTCAAGGCAGTCAAGGCTCTCCTCCACTTCCAGGAAATTCCCCACCATGGCCCCCAACGGCTCGTTCATGTCCGTGAGGAGCGCCGTAATCCGCATACCCAGGGCCGCGCCGGTATTCACCAGGGATCGGGCGAGCTGCTCACCTGCTGCAGGGTCCTTCATGAAAGCGCCGGAACCGTATTTGACATCCAACACCAGGGCATCCGCCCCTTCCGCCGCCTTTTTGGCCAGGATACTCGCGGTGATGAGAGGGATGGACTCCACTGTGCCGGTCACATCCCGGAGGGCATAGAGGAGCCGGTCCGCAGGCACCACATCCCTGGTCTGTCCGGCCATGGCAAAGCCATCCCGCCCAAGGATCTCCCGGAATTCCCCGGCGCTCAGATTGGTCCGGTAACCGGGGATACTTTCAAGTTTATCCAGGGTACCACCGGTATGCCCCAAGGCCCGGCCTGACATCATGGGGTCCTTGATGCCCAGGGCTGCGATGAGGGGGGCCAGGATGAGGCTCGTCTTATCCCCCACACCGCCGGTCGAATGTTTATCTACAAAAGGCCCGGCAATACCGGATAAATCCATGGCCGTACCGGACTTGAACATCACCTCAGTTAAGGCCGCAGTTTCCACCGGACTCATACCCTGGAAAAACACCGCCATGGCCCAGGCCGAGACCTGATACTCAGGAATCGTACCGTCCACATACCCTTTGATTAAAAAGGCAAGTTCTTCCCGGGAGAGTTCCTTCCCATCCCGCTTACGCATGATAATATCGACTGCACGCATGGTGATTCCTCCTTCTCGTGCCATTGATCCGCACCTCACCCTCCACTCCAGGTACTCAGCCGCCTCCCCAAGGCCCCGGCCAGGATACTCGTAACCAGGGCCTTTGCCTGGCCCAGGGAACGGGTGTCCAGGGTGTACCGCGCAAGCAGCGCAGGGTCCAAGGCTTCCACTGTGGAAAGCCAGCGTCGTGCCCCTGGCCCTACCATCAGCCACTCCTCCCCTCCAGCCCCCTCCATCGGTTCAGGGGATAAACCGGCACAACCAGGGCAAATCAAGTTCCCTTCACGTTTACTAAACCATAATACCCTATCAAAAGGGACTTCACAAGCACAGGAATCGCAATGCGCCACATCATGCCGCAGCCCCAGTAACATAGCCCAGTTCCACAAGAAATGAATCAGGACCCGTACACAACACGCCTCATCCGCCTGCTCCAGGGCATCCAGGGCGTGATCAGCCAGGGCAAGCCCCTCGCACCAGCTCCCGCCGCCGCCCTGGCAGGCCAGGATGGTTTCCGCAATGGCAGCGGCTGTGGCTGCCCGTTCGTACCGTTCCCGTAATCCCGGCCGCCATGACCGCACATCGAAGTCAACCACCTTCCGGGAATCCTTTACCGGATTCCGGTAAATCCAGAGGGTTCCCCGATGAAAAGGCGACGCATAGGCCCGGAGCTTGCTTTTTGGCCCGCCAAAGACTGTGGCTCTGATGATCCCCTCTTCGGCGGTGAGGAACCACACCTCCCGGTTAGATTCCCCTGAGGCCTGTACTCTGAGGACCAGGGCGGAATAGGTAACACTGCGGGACATGAGGTATCATAGCATACCTGGGGGAAATGCGTAAGGATCCCCTCTGATACCAAACCGGGTATTTGACAATTGCGCTGTTCAAAGCCGGCATGGACTTTGACCGGCAACCTGGTTTTTCTTTGATACCTGTGATATAGTATTAAAACATGAGGATATCAATAACGGCATGATGAAAATAGTACTTAAAATTCCTGCGGTTCTTATTGCCCTGGCAATCTGGTTCCTGTCATCTCAAACCACATTGCCCCAGCCCAAGGGGATTCTGGGATTTGATAAGGTCCAGCACCTGATCGCCTATGCGGCATTTGCCGGGGCCATTGGGTTGTGGTTTTCCTTGGACCAAGAGAAAGGCCGGGTATTCAAGACCATGCTGGTGATTGTGGTTATCGCTTCGATATACGGGATCAGTGATGAGATTCACCAGTCCTTTGTTCCAGGGAGGAACGCTAGTGTCTGGGATTGGGTTGCCGATACCCTGGGGGCAATGCTCGGAGCGGCGGCGATACTCGCGATTGCTCGACGTATTGAGCGCAAAGTTTAAACTGGAGGCTGTATGAAAGGAATCATCCTTGCCGGAGGAGCCGGGACCCGGCTCTACCCCATTACCAGGGCTGTATCAAAGCAGATACTTCCCCTCTATGATAAGCCCATGATCTACTATCCCCTGTCGGTCCTGATGCTGGCAGGTATTCGGGAGGTACTCATCATTTCTACCCCCCGGGACCTGCCGCTTTTCAAGGAACTTTTCGGGTCCGGGGAATGGCTGGGGATGCGCTTTACCTACCAGGTTCAGGAACATCCCCGTGGGCTGGCAGACGCCTTCATCGTGGGCTCTGCGTTCATCGGTACCGATTCCTGCGCCCTGGTCCTGGGGGATAACGTGTTCTATGGCCGGGGATTCAGCCGGACCCTGGGGAACGCCGTGGCCCATATCGATCAGCAAGGCGGCGGGGCCATCTTCGGTTACTACGTGAAGGATCCTGCAGCCTATGGGGTCGTGGAATTTGATGCCCAGGGCAAGGCCCTCTCTATAGAAGAAAAACCCCTGCGGCCTAAGTCCCACTATGCGGTGCCAGGGCTTTATTTTTATGATAACAACGTGGTGGACATCGCACAACACATCAAGCCCTCTGCACGAGGGGAAATTGAGATAACCACGGTGAATAACACCTACCTGGAACAGAACCACTTAAGCGTCGAGGTGCTGGGCCGGGGCATGGCATGGCTCGATACTGGTACCTACGACGGGCTTTTGGAGGCCGCCAACTTCATTGCCACCATACAGAAACGCCAGGGTATGTATGTTTCTTGCATCGAGGAAATCGCCTACGCCAACGGTTGGATATCACGAGAAGGGCTTTTGCAGTTAGCCGCCTCCTATAAAACCGAATACGGCGACTATTTAACGTATATTGCGGAGAACAACTAATGGCCTTTGCATTTGAACCCTGTCTCATAGCCGGCCTCTATGAGATACGGCCCAAGGTATTTGGGGACAGCAGGGGCTATTTTTTTGAATCCTACTCGGAGCGGGATTTTCAGGCTGCAGGATTATCCGCCCACTTCGTGCAGGATAACCAGTCCCGTTCGGTCAAAGGGGTGCTCCGGGGCCTCCACTTTCAGAAATCCCATCCCCAGGGCAAGCTGGTCCGGGTCATTGAGGGCGAGGTCTTTGACGTGGCCGTGGATATCAGACCTGGTTCACCCAGCCGGGGTACCTGGTGTGGGGTGGTTTTGAGCGGCGAAACCCAGAACCAGTTCTACATTCCCGAAGGCTTTGCCCACGGGTTCCTAGTGTTGAGTGAAAGCGCAGTGTTTGCCTACAAGTGCACTGATTTTTACCATCCCGAAGATGAAGGGGGGATCATCTGGAACGATCCCGTCATCGGTATCCGCTGGCCGGACCTAGGGATGGACTACCTCCTCTCTGAAAAGGATAAGAAATTGCCGGAGTTTTCCCTATGATTTGGCTTATTGGTAACAAGGGTATGCTGGGGACTGAGCTTGCCCTGCTCTTTGAAGAAAAAAAGATCCCCTACATCGGTACGGACCGGGAGCTTGATATTACCGATCCAGCGGCCCTCAACGCCTTTGCGGTGCAACAGGCCATCACCTGGATCGTCAACTGCGCCGCCTATACTGCGGTGGATAAAGCTGAAGATGATGTTGATCGTTGCCGTCTGCTGAACAGCGCTGGCCCTGCCAACATCGCCGCAGCTGCCCGGTATATCAAGGCGCGGCTGATTCATATTTCCACCGATTATGTGTTTAACGGAACCGGGAACCGCCCCTACCGGGAGGATGATCCTGCCTGCCCCATCGGGGTATACGGCTTGACCAAGCGGGAAGGGGAAATCAAGGTCTTTGAACACAACGACGCATCTTACATAATCCGAAGCGCCTGGCTTTACGGCAAACACGGCAACAACTTTGTGCATACCATGCTCAAGCTCATGGAAGAGCGGGACCGTGTTTCGGTGGTGAATGACCAACGGGGCAGTCCTACCTGGGCCGGCGATCTGGCCCGCACCGTGCTTGCCCTGATTACGGCGGCGGACAGCAAGGCCGTTCCTTATGGGATCTACCATTACACCAACGAGGGGAACATCACCTGGTTTGATTTCGCCCAGGAGATCTATGCCCAGGGACGCCGTTTGGGGCGCCTCACAAAGGACTGCGCGGTGACCCCCTGTACCAGCGATGAGTTCCCAGCCAAAGTAAAGCGGCCTGCGTATTCGGTGCTGGATAAGACCAAGATCAAAACTGCCCTGGGGCTTGAGATTCCTGCATGGGACCTGAGCCTGGGGAAATTTTTGCGCTGATTCTTTGCGGATCACCTCCACCGAAGATTTGAGGGATTTTTGCGTTAATATGATACATCTATGGTCAAATATAACACACATGTATCATATTGATACATATATACCATAAAGATATCGGCAAACAAAACAACGGCGTGGAGCTGGGGTCTTCGGGTCCACGTCTTTTCCTTGCATTTGTTATGCAAACCACAAATTAGGGAAGAATTTTTACCACGAACCACACGAATACGAAGCATTTTAGGTGTATTATTCGTGATATTCGGAGTTTTTTCTCGAATTACGCTATTCAATAATTTTTTTACCAAACTTGGCACAGAACTTGCTTATATATAAGTGTTGATAGGGAAAAGCAAAATCCAGGAGCCTGAAAAGGACCTGAAAAAGTTAGTTCCCTGATCGAACAAATCCAATTTTATAGAGGAGATATTACCATGAAAGAGGTAAACCTGTATCGTCCTATTTCTATCGGACACGCCCTGGAAGATTTCAACCGGTATGTGGAGTCTTTCTTCGGAGATTCCCTGGCGCCGGCCACGCGGATCATGAACCATTTGCCGGCAGTGGATGTCCGGGAGACCGACAGCACCTATCTGCTTGAGGCAGAGCTTCCCGGGTACGACGAGAAAACCGTTGAAGTCCAGGTTAATGGCGGTACCCTGACCCTCAAATCCAAAAAGGGAGATGCATCCTGTGATGTTTCCCCCAAGGCCCCTTCCAAAGAAGAAGAGGAGCACAAGAAGGGAACCTTCCTCGTGCAGGAGCGCCGGAATATAACCTTCAGCCGTTCCTTTAAGCTGCCTGACAACGCGGATACCGAGAAAGTTTCAGCGTGTTTCAAAAACGGCATTCTCACCATGGAGATCAAAAAGCGGGCTGGTGAACAAAAACGGATAATCCCGATTCAGTCCTAGCACGATTAAAGCTGCCCCGGGTTTCCTGACAGCAGCCCGGCGGCGCTGTTGTTAGCATAAGACAGATACTACAGAGGTACAGTCTCTGTAGTATCTTTGTGGATCACCTCCTACTCCTGTTGCCCCGGGAAAGCAGAATCAGCCTGATAAAATTCATGAGTGCGGTAAGGGCTGAGGCCACATAGGTCAATGCCGCGGCGGTGAGGACCTTTTTCACCCCCTCCAATTCGTCCTTGGTAAGCACATTGTTGCTCCGTAGTATCGCGATGGCCCTGGCAGAGGCGTTGAATTCCACTGGTAGGGTTATCACGTAAAAGAGGAGCGCCCCACCGAAAAGGATAATGCCGAGGTTTAGCAAGAGGGGGATGGAAAAAAATATCCCCGCCATTGCCAGCCATGGCCCGATGGATGAACCGATATTCGCCACTGGAACCAGGGTGCTTCTGAGGGCGAGGGGCCCATAAGATGTGGCATGTTGAATCGCATGGCCCATCTCATGGGCGGCAACCCCGATGGCGGCAATGGATGCCTTCCCGTACACCGGCTGGGACAGGCGCAGTATTTTGGCCCCGGGATCGTAGTGGTCGGTGAGGGAGCCTCGGACCGGCTCTATGGTCACATTGTGAATCCGGTTTACCCGCATGAGCAACTCTGCGGCATCCCGGCCAGTGATATTCCGGGAACTCTGTATCCGGGAATACTTTGCAAAGGTTGATTTAACCAGTATCTGGGCGCCCAGGGAAAGGAGCAAGGTCGGTACGACCAACATTAAATAGTAGCCATCAAAGTACATTGTATTATGATACCATGACCAAGCGGGAATGAATCAAGGGGCGTTTCCAAGTATACCAGGCGACGGCATTTACTTTTTTCACCATGAAATACCAGCAATATCACAGCAATTCAGAAGAAGAAAACCACTAAGTTACACGAAGTAGCATAAAGTTTTCTTCTTCCTTTGTGAAACTTTGCGATACTTGCCGGGTAGAACCGGGCAGTTACCCACCCGGAGCCCCCACAGACCCGGACGTGCCCAATTAAGGCATCCGGTTCCTCTGGAAAAAGGTTCACATCAGTGCTAATCTTAGCTCTGATT
>JAITQK010000057.1 GCA_031288975.1 Treponema sp. | reverse complement strand
CCCCCCCGCAAGCACCACCCCTCAGAGTGAAGACCTGCCTGAAGGTATGACCTGGGTTAAGATCAATACTTCCTCAAGTCGGAGTTTGGATCCGGATATGACTCCGGCGTTTGTCGATTATTACGAGGTCATATTCAAGGAACATGGTGCAACGGGCGCCGATTATCACCGCGGCAGTGCTAACTTGGGTGAGGCTCTGAGTGTTGCGGTTCCAGCGGGTGAAAGCTACGATGTTTTGCTCCTGGCGGGGATCAAGCAGTACCGGACGCTCTTGGGCAGTGCGTTTGTGAATACCAATGATGCGAACGATGATAGTGTTACCGGTGATGCAGGGTTCAATGCAAATGGTACGGGATTTTACATTACAAGCGGTACGGTTAATGTCATTTCAGTGACGTTGGAGCCGATTGCAGTTGACCCGGTAGGAGACTTTGTGGCTACGCTTCCTGGTACTACCCTCAGTACTCCTACTATTAACCGAATTCCCGGTGATAAATATGATAATATCGCCAAATTTACTATGCCTAAACAAGGCGGTACTGATAATGATCTCTCAGTAGACGTTAGCGTTAATGGTCTTGGTCCCTTAATTCAGGCTGAATTTGATGGTGCTGCTTATGCTCTCACGTTTGTGAGTAAGCAGATGACGCTTAAGCCTTATATGATAAAGCATACTTTTGCGCCTTCTATAGCTTCTACTATTACTGGTCCAAATACTGGTAGTAATGTTGTAACAGATGATCCTGCTACGTTTGCTGATACGAGTACTTCCTACAAGACAAACTATTTCTTTGAACACGCAACACTTCCGAATGTTGAGGGCGCCTACGGTAGTCTGTATTTTAACCTGAAGTATGCTCCTTTTGGTGACCTAACAGCCGGTAGATCGTGGAATATCAGGAACGGTTTTAACTTCGACTTGGACAAGGACGGCGGTTCTCCGGGCAGCGCGATATTGGTCATTATCGGTGATGATCCAGGAGACTTTGTACAAGGGACCTATGTCGATATAGACACTAATTAATCTGTTCCGCAGACTGATGGAGGGCAGTCTGCGCTTGTATCAGGAGGAGGGAAGAATATGGGTTGGTTACAGCG
The DNA here is from genome assembly GCA_031288975.1 of Treponema sp. Taxonomy (GTDB): domain Bacteria; phylum Spirochaetota; class Spirochaetia; order Treponematales; family Breznakiellaceae; genus JAITNP01. The sequence goes on along the minus strand of JAITQK010000057.1, from coordinate 15,750 downwards.
CTCTTTTGTCTATATCATCATAGCCCTGTTCTTCCTTTCTTGTGGTAAGAGCGGTAATATCTTTGCTTTTGTTGATGATACCACGTTCAACAATTCCATAGCTTCCCTTATTCCTACCCCGGTCCGGCGGGAATACGTCCTGAAGGATCTGTACACCCCAAAAACCGAGCTGACCGTTCATGTGGTCTATGCTGACGGCAGCACCCAGGAGATTCCCATAGAGCAGGTCATGCTTACCCTGAAAGAGGATGAAGCGGAAGCAACCCTCGGTGAGGCATACCGTTTCGATATTCCCGGAGAGAAGCTCATTACCGTTTCCTATGAAAGCAAGATCGCCCGGTTCACTGTCATGGTCAGGGACCCTTCGGCAAATTCGGGATCCGGATCGAATTCGGAGGATGGGGACACATCTCTTGACCTGACGGTCAACCTCTGGTAGTACCGGTGCGGCGGGGTCATGATTCATGAATACCGGGTTTTCGGTCTTATCTGTAGCTTCATCCTGCTCGTCATGCCCCTCTATGGACAGGTCGCCCTTTCGAATTTGTCCCTCCTCCAGGAGGATGTGGTGATGAGTCACAACCCTCAGGGGGGCTTCGATCTTTTTATCAGGAAAAAAACAGATCTCGCTTCGGTACTCCTGATCGATTCCTCTGGAGGACCTTCCGACGATGCCTATGCTTACCACGCCCTGGAATGGAACCCCGTGAACGGTGCGGAGCTGCGGATATTGAACGGGACCTTCCTGCCCCAGACCCGCTGGTTCCTGGTTGATTCCACACCAGAACCCCATCCTGTCCTGGGGGAAGCCCTGCATATCTACATTCCCCCAATCATCTATTATGGCTATGAAAACACCCGCCACGGAGCGCTCCAGGTACAGGATGGCGTCTATCTTAAAATCCGCACCTTTGCCCTGCCCCACGCAGACTATCGGGGCGCTTTTCAGGATAACCGCTTTCTCCTGCGTTTCGTCCCTAAGACCAAGCCCGACCCAGAGCCGCAACGTTCGGTTATGGCCGGGACCACCCCGGAACCGGAAGTTTCGATTCTGGTCTTCCCGGATATGGAAGACCTGGATATAGACCAGAGTGTCCCGGAACCGGTATATGAGGAGAAGGTCCAGGAACCAGAAGTATTGCCACCACCGGAAGCGCCGGTTACGCCAAGTGTGGAACGCCCAGAGGCCCCCGCTCCTCTGAAGCCGAGTCCCCTGGTCTTTAGGTCGCTTATAAACGCTAAAGGTGGCGTGATGGTCTTTCACCCCGGACCAGAGGGCGTCTTGAGTGAGACCCTCCGATTGCAGAGCCAGTATGACCCCATCGGCAGCATAGCCCTTACCCAGAACATCACCAAGCTCCTGGGGATCAATGTGGGTTTTGAGCGGGATTCTCTCCTGATGAACCGGTTCATTACCAGGGCAGCCGTGGACCTGGACTTCCTGCGCATCGAGGCAGGTCCCTACTTCGGGCTTTTTAACCCTGATCCAAAGGTGATAAGTCCGGGGCTTTCCACGCTCCTCCAGGTGAAGCTCTTCAAGGGTCTGATCTCCGGCTCCTTCCAGTTTGATTCCCCCTTGGGGAGGAAACTCGATAGGCTTGGCGATTATACCCAGGGCTGCTATGCTATCGACCTTGGGTTCCGGCTCCCCTTTGGTATGCTCAACCTCGGCATGAGTGACCGGACCGTAACCAAGCGCATCGCAGACGCCGGCACCGGACAATGGGTCGATCTTATCAACACCTGGGTACGGTACAACCTTGCCCTGGAGTTCTCTTTCCAAAACAAGCCCTTTGCCTTCCGCCTTAATGGTGGGTATCAAGAACTCCAGTGGATATATGCCACCTCTCGTCCGCTTGATTACACCTACTTCAACGTGTATGTTGGCCTGGAAGCTTCCTATCGAATACTACCCAATCTTAAACTGTTTTTAGGAGCAGAAGCGCCGGTATACCCCTGGGTCTACCCTACTATCGGAAGCCTCATCGAGCCTCAAGAGGCTCTGTTGTATGGGGCGACCTTGGGCATCCTATGGACGATTGGGGCGCAGCCATAGGAACTGAAATTAAAAAGACCGCTGACTTGATCTGTTTCCCTCAGTGCTTTATGCTTTGTTTCATGCTGAAAGCTGTTTTTCCCGGGTCCTTTGATCCGCCTACTCTGGGGCATCTCAATATTATTGAACGGGCCGCCTCCGTCTTTGATGAACTGCTGGTAGTGGTGGCGGAAAACCGCCTAAAAAAGTACCTGTTCTCCGCTGATGAACGGATAGCCCTCATGGACGAACTGGTTAAACCCTGGCAACATGTTTCAGTAGCGGTATGCGATTTCCTGATCGTGGAATTCATGAAGCAGCGGAATCTGCGGATCCTCCTCCGGGGGGTGCGGGGGCCTACTGATTTTGACTATGAATTTGAGCTTTCAATGATGAATAAGGGGCTGGATGCCAACATAGAAACCCTCTTTATGACCACTGATCCTGAGTATTTCGTCCTCCGTTCTTCGGCGATCAAGGAGTTAGCCTCCTTTCATGGGGATATTTCCGGGATGGTTCCCCCGGTGGTTGCCCAAGCTCTGAGGTCTAAGTATTAATCTTGACATAAAAGGCGGTTTTTGTTAGAGTAAAGTAAAGTAGATTAGGTTATATAATCCACTTTGAGGAGAGTTTTAATGGCTGTACCCAGATTTAAAACATCGAAAGCAAGGACCCGTCGTCGGCAGTCAATCAATATGAAGCTTACCGCTCCAACGCTGATTGAATGTAGTACCTGCGGTAACTTGGTTTTATTACACCGGGTTTGCCCGAAATGCGGGTTTTACCGGGGGAAACAGGTGATTATACCTGAGTCAAAGGTATAAGGAGGAATCGCATGGATGACTTATTTGAAAAGATAAAGGCGCTTATTGCGGATAAACTGGAAGTTGAGCAGGAACAGATAAGCCTGGATGCTTCTTTCCGTCAGGATCTTGGGGCGGATAGCCTGGATACCTATGAATTGGTCTATGCCATTGAAGAGGAAATGGGTATCCAAATCCCCGATGAAAAGGCCAATGAATTTGAAACCGTCCGGGATGCTTACGAATTTATCAAATCCCAGCAGGGGTAAGAGGATTATCTTTCCTGAAGGGCTTTTCAGGTCGCCAAGCTGATGGAATTGTTGCATTCACCCTTCATGCGCCATGGGCTTCCCGAATTGGAGGCAGGTAGAAAGAAAATATTGATCGCATTCCAGAAGACGCTGTTGATCAGGTTCAAAAGTCTTGAGCTTTTGAACCTTGCTTTGATGCATCGCTCCATATCCAATGAAGCGGGTCATAAATTTAACAATGAACGGCTTGAATTCCTGGGAGATGCCATTCTCGGTGCGGTTACGGCTACTTTGTTGTATGAGAAGCTGGCTGAGAAAAATGAAGGGGAGCTCGCAAAGATCAAGTCCGTGGTGGTTTCCGAGGATATTCTTGCAGGTGTTGCACGGGAATTGCAGCTCGATACCTTGCTGGTATTGGGCAAGGGTGAAGAACTTTCCGGGGGCAGAACGAAAAAGGCCATTCTTGCAGATGCCCTGGAAGCGCTCATCGGGGCTTTGTATCTTGATTCGGGGTATAAGGCGGCATATACCTTTGTGAGCCGTTTCATGGACGCTGAGATCAACCGGGTCCTGAATAACCGGCATTACCAGGATTATAAATCCCTGTTACAGGAATTCACCCAGCGTTCGACCCGGACCTATCCGATCTATCGTATGTCGAAACGTTCAGGCCCTGAACATGAGCGGCTTTTCTGGATGGAAGTAACGGTAAACGGTAAGGTCTTTGGTCCGGGAACGGGAAGGAACAAAAAAAGCGCTGAACAAGAAGCTGCCAAGTTAGCCTGTGAAGCGCTGATTTCTACGTCCCCTGCTGAAACAACCGATACCATTAAGGATCAAAATCGTTCTCTACCGGAATCCGTACCAGATTAATAAAGTGGCCAGGATACCGGTTCTTAAATTGGGCAAATGAGGTTTCCGCAGCGCTTTCAAAGACCGCGACCCGGAAATCGCCGTATTCGTTAAAATAAGGGGCCAGAACCGCCACATGGAAATGCTGACGCATACGGGGGGCAGGGCCGATCTCGTCGTTCACCGATGCAAGGTATATATGCCCTGGCTCATTAATGGCCAGGGTATAGAGGAGGGGATGAAGCCCTTCAAAGCTGAAACCGGCATTCAGGAGAAACCCCGGATAGGGTTCAGCGGAATTTCCCCCCTTGGTCCGCCGGATGATTATCGAAAAGGGCCATTGTTGGACCTCAAACTCCTCAAGCTGTCCATACCCAGAGGATCGGAAGGCGGTTCCCACAATGGATGCGAGGTTACGGGTCCAATCAAGGCCGAAGAAGGGGTCCCTGCTTTTTTCATAGGCATCGCTGAAAGAGGATCCCCGCTTGCCAAAGGGTTCTTTTAAGGGGGCAATGGTCAGGCGCTTCCCGGTCAAGGGCCGCAGGATGCCGTCCACCACCCATTTGGCAAAGCCTGAGCAGTTCAGTCCCCCGCTCCCTTCCTGCTGGTTCAGGGTATTAATAAAGACATACCGGCCTTCCTCATCAATAGCCCCGTCATCCCGGAAGCTCAACTCCGGGAGCCGTTTCCGGACCAGGTCCATAAAGGTGCGGAGGTCTTGGTACATCATCGGGTCAGGATCAAAATACCGGCGGGGAAATTTATTTCCCATCATATTCAGGATCTCCGCTACAGGAGCCACCAGGAGCCGTTCAAAGGCAATGGGCAGGGGCAGGGAATGGACGATGTATGCATCGTAGAGCACCACATCCATGATACACCGGTCCAGCGTAAAAGGACGGAATTGAATGTAGGTATTGGGATCGCTCCGCAGGAAAATCCTGATCCGCCGCATGGTGCCGTCATTTTTCCCGCGGGTCAGAACCCAGGACCCCTGTGCCCACCCAGGGTAAGATTCGTTCCATTCCCTGGCCAGAATGATCATAAATTCATCTTTTCCCACCTCGGTCCGCACCTGGATCCGGCCTCCGCCGCTCAAGGTATGGATAAAGGATTTCCGGGCAAGCACCTGGGTAGGGGCCTCGGTAAACCAGAGGTCTTTCAGGTCTATCCGCAACGAAGAATCATCCGCTATTTTTCGCGTTGGGAGGTCAAGTCCGCTCAGGGGGAGCATGAGTCCCAGGAGCAGGAGCACCGCTATGACCCAGCGCCGTAATAATTGCACACCCATATTCTTTTTTAGTATCGGCAAAAACCGGGCATATTGTTAGGGGGTATTTTCCAGTTGGGCTTTTCTAGCTTCAAGCGCCACTTGCTGTAACCCTTGGGATATTCTATAATTTATATGCTATAAGGGTATCGTCGAAATTATGAAGAACTCGCCTGTGAATGTACTGGGCTATTTACAAAAAAAGGTGAGTGCGGCGCACTGCCTTGTGAAGTGAGACGGACATGACCGTTAAAGAAATTGCCGAACTCGCGGGGGTTTCAATCGGAACTGTTGATAGGGTCCTCTATCAGCGGGGACGGGTGGCGGCGGTAACGAAAGCAAAGATCGAGGCAATCATTGAAGGGCACCACTTTACCCCGAATCCAATTGCCCGGCGCTTGAAACGAAACCGGGCCTATCGGTTTTACGCGCTCCTGCCCCAGGGTGATCAGGACTCTGGTTATTGGGGGCAGGTGTTACAGGGCATCCGGGAAGGCGCCGATGAGATAGTTCCACTGGGGGTGGAAACGGAAATCATTGAATTTGACCGGTATAATCTCCGGGCCTTCAGGTCTGCGGCAGAGTTCACCCTGCAAAAAGCGCCAGATGGGGTGATCTTTGCGCCTATCATGCCGGATAAAACACGGTTCTTCATTGATGCCATAGAGGAACGCCATATTCCATACATCTTTCTTGATGCTGATCTTCCCGGAACCCTCCCCTTGTGCGCCATTGGACAGGATTCTTTTCAAGGCGGGTATCTTGCAGGACGGCTTATGCATCTCTTTGCAGGAACCATAACCAGACCGGTGGCAGTACTGAATGCCCACGGGGAAGATTATCACATTACCCGCCGCAGGGATGGGTTTCTGCACTATGCGGCGGAACACAATTTCGAAGTGGTGGTGCAGAAATATTCTGATTTTCAGGGAAGTCCCCTATCGGGGGAAGATATAGCGCTCTTTTTACGCCACAATCCTGAACTGACCGGGGTTTTTATAACCAACTGTTCGGCCCATTGTGTAGCCGAAGTCGCAGAACCTATCAAAAGCGAGCGGGATTTTTTTATCATTGGGTATGATCTTATTCCGAAAAATTACACCTTGTTAAAAGCAGGGCTGATTGACGCGATTATTTCCCAGCGCCCTGAAGAACAGGGTCGCCGTGCCCTTGAGGAGTTATACAGGCACATCGTGTTGGGCCGCCCGGTTGTATCGAAGGTGGCGATTCCCCTGGATGTGTACATTAAAGAAAATATCCCCCCTGAACACCGGTGAAAGATGAAGCAGGGGTTAACGCTTGCCCTTATCATAGGGCTGTCCTGAGGCACGAGGCGCATAATCCTTCCCGCTGAAAATCACCAGGGTTACCAGGGTGATAACGTAGGGCAGGACATTGAAGAATTCCGAGGGGAGGAACTGCAAGCCCTTGATATTGGTGATATTGACTGCCAGGGCCGATGACACTCCGAACAGGAAAGACGAACCGAGGATCCCCAGGGGAAGCCAGCGCCCAAAGGACACCGCTGCCAGGGCGATGAAGCCCTTCCCGTTAATCGTCGTAACCGTGTACTGGATATCTTGGGTTAAGACGATGCACCCGCCGGCAAGACCTGCCAGGGCGCCAGAAATGAGCACCGCGATGTACCGGATTTTGAGGACATTCACCCCGGCAGAGGCAAGGGCCTGGGGATGTTCCCCGGCGGCCCGGAGCCGTAGTCCCCAGGGCCGCTTGTAGAGCACAAACCAGCTCAGAACCAGGATGCAGAGGGCGATCCAGACCGTGGGATAGATACCTCCAGTCCCAGGCATCATCCCCAGGTTGGGGTTCATGGTCCGGTCCATGTGGAAGATAAGTTGACAGAAGAAGACTGTAACCCCGGTGGACAGGAGGTTGATCCCTGTGCCGGAAATCACCTGATCCGCCCGGAGGGTTATGGACGCGAAGGCGTGGATGAGAGAAAAGAGACAGCCTCCGCAGGCGGCGAGGAACAGGGCTAGAGGTATGGAAAAACCAACGGTGTTTTCCAAAAGCACATGGGTGGTCGCTGCTGTCATGGCGCCGATGGCCATAAGCCCTTCCAGGGCGATGTTCACCACCCCGGCCCGTTCACTGATCATCCCCCCCACAGCGGCGATCAAAATTGGCGCCACAATCATAAGGGTTGAAGGAACCATAGTGGCGATGGATTGAAACAAAGCGTTCATACTGAAATGTTCCCTTTTCGGGCTTTTTCTTTCATTTGCCAGTCAACGATGATCCGCACCCCCGCCCGCAGGGATATGAAGACCACCACCAGGCCCATGATAATCGATGTTATTTCCTTGGGGATCTGCCGGGACTGCATCAAGGGCTGGGCGGACTTGAGCATCCCAAAGAGCAGACCTGCAAGGGCGGTTCCCCAAGCCGTGCTGTTCCCCACCAGGGCCACTGCAATGCCGTCAAAGCCGTACCCGTCCTGGACCGCCAGGACCCGGCCTGCGGAAAAGGACCCCAAGGACACGATGGCCCCTGCAAGACCGGCAAAGGCCCCGGAGATGGCCATGGCGCAGGTAATGCTGGCGTTGACGCTGATGCCCCCGTACTTCGCCGCATCCTTGTTGAGTCCCGTGGCCCGCAGGGAATACCCAAGCCGGGTTTTTCCCATGATGATCCAGAAAAAGAATATCGCCGCGATAGTTAAATAGAGACCGTAATTCAGCCGGGAACCATTGGTGATTGATTCCAGGAAGGGGCTTGAAAGCCGGACGGTCCTGGGAAACGGCGGGGTCTGGAAGGTATTGGCACCGGGAATCCCCATGGTTAAGTACCGGGAAGCATACTGGGCAATGTAGTTCATCATAATGGTGGCGACTACTTCGGATACGTTGAACCGGGCCTTGAAAAAGCCGACAATGCCGCCCCAGACCGCTCCTGCCAGGAGCGCCGCAAGTACGGCCAAGACCCAGTGGAGCACCGAAACCGGAGGACCGTAGAAGGCCACAAACTGGGCGGCGGTGATGCCTGCCACATACTGACCCTCGGCGCCGATATTGAACAGCCCGGTTCGTGCGGCAAAGGCCATAGAAAAACCGCAGAGGATGAGGGGCATGGAAGCTACAAGCCATTCCCCAATATACCGCATGTTTTGGGTACCCCGCCGTAAATCCCAGCCGGAAACAACTTGCAGGATCGCCTGGTACATGCCCCCGGGATTACGGCCAACGATCAGGATCAACACCGTACCCACCAGAAACCCCAGGATCACCACTGCCACCGAAATCATGGCATCCGAACTGATGAAGGCTTCGAGGATCCGTTCCCGGATAGCGGTATTGCGGCTGCTTTTAGGCATATCCATCTCCTTCGGCGAGGGCAATCCCCGCCATCATGGCGCCGATGCGCCGCTCGTCTGCTGCTTCCGCCGGAACAACCCCCACCACCGAGCCTTTGGAAACCGCCGCGATACGGTCGCAAAGCCCCAGGATTTCATCCAGCTCAAAAGACACCAGGAGCACTGCCCGCCCCTTATCCCGTTCCTCCACAATGCGCCGGTGTATGTATTCAATGGCCCCCACATCCAGACCCCTGGTCGGCTGGGAGACGATCAGCAGGTCCGGGGACAGATCGAGTTCCCGTGCAATAATCATCTTCTGCTGGTTGCCCCCGGACATGGACTTGGCGAGGGTTGCGGTCCCGCTGCCCACACGAATATCAAACTCCTTGATTAAGTGTTCCGCGTGTTTAACAATAACAGGGAAACGCAAGAACCCAAGGAAGTTTGAATAGGGTTCTTTCTGGTAATTCTTCAAGATGAGGTTTTCATCCACCCTGAAGTCCAGTACCAGGCCATACTTATGCCGGTCTTCAGGCACAAGGCCGATGCCGCGCTCGTTTCGGCGATGAATGCTCTCACGGGCAATATCCTGCCCTTTAAGGAGGATCCGCCCTGTCTTGACCGGCAGCAGCCCTGAAATGGCGGCCACCAGTTCCGATTGCCCATTGCCGTCCACCCCGGCCACGCCCACCACTTCACCGGCGTGCACCTCCAGAGACAGATCCCGCACTGCAGGAACCCCTTTGGAACCGAGGACCGTGAGCTTGTCAATCTTGAGGATCAGCTCCCCTGGTGTAGCTGGCCGCTTATCAATGTGGAAACTCACCGCCCGGCCCACCATCTTTTCCGCGAGTTCATGTTCATCCGCGTCTTGTACCAGGACCGTGTCGATGTATTTCCCCCGGCGCAGTACCGTACACCGGTCAGCGGCAGCCTTAATTTCCTTTAACTTGTGGGTAATAAAGACGATGGTCTTCCCCTCAGCCTTGAGACGGTGGAATATGGCCAGAAGCTCATCGATCTCCTGGGGGGTGAGGACTGCGGTAGGTTCATCAAAGATGAGGATATCCGCGTCGCGGTAGAGGATTTTGAGGATCTCCACCCGCTGCTGCATCCCCACGGTGATGTTCTCGATCCGGGCCTTGGGGTCTACTGCAAGCCCGTAGGTTTCCGAGAGGCCTGCCACCCGTGCTTCCGCGGTTCTGAGGTCCAGATTCCCCCACTTATTATGAGGTTCAAGGCCCAGGACGATGTTTTCGGTAACGGTAAAGTTGTGAACCAGCTTAAAATGCTGATGGACCATACCGATCTTGAGGGCTGTGGCATCATTGGGACTGCGAATCCTGACTTCCTGGCCCCGAATCTTGATGATACCCCCATCAGGTTCGTAGAGGCCGAATAAAATGGACATGAGGGTCGATTTGCCGGCGCCGTTTTCCCCCAACAAGGCGTGGATCTCACCTTGATCCACCCTGAACTGAATCCGGTCATTAGCGATAATCCCCGGAAATATTTTTGTAATATCCAGCATTTCAATCGCAGGAGGCGTCATAATATATCCTTATACAGAACAGCGCGGGAAGGCACGGAAGCCCAGGGGTGGCAGCAGGAGCGGTGTACACCCGTGACCGGATCATACGCTTCCATGCCTCACCCCCTCAGTAAACTAATCGTCCACGGCTTTCAGGTCTTGGGGAAAACCGGGAATCTGCTTGGCTGCCGCGTTGGTGGCGGCAATCGTAATCTGACCAGACACGATCTGCTGTTTAGCTTGTTCAATCTGAGCGATGATATCCTGGGTCATGGCGGCATTAGTCGTGGAATACCCCACCCCTTCAGCCCTCATGTCCAGGGTAATCACCTCTCCCTTGAAGGTCTTGTTCTTTACCGCGTTAAGGCCATAGGTAAGGCCGGTTTCAACCAGCTTTAACATGGAGGTGAGGACCGCAGATTCAGTGTCTGTGTACCGTCCTTCCTCATACTGATCCGAATCAACTCCGATGGCCCAGACGTTCTTGCCCTGAATCCGGTATTCCTTGGCCTGGGCGATGGTACCGTTCCCGCTGCCCCCGGCGGCGGAATAGATGGCGTAGACCCTCGAATCATACCAGGTCTTGGCCTGGGTCTTGGCAAGCCCCGGTTCGCCCCAACTATTGACATAATAATCCAGGAACTGGGCATCGGGCAGCACCGAAAGCACCCCCTGGATAAAGCCTACCTCAAACTTGGTGATCGTCGCCCCGGGAACGCCGCCGATGAAGCCAAATTTGGGCTGCTCAATACCATCGGCCTTGGCCTTGAGTGCCGCGGCCACTCCCACGAGGTATGAACCTTCATGTTCGGCGAAGATCACATTCAAGACATTGGGAAGCTCCACCCAATCCACATCGACGATCATGTACTTCTGATTCGGATTATCCTCGGCGACCTCGGTTAAGGCATCGGCAAAGGTAAATCCTGTGGTAACGATGAGGTCGTACTGCTCATCAGTGGCCTGCCTGATATTGGGAATGTACATATCCTGCGTTTGAGCGGTAACCACATCGTAGACCGCGCCCCGCTGCCGGGTATTTTCCCAGGTATCACCATAAAACTCCAGGATACCCCGCCAAGCCGCGGCATTGAAGGACTTATCGTCAATACCCGTGGCATCGGTTAAGAGCCGCACCGTAACACCCGCTTCACTGGGCGCGACTGGAGCGGACACCACCTCGCTTTTCTGCTTGGTACACCCAGCAAGCACCAAAGCCGCCGCGATTATCCCAGCCATAACCACACAACACAAAACCTTCTTCATCAAGAACCCTCCTAAGATTAGCCCGCTTGGGCGTGTACCATGGATTCGGCGTAATTTCGTGATACCGCACACCGTGATACATTTATATGATTACAGGATACTATCCATCGAAGGGAAATTCAAGAGGCTCCAAGATACCAGAAAAGGCGTAGTAAAACCATACCTTTTCGCTTTTATAAAAGGGCAGGGCCCTGATCCCCTTGGCCACCACGTCATTGGCCTGAAAGTGGAGTTTATTCTGAATTCGGACTAGATTTTAGCAGTCTACTATTTCGCATTTCCCGCTTTGCCTGATGGCGGCATCCCCAGGGTGGGGCAAGGAAGGCCGCCGCCCCTCTCATGGAAATACGCCGTATGTTCCACCTCTGGAATAACCTCCGGTTATCTGCCGCCCTGAGACACAAGCCACTGTTCCCATTCAGCAACCGTCATCATGGGCGCGTTGACATATTCCTTATTGTCGGTGTTCCTACTCCTACTCCAATAGAAATAGACCCGTTCTACTTTCGGTACTACATTGTCGGTGATATCCGCTATAGGGATAGATGAAGAGGAGACCCCTTGATACTTTTTGGGGTCAAAATATTTATGCTGCGTTACTATCTGAGTTGTGATTGCGTTAAAAGCGAACTGAAAACCGCTACCACTCAATCGACCCTGATCAATTCTATCTCCGTAGTCATCATAGAAACCAATGTCCACGGAATAAGTCAGCCAAATAACCCCCTCGGCTATCTCTCTATCGCTTCCGCCTCCCTTATAGGGAACCGCGATATTTTTTGCCCAAGATTTATTTTCTTCCAGAGACTGTACTTCTCTCCACTTTTCAAAAACGGTCTTCCATACCAATAAGATCGTCCTGTTCGGAACAATTTGTATGCCGGGACTTATCTTAAAGCTGACTTTATCGAGACTGCTATTTATCGAATCCGTAACCGTGGAAAAATCGTACACCGCCATTGCCAAATTGTCTTTGACATAGGGGACTAAATCACTGAATATCTTCTCCCATTTTGCTCTCTCTTTTTGTGCCTGTTCCGCCCGTTCACGGATACTGCCTGTCTGAATCGTACCGCCGAAGTTTTGAATATGCGCCGAGGCTTCTTTCATACCGGGGGCCATCCCAATCGCTTCGGTGTAGAATGCCAGCGCCTCAACCAGATTATCGCTCTTTTCAGCCGCCATCCCTTGCGCCAGACGTGCGGTCGCCTTCACCTCGGTCTCTGGTATCGTGAGTAAGGCCACCTCCCCGGCCTGCGTCAATTCGATGCCCATACCGGCAAGCAATTCTCGAACCGCCTCTTTGGGCGCAAGTCCCCGCTCTATATCTTGCAACGGGTAAGTCTTGTTGAACGAGGCGCGAATCTCGTTGGTCTCGGTGCTGTTGATCCTGAACGTAATGGCGTAGTTCCCGCCAACCTTCAGGATGTTCCCGGCGACAATATATTGCGCGTTGGTTAGGTTCCCTATCTTGATATAATCATTATCCGAGTAATTACCCGATACCGATAAAGACTGCTCGGCGACTACCAACTGCTCATTGGAACGATCAAGTACGGTCATTGCCGAATAGCGGGCAAGATCGCCAGTGATGATGTCCTGTAAGAGCTGGGGCATCCAGTTATCGGTACGGGTAGCGTCCTTCATCGTGGGAGCCGGAACCGCCAGGACGATGCCTTTACCCCCGTCTCCGGTAAAGGGGGAGGCGTTTCTGGGCGTGGCCGATTGGGGAACGGCGTTATTCGCGGGTCCCGACGTCTCGCTGGAAGAGTTTTGGCTTGCCGTACTTGAACAGGCGCTGTAAACCAGTACACACGATAAAAGCAAAAGAGGGAACACCCTATTGATTGATCTTTTCATACAAAATCATCTCCTGAAAAAAGGTAACTATTTCAAATTTGACATTTCAGAATAGTTTCAATACATAAGTTGAAATAGCGTCAGCGGTTAATCGCTGTACGCTATTTGTCCGGTATCATCCACAGCAAGGCAGGAATCGCGCTCTGCCTGATTTCTGCAAAAGCTTGTTTCATCGGCAACGCATTTGCCACACCAACCGTGTTTTTGAATAAGCTCTGCTATAACTACTTATCTTCGTTATAGACTTTATCTATGACCTTCTTCTGTCGCCGAAGTTCGTTTTCAAGCTCCTTGTCTTTCATCCGCTTCGAAAGAAGCCTCGCGCCGAGCCATACAGCGACAATCACTATCACCCCAAGTACTCCATAGGTTTCCATCATTAATTCTCCTAAACTCTCCTAAAAAATATTTTCTTTGGACGGAATAATGTCCATCCCCATCCATTGACACTTTCCGCAACAAGCGCAGCGGGAGGTCCTCGCACCGGTATATTATCCCGCTTTGTTGGAATGTTTCATTTATACTCATAAATATACTACAAGCCTCTCTAAGTGTGGTCACTCATGAAATGACAAGAAACGGGACGCTTTGTCATTTGGTACATGACAAGTTGTAATCTGTTAGTTGACAGCCTTTCGGTGGCTTACCGCCACGTTAAATAAAAACAAGGTTCATTCTGCCCCACAATACTTACATGTCAACGCCATTGAACTGCTTCCCTGATTACTGTTTAATGAACGATTGCCATATCGCGGGTGGTTTTCCGGCTGCCGCATTTTGGGCACATGGGGCGAAAAATAGAAAAAAGCGAAATTACCGCGCTGAACTGCTCTCCACATGCAAGACACTTGAAAAAACCATGTTCACCAGGGCTTGGCTGACGGACGCTGCTTATGATTGGTTTTATGTCGCTATTCTTCATTTAATTTGTGCATCATCTGCCAGCTCCATAATCATTCATCAGCTTTAATCAGGTCTTCTCGCAGAGTCTTTTTCAGTCTCTTTGCCATTGGAAGAAATGTCGCCAAACTAATACCTCCCGATACCACACCGCCAATAATAGGAACAATTTTGCCAATGTTCTTGGCAAGCTGGAGTGATAATCTTCCCCCAAGATACGGCGCGAGCCGTATATATACCATCGCCACTGACGAAAACATAAAAACCGGGGCGGTCAATTTCTTGAGTCCTTCACGAGCTACCACTGCTGCTACCGTCTTAATCGCGCCAGTCGCCTCAGCCACGCCAGACATTGCCCCTAGCAGAAGGGTTGTGGCTGATAAAAAAACATCATCAGAGGTATCGTCAAATTCAGGCCATCCGTATATGTACGCCAACTTTTGAGCGCTTACAATAAGATGAAAATAATATTGCGCCAGATCAGCGGGAACCGTCCCAAGCATGGCAAGCCCGCCAGGAAGTCCCGCCGCAAAGGAAGTCGCGGTAGCCATTGTCGAATGAGCCACGATAACACCGTCTGCCACCTTATCCATAATCACCAAGTCTACCCCTGCCCGGCTAGTACCTTCAGCTTGTACACACTCAAGAACTGTTGCGTCAAGCTGTTTATTGAACTCTTTGTCCAAAAATGCGCTGCGGTTTACCCGAACTCCCGGTATTTTCATCACCGTACGCAAGAAGGAGAACCACATTGATTCTTTTTCTTTTGTGGCTTCCTGTGTAGGTACGGCTTCGAGGGTGGTTTGCTCACTCGTTTCAGTCAAACTGCCCTCAGAACCCAATAGCTTTTTCAGACAATCAGGACAAAACAAGTCATCTCCTTTAGTCTCTTTGCCGCAATTCTGACAACGCATCTTTCACCCTCCTTTCAAATAGTCCACGACATTCTCGATTCCATCACGCAATAGACCTGCGGTTGCTTTAGCCCCTCTTGCAAGAAGCTCTGCTGCTTGCTTGTTTTCCCCCTGCTCGCTATCAGTGCCACAATGATGATCAGGAGCGCCACAAATACTGCTATTCCAATTATCGCTAACGGATTTTTTTTCTGTGCTGTCTGTGGCTTGTGTTCCGGTTGACGGGAGATTGGCAGTGGAGTTTTTTTTTGCGCCATCTCAAATAAAAGCCCTGATGCGGGGTCTTTTGGTGAAAGTCCCTCATACGCGAACAGCAAGAGCGAGTCCGTATCTGGGGCGTCCCGCCAGAGCGATTGAATATCTTCTTCAGTGGGTGGTAGATTCAGGATGGCAAGCGTCAGCGGCTTACTTGGCTTCGGTTCCAGCGCCTTCGCCATACAGAGAAATTGCGCAATCGTATTCGGCTTTACGATAGCGGCACTTGGGCGCGTGAATATTGGCGCTGTGGTAAGTTCCGAAACTTCCGGCAATTCCCCGCCAATTTTTTTCAGTTTTGCGGCAATATCCTGCGTAACGGTGTCACTGTGCCGGTCAGAATCAAGTCCGTCAATATAGCTTTGATCAAAAATGTCATCAAACTGCTTCCCTAATTTAAGAAGACGGCCTTTCCGCTGGAATACATCCTGAGAATAGGGGTTTAGCAGAAAGTAGAGAACCTTGTGAAAGAAAACAGCGTCCTCACCCGCCTGGCC
>JAITQK010000029.1 GCA_031288975.1 Treponema sp. | reverse complement strand
GTCCTACTTCTGCCAGAACGAGGAAGGCCAGATCGCCCCGGTCTACTCGATTTCCGCAGGGCTGGACTATCCGGGAATCGGGCCGGAACACGCCTATCTCCACGATTCAGAGCGGGCAGCGTATGTGGCGGTTACCGACGAAGAAGCGGTGTCTGCCTTTGAGTACCTGTCCCGCATGGAGGGGATCATCCCGGCCATTGAGAGCGCCCACGCGGTGGCCCATGCACGGGTTCTGGCTCCCCAGATGGGCACTGACCAAAGCATCATCATCTGCCTCTCTGGACGGGGAGACAAGGACGTGGCCGCCATTGCGCGGTATCGGGGGAAAAACATCCATGAGTAACATACAAAGCGCCTTTCAACAGGGCAAAGCCTTCATCGGCTTTGTTACCGGCGGGGACCCTTCCATCGAAAAGACCGGGGAGTTCATCCTGGAAATGGTCAGGGCCGGTGCGGACCTGGTGGAAATCGGCATCCCCTTTTCCGACCCCATTGCCGAAGGTCCGGTGATTCAGCGGGCCAATATCCGCGCCCTGAACGGAGGGGCCACAGTGGATAAGCTATTGGGTCTTGTGGAATCCCTGCGGCACAAGACCCAGGTGCCCCTGGTGTTCTTAACCTATCTCAATCCGGTTTTTCATTACGGCTATGAGGCATTTTTCAAAAAATGTCAAAAAGCCGGTCTGGACGGCATCATCATCCCGGACCTGCCCTTTGAGGAACAGGGGGAGCTGCGCTCCAGCGCCGCCAGCCACGAGGTGGACCTCATCTCCCTCATCGCCCCCACATCAGAGCAGCGGATCCGGGAAATCGCCGGAGTCGCCACGGGTTTTCTCTACGTGGTGTCCTCTCTGGGGGTTACCGGGATGCGGGCCAAGATTGAAACCGACCTCCCGGCCATGATTGCGGCGGCCCGGTCCACGGCACGGGTACCTGTGGCGGTGGGCTTTGGCATCAACACGCCGGCCCAGGCGGCGGGGATTGGGAAGATCGCCGACGGGGTGATTGTGGGGAGCGCCATTGTCAAGCTTATCGAGGAGCATCAGGGGGACGCGGGGAGCTATGTGTATGAGTATGTACGAGCCATGAAAGGGGCGGTGTAAATAGAGGATATCGCGGCCCAGGTGGTCGCGGTAACCTTGAGGTGAACGTCGCCATTGGGGAGCGTGTCTCAAATTTTTCACGAAAATCTTATCATTTCCGCCTGTGGGCGATTGACAAGATCCGTGAGATGCTAATAATATAAGTCAAGGTTTTGGCAACGCTTACGTCGTCCATCAACTGGTGGCGGTGACGTCACCTGCAGGGGGTTAGCTCAGTTGGTGAGAGCATGGTAGGGGTCGTAAGTTTGAGTCCCGTATTACCCATGACGGTAATTGCTTTGTAAAGGGTTGCTGGATACGTTATTTTGTATAACCGTCGCGTTTTTCAGCAACTATATTGTTATCGTAAGTTTATGGTTGTAGAGCGCGTGGATTGAAGCATGTTTTTAGATAAAAAGAAAGGTAGATGAATCTACACCTCTAGTAGGGGGTGTAAATTCATAAAATTTTTATGTTTTTAGATAAAAGACATTGACATATCTATATTGAGAAGATATATTTTATAAATAGAAAGTGAGAGGAGGCAACTAGATGACGGTGAAGGTGAGCGGGCAAGGGATGAAAGGCGTACATATTAATGAAGTAACTATTGATAGAGCGGAGAAATTGGACTGCACCGTAGAGTCTTTGTCTCCATGTCAGTATATAAAAATAGCTGTTACTCATTTGAAGCGATTGTTTTTAAAAAAGTAGAACCAAGTTACAGGAGAAAAAGATGATTTTTTTTAAGGCTCGTTACAAGAAAGGTTCGACCACCGGGCAGACACTTGTCTCGCACCTTGACGATGTTAGTGCGTACTCAAAGCTATTTGCTGAAACTATCAATCTGTCGAAGTTCGCCGCATTAGCAGGATTGCTCCATGATCTGGGTAAAGGCTGTAGATCGTGGCAAAAATATCTTGACAATCAAGTAAAATTGGGAAAAACCTCCAACAAAGAAGACCACGCTACAGCGGGTGGGCAATTCCTGTATAAGAGGATAATGCAGAACCCCGTCGCAGGCGCGGAATTAGTCGGGCAACTGCTTGCCGCCTGTGTCATGTACCACCACGGGCCGGGGTTGCCGGATGTGATAAAACCCGATGGCACGGCTCAACTGCATGAGCGGCTCCTGAAAGATACCGAGGAGACTCGCCTTGAAGAAGCTGTGGCAAATATCGATCCGGTAATAAAGCAAAAGTTGGATGATATTCTTCAGGATAAAGATTTTGTTCCAGAGACTATCAAGACGTTAGGTAAATTGATAAAAATAAGGAATGATAAGACAAACCGCTTTTTCAATCTGGGGTTCACCGCCCGCCTTTTAGCGAGTTGTCTTATTGACGCTGACCGGCTTGACAGTGCCTATTATGAACGGGGAATTCCCTGCATACTGGAAAATGCAACCAAGAAAATTAATTGGGAACCTCTACTTATTTCGCTTGAAAATCATCTTGCAGGTTTGCCAAACCGGGGTAAAATTAATGAAATCCGGCGTGATATATCGGCGCATTGCGCTGAATACGGGCTGAAAGAGAATGGTATTTATACCCTCTCGGCTGCAACCGGAGCTGGAAAAACACTTGCTTCATTGCGCTATGCTCTGACCCATGCGAAAGAGTATGACAAAGAACGAATATTCATCATTGCGCCCTATACATCGATCCTTGATCAGAATGCAGATGAGATCCGAAATATTCTTGATCCGAAAGGGAAAAATGGAGAAATAATTCTGGAACACCATTCCAATCTGGATAGAAGTGAAGAATCTGAATACTATGTTGATTCAACGGAAACATGGAATGTACCGATAATCATTACAACTATGGTGCAATTTTTGGAAGTCTTGTTCGGATCAGGCACCCGGAAAATCCGGCGTATGCACCGGCTTACCAATTCAGTGATTATCTTTGATGAGATACAAACACTGCCGGTTTCCTGTACCTATCTTTTCACATGGGCGCTTGAATATCTGTGCCAGAACGCCGGAGTCTCCGCCTTGTTATGCACAGCGACACAACCGGGTCTCGATAGGTTGAAAAGTGAATATGCCCTCAGATTAAATGCCTCAAACGAAATAGTTCCTTCAATTGTCCAACATTTTACCGACCTGAAGCGGGTCGAACTCGTAGACGAGACAAAGCTGGG
>JAITQK010000018.1 GCA_031288975.1 Treponema sp. | reverse complement strand
CCCTTGTAAACATCATAACACATATAGAGTATTTTGTATAGTCCTTTTTTCTTTGGTATTTTTTCCTCTTTTTGCTCATGTATCACCACCTTTATGGTATATTGATCAGGATGCAGAATATCCTATAAGTCATTATATTGCCGCTATGGGTGGGGGAAATTCTCGGACCGCCGCTGAAAATCAGGCGATTTCTAATTTGTCCTTCTATTTTCAGACCAGCGTTGAGATCCGAAATAAGATGCTGGTGGAATATAACGAGATAATGAAAAATGGACAGACCGATTTCAGTCAACGGGTCAAAGTGATCCAATCCGCAATTATTAGTTCTCAGACTGAATTTCTAGGAATTAAATTTGCCCCTGGTTATCAGGATGGCCAAGGGAATTTCTTTGCCCTCGCCTATATAAATCGGGGGGAAGCTATCGGCATCTATGATGCCAAGATACAGTTTAACCTGGCCTTAATACAGGACCTTTTGGATACCGCCGAAAAAGGCAATGACCCGCTATCAGCATTGGGCAAGCTGAAAAAAGCCCGAGGTATATCCCGGATACATGAAGAATACGCCAAGATGGTCTCGGTTATAAATCCTGCGGCAGGACGGCAGTATGCCACGACAGTTCTGAATACGGCGCGGCGTATTCAGGATATTACGACCGTCTACCGTCCTCGGCTTACCGCAGCGGTGGTATACAAAGCAGCGGACGCAAGGATTGGCCGCAAGCTCCAGGAGGTGATGCAGGGCCTGGGCTTCACCATGACGGAGCGGAACCCCGCCTATATCGTTACCCTTACCGTGAGCACCGCTGAAGAGACGACCCCGGCTATTCTCTTTGTCCGGTCCGGGGTGGATGTGAAAATTACCCCAGTGTCACAGAGCACCGTGGTCTTTTCCTACAACCGCAGTCTGCCCCGTTTTGGACATGCCACGATGGAAGGGGCTTATGGCAGGGCCTATCTCAATATTGAAAAGGATTTAGATGAGAACTTCACCAAGGAATTTAATTCCGTGTTCGGAAATTAAAGATATGACACTGGAGGTGTAATAATGAGAAGATTGTGGGTTTTGTTTTTCCTGATGGCAGGTATGGCTTGCATGTTTGCCCAGGAAATTGTTGTTTTGGATGAGGCGATTGCCAATTCCATGAATTATCTGGCCGGACGGCTGCCCAAAGGGGACAAGGTAGTGGTACTTAACGTTTCCGCTGGGACCAAGGAGTTGTCCGATTACGTTATCGAAGAATTGACCGCCCATATCGTCAATAACGGTAATCTCACGGTGGTCGACCGGCGGAACCTGGAATTGCTTCAGCAGGAGATGAATTTCCAGATGTCCGGTGAGGTAAACGAGGCCACCGCTCAGGAAATTGGTATGAAACTGGGGGCCCAGACCATTATTTCTGGGTCCATCAGCCCCTTGGGGGATGTATACCGGATGCGGGTACAGGCCATCCAGGTTGAGACCGCCCAGATCCAGGGGATACATACCGCGACAGTGGAGTTGGACGCAATCTTGGCAGCCCTGCTGAAGGTCAAATATAACGGTGTAAAACCCCGTGCGGCTCAAGGCAGCAGCTCTGAAAGCGGGAGTAGTCGTAGCCGTAGCCGTAACAGCGGGGGAGCGACTCCCCCCGCGAAGGATGCCTGGAAGCATAACTGGCTCTATCTGGGGGCACGGCTTGGCGGTTCCGTCGGTTTTTATACGCCTGCCAGTGATTGGTCTGGAGGGGATCTTAATGCTCAAGTCTCATTTGATTTTTCAGCCCAGATAGCGGTACAGATAGTACGGCAATTCGCAGTCCAGATGGAATTTTTATTCACTTCCGATAAGATGGATATCGAATATAAGGATGCGTATTGGGATGATAATTATAAGCTTACATCCCATTCTTTATTGATACCTATTCTGGCTAAATACACTGCCCGGCCCGGCAATTTTTCGATTCAGGGGTTTGGTGGATTGTATTTTACGGTACCTCTGGGTCAGATGGAGGTTGGATGGTCTTATTATAGTACCAACTACGGCTCTGACTCTGGTTCTGATTCATTTGATTTTACCGCTCCTGTGGGCTTTATGATTGGCGGTAATTTTGGGATAAAGCTTGGTCCCGGAGTCTTATTTTTGGATCTGCGGTATGCAGGTGATTTTAGCGATACGAAAATAAGTGAGGATGGGGAGAGTGAGGAAATATATCATCGAGGGAAATTCCTCTTCTCCCTTGGCTATGAGCTTGGCTTAATCAGGAAGTAGCAATTTTATTTAAAGCTATTTGTTAAAAATACGTCAATTTGTTGACAAATAGCTTACTAAGTGCTATATATGTTAATTATATATTAAGTTCTTGTATAAGGACTTCAAATTATTTTAAGGAGCTTTTGATGAAAAAGAACTATGTATGGGCGTTAATCCCGATCCTTCTCGTATTGGTCATGGGGTGTGCATCCAAGCCTTCCGTTACTGAAACACCTGCAGGGGTCCCGGATTGGTTTTTTAATCCACCTTTGCAGGAAGATATGATCTTCGGTTCCGGCAGTGCAAAAATGTCGGATCTGAACATGTCCATGACCATGGCGGAGTCCCGTGCCCGGCAGTCTATCGCGTTTACCTTAAACGCCAATGTCCAGGCTATGATTACGGATTATACCAGAAACGCGGGCAACACAGATACTCAGTCAAACCTGAGTTTTGCTGAAACCGTTGGACGCCAGTTGACCTCTGCAAAGTTAACCGGAGCCGGGGTGTACAAGCGAGGTCAGAGTTCGGATGGAACGGTCTATGTGCTGGTATCATTGAGCAAGGCCGATGCTGCCAAGGTTGGGGCGGATATTGTTGATAGTGAAGCCAGTAGATACGCTGAATTCAAGGCCATGGACGCCCTCAAGATGATGGAAGCCCAGTTGGCTAAAACCGACATTAAGCCGGAACCAGTAACGGAATAACCGGTGGTTCGGTGATTTGCGGCTTTGATGAAGCGGGACGAGGGCCGCTGGCAGGTCCGGTTTGCGCCGCTGCGGTGGTCCTCCCCCAAGACTTTCCCCTGGATTGTTTGGGGGATTCAAAAAAACTCACCCCTCTCAAGCGGGAAAAAGCCAAATCCCTTATTTTTAAGCAAGCCGTTGCCCTCGGTATCGGATGGGCATCAGCTGCTGAAATCGACGAAATTAATATCCTCCAGGCCAGTCTGCTCGCTATGAAGCGGGCTTTTTTCGTTATGCTGCGGGTACATCCCTTTGAAGAAGATAAAAGTCTTACGGCCATAGTAGATGGTCTCTATGTCCCGGATATTCCCATCCCCTGCCGTGCCCTGGTCAAGGCGGATAGCCTTATCCCGGAAGTTATGGCCGCTTCGATTCTTGCCAAAACCGCCCGGGACCGGATGATGGAACACTATGCCCGGCACTATCCTGAGTACGGCTACGAGCGCCATAAGGGGTATCCCACGCGGGAGCATCTGGAAAAACTCGCCTGCTACGGGCCATCCCCAATACAGCGAAAGACCTTTACGGTGAAGAGCTTACCCTTGAAAAGCCCCGGATTATAGGGTATATATTTTGAGGGGGGTTACATGAAAACAAAAGCGGTACGCATTTACGGTGTCAATGAGCTTCGGCTTGAGGAATTTGAACTGCCTGAAATCCGGGAGGATGAAATACTCGCCCAGGTGGTGTCTGATTCGATCTGTATGTCCAGTCATAAATTGGCCATCCAGGGGGCAAAACACAAGCGGGTTCGGGATGATCTGACAAAGCATCCAGCCATCATCGGCCATGAATTCTGCGGAACCATCGAACAGGTGGGGGCAAAATGGGCAGATACTTTCAAGGCCGGCGATACCTTTGCCATACAGCCCGCTCTTAACTACCCTGGCCCCGATGGACAGGGGACCCTCTGGGCACCGGGATATTCCTACGAACACATCGGAGGGGACGCGACCTTCATCATCATTCCCAATGAAGTGATGGAGATGCACTGTCTTTTGGAATACCCTGGGGATAATTTTTACCTCGGTTCCCTGGCGGAACCGGTTTCCTGTATTGTCGGGGCCTTTCATGCCCAGTACCATACCCACGGCGGGTCGTACCACCATGATATGGGGATCGTTGAAGGAGGTTCTCTGGCCCTCCTTGCAGGGGTTGGGCCTATGGGCCTTGAGGCCATTGATTACGCCATCCACAATCCCAGAAAACCTGGGCGCCTCGTGGTTACTGATATTGACGATGCCCGCCTTGCACGGGCGGCCCAGCTTTTAAGTGTGGAAACCGCCAAAAGGCAGGGAGTGGAACTCAGCTATATTAATACCAAATCCCTTACCGATCCGGTAGCCCAACTCAAGGGCATCAATGGGAACAAAGGCTACGATGATGTGTTTGTCTTTGCCCCAGTAAAACCGGTTCTGGAACTGGGGGATAGCTTACTCGGTGCCGATGGCTGTCTCAACTTCTTTGCCGGGCCTACGGATATGGCTTTTTCAGCGAACTGGAACTTTTACAATGTCCATTACGAGTCCCATCACCTGGTAGGAACCTCTGGGGGTAACACCGATGACATGAAAGAATCCCTGGCAATGATGGCCCGGGGGGAACTCAATCCGGTCTTCATGGTTACCCATGTAGGGGGGCTTAACGCGGTGGCCCAGACCACCATGGATTTGGACAAAATTCCCGGGGGTAAAAAGCTGATCTATACCCATAAGAACCTGGAACTGACCGCTATTGCTGATTTTGCGGAAAAAGGAAAAACCGATTCATTCTACGCAAAGCTGGCGGAAATCTGCAATGCCCATCAGGGCCTCTGGAACCGGGAAGCAGAACAGTACGTGCTCCACTATGCCCCGGAAATATAGGGCTTTGCTATACAGAGAAGGTTCCAATGAGTTCCTGGAAACGAGGCGGAAGGGGGGTTCTGAAGGTCTCCCGCTTCATACTGCCAGGTAGCAGCAGACTGAGACTTTTAGCATGGAGCATGAGCGTTGCCTGGGGAAACAGGGAGTCCTGCATACCGTAGATAGGATCCCCCACAATGGGATGTCCCAGGTGGCGCAAGTGTACCCGCAGTTGATGGGTGCGTCCGGTCTTAGGCTGGAGGAGTAGCAGGGAATGAGATGCCCAGGAGCGGATGACCTGGTACCGGGTTATGGCGATTTTGCCCGTATCAGGGGATACGGTAAAACGTTTCCGGTCCCGGGGATCCCGGCTTATACGGGTCTCGATGCAGCCGGAAGGTTCTGTGAACACACCTTTAACAATGGCTCCGTAACGTTTCCGTACCTTCCGGGCCTTAAACTGGCTGGCCAGAAACGCCAGGGCTTCATCATTATAAGCGGCGATAATGACGCCGGAGGTATCCTTGTCCAGCCGGTGAACGATGCCGGGACGGAAGCCTTCCCCTGCAGCCAGGCCGCCGGCGTTGAGCCGCCGGTACAGCAGGGCATTCGCCAAGGTGCCCCGGTGGTTTCCCGCGCCAGGATGCACCACCATGCCCTGGGCCTTGTTCACCACCACCACCTGCTCATCTTCATACAGTACCTCAAGGGCGATGTTTTCAGGCACCAAGCCTATTGGTTCAGGCTCTGCCCAGGTAAGCTCAAGGACGTCTCCGGCCCTTACCATACGGGAGATCTTTACCGGTTTTCCATTGATCCGGGCTTTCAGGTCCCTGGACTTGATCTGGGAACGCCTCATAAGCCGGATGTATTCCGCTACATACCGGTCAAGCCGGATCCCCAGGGTGTCCTGCACCGTGCCGGAAAACGAAGGCATCTCAGGGAGTACCATCCCCAGGCTCTTCATCTGCCGCTGTTTCTGCAGGCCAGGGCGTCTTGATGATAATCGGGCTTCCTTCCGGCAGGTTCTTGAGGTCCCGGGCCTTTTTGTGTCTTTTATAGGTAACAATTAAGAAATCGGTCAGGGCTATCATGACGGAACCCGCTGCCGCCACGGCTATGGAGATGAGTTGCTGCTCCTTGGGCATCTCAATTGCCCCTGCGGGTTTAAAGGGCCAGGGGGCATAGCGGATATCCCACCCATTGGTGGCGCAGCGGTAGGTATCTATGGCAAAGCGGGCAAAAAATACGGTAAAGGGAAAAGAGCCAAAGGCGACTATCTCCGCACGCCGCAGGTCCTTGGCCCACTGGGGAAAACCAGTGGTATCGAACTGGGTTGAAACGAGACCAGTATCGGTTGATGATGTCTGGGCAAGGGCTGTGGTCATCAGAACGGTCAGCATCAACAGGGCGAACACAAGACGTTTCAGGCTGCTTTTCATGTACGTCTTTCCCCGAACAGGGCGGTTCCTATTCTGATGATGGTAGACCCCTCTTCTATGGCAATTTCAAAGTCACTGGACATACCCATGGAAAGGCAGGACCAATCGCAATCCGGGAAGCGCGCTTCAAGCCGGTTCCGGGCGCCGGCCAGGGCGCGGAACGAGGCGCGAATGATCCGCTCATCATCGGTATAAGGCGCCATGGTCATAAGGCCCCTCAACGCAAGCCCTGGATAGGACAACACCTGTTCCACTGCCCTGCATAAGCTATCCTCATCAGGGAAGCCGGTCTTGGTTTCCTCCCCGGTATGGAGTTCCAGGAGTATCCCCAGGGGCCTATCCTGGTGTGCGGTCAGGTCCCCCAGGCCGGTGATCAGGGCCTCCCGATCCACCGACTGAATGCAATCAAAGAGGGCACATGCAGCCTTAGCCTTGTTCCGCTGGAGGGAACCTATGAGGTGGAGTTCCGTTCCCGGATGTCCTGCCGAGAAACCAGCAAACTTATCCGCCGCCTCCTGGACCCTGCTTTCCCCGAAAAGCCGGATTCCCCCCTGCTGCCAGGCTTCCTCGATTTCGTTTATTCCGTGGAACTTCGACACCCCCATGAGCCGGATCTCATCAGGATTCCTGCCGGAACGGAGCGCCGCTTTCAGGATTTTTTCCCGGATTCCTGCCACCGCCTCAGTGATTATCATCATAATCCTCCTCTATGGGCCTTTTCTGTTCCATACTCCTTACCCCTTCCAATACCTGAGCCAGGGCGAGAAAACCCTCAAGTCCCAGCGTTTCCGCACGGGTATGCTCTGGTATGCCGCAGCGCTCCAGTGCTTCCATAGTAATCTCCACTGCATCACGCCCCCTGCTGTCCCCCTGCATGATACGGGATGCAATAAAACGTTGCAGGTTGTTCTTGATGGTTTTCCGGCGGGAAGAAAAAAGATGCCGTACCAGGGGCCGCAGACAAAGAGGATACGAGGCAGGGTCCACGTCGGTGCGCAGGTCAAGCCGGACCGCCTGGGAATCCACATGGGGAACCGGATAAAAAGAAGCCCCTTTCAAAACCATGAGGGGACGTACCGTATAGGCCGATGCACAGAGTACGGAGAACGAGGAGTAGTCCTTTGAACCGGGCCGGGCGCCCATGCGGAGGGCAACTTCCCGCTGAACCGTTACCACCATACGGGTAAAGAAACGGTGGCGCTCAATAAGATCCGCCAAAAGAACCGCCCCGATAGTATAGGGCAGGTTTCCCAGTAAATACCGGGCCGGAGGATCGGTCTTGGGCCACGTTTTCAGTACATCCCCCTCGATCAGGGTGAAGGCCGGCCTGTTCCCGAACAGTTCCTGCAAGACCTGATTGAACCCCGGATCAAGCTCAAACCCATAGACCGCCGCACCCCGTTCCAGCAGCCCCGCAGTCATGGCTCCAAGCCCAGGACCAACTTCCCACACCGCAGCCCCAGGGTCAAGCTCCAGGGCATCCAGTATCTTCTCCCGTGCATGGGGGTTAATCAGAAAATTCTGCCCGAATTTCTTCCGCATCCCCAGTCCCCGTGTATCGAGAAACCGTTTCAGCGTTGCAGGAGCATCATAGTTCAGTTCAGTAGTATGAAAAGGGGACAAGATTGTTCCTTAAGGCACGCAGCCTGTTGTTTAAAACCATAATCAGTATCGATATACCCAAAGAAGCTGCCAGCACCCACACCGGTTCTGAAACCGGCAGCCCCGGCACCTGGCCTGCAAGGGAAACCAGCCCTTCAAGTACATCATACAGCAGAGAAAGAACCATGCCAATGGGTACAACCAGGGCGACCATGGCCCCGACCATGAACAAGGTGGTGAGGGGTACGATGAGGAGTCCTGCGATGATGCCCACTGGCCGCAGCATACCGAAGCACCAGGATACAACTGCCCCTGTGGCGATGAAGGCCCCCAAAGAGGCGGAAAGTCCCTGGGCCAGAACGTCCGGGAGCTTCCCCCGGATAAGTTCATAGAGGGTTTCACCAATACAGAGGATACCCCAGAGGGCCAGGTAGGAAAGGATGAATGAAATGGTATGCCCTGATTCAGGCCATACCATGATCTGAATGAGGAAACTCATCCCCAAGAGCAGCGCCGGCTGTCTCGGCCAGGCGCCCATAAGCGCCAGGGCGCCCAGCAGGTACATGAGGGCAGCACGGTAGAGGGAAGGCAGGTCCCCGATGAGGTATATATACCCGATGACGAACACCGCCCCTGCCAGGGCAGCTCCCTTTAAGCCCAGGGGCTTGCGGAGGAAGAAGGCCAGTACCCCGGAGACAATGGCCAGATGCATCCCCGATAGGGCCAGGACATGGGAGCATCCAGCCTGTTGATACCCCTGGGTCAGGCCCGTATCAAGGGTATCCCGCACTCCCAACAGCAGGGCCAGGGCCAGTCCTCCCCAAGGATAGTGATCCAATCGTGCCATAAGGTTCATGCGGATGCTGGTCCGAAACTGTTCCCATGCCGGGGCAGGCTTGACAATGTGTACTGAAGCAGCCCGAAAAACCAGGTCCGTATCCTGGGAAGTGAAAAAAAAACCTTCAATAAAGAGTTCGCTGGCCCTGCCGAATTCCCTGAGCCGGGGAATGGCACCGGCAGGGAAAAACACCAGCGCCTTGCCCCTGGCAGTGCTTCGTATGCCCCCAGGTCCCCGGATGTTCTGTAAGACCAGGTATCCCATACCGCGGCCATCCTGAAAGGCCCGGGGATCGTTTACCAGGGTTCCGTACATGCCGATCACCTGGGCCTGTGGCAATCCCAGGCGGACCGGCTGAGATACCCCTGCGGCAAGTCCCAGGCTGAACCCTATGGAAAAGGCAGCACTATACACCTGAATCACCCGCCAGAGGCGCACCGAAGCGTGAAAGAACCACGGGGCATTGGCGAGAACAAGGGTAAGACTGGCCCACACCACACTCACACCAAGCGCGCCCAGGAACCACGGTACGCACCTATCCCCCAAGAACGCCCGGGCATAATAACTTATCGCGGCTCCAAGGGCCGTGCATACAACAGGAACCGGTTTCATAGTATCTATATGGCGTTGCCCAGGGGGATTGCTTCTGGATACAGAGCAGATTATCAGTAATAATACCAATATGGAACGTAATACGGCTGGTATGATTGAATCCCTGATCCTCTATCTGGTGCTTTTTTTGCCTGGGGCTATTCCCCCGGAGCTGCCGGAACTGATCGCCTTTTCCATGAACCAGGAACTGAGCCGGATCATGGTCTATGATGTACCCTCATTGGCGCTGATATGGTATCTGGTGGCCCGTACCAAAGACCAGTGGGATTGGCGCCTGGTAAAGCCCCGCTTCCTGGATATCCTATCCCTCATCATGGCCCTGCCAGGCCTCATGCTCATTGGGTTCTGCGTATCCGTGCTATCGTCCCTGGGGGATACTGCCGGCATTTCCACCCTGGTGGAAGCGCCCCAGGGCCTAGGCCCGTGGCTTGTCACGGTGGTGTCCTGTATAAGCACCGGCTATCTGGAAGAAAGCTACTTCCGTTTCTATCTGCTCCAGCGCCTGGAGGATGGGCGCTGGAGGGGGGCCTTGGGACCCAGTTTGCTTTTTTCCCTCTCCCACCTCTATGAAGGCCCTTGGGGGATGCTGAACGCGGCCCTGGCGGGGCTGCTTTTGTCCTTTATTTTTATGAAAAAGCATTCCCTCCACGGGCTTGCCTGGGCCCATGGCCTGTATAATGTCTTTGTCTATGCCATTGGTATATAATGAGGGTTCATTCCAGTAAAGAATCGAAGGAGGTTCCCGTAAAAAGGGGTGTTAAACAGCATGGGGTATGTCGAATTTAAGAACGTGTGTAAGTATTATGCTTCAGGGGAACATAAGATCATTGCCGCGGACCATATCAGCTTTTCCATTGAAAAAAGCGAGTTCTGTGTGATCCTTGGGCCGAGCGGCGCGGGGAAGACGACCCTGCTTAATATGCTGGGGGGGATGGATGCTTGTGACAGTGGGACCATCATCCTGGATAACCAGATCATCAGCGGGTTGAATGAACACTACCTCACGGATTACCGGCGCTATGATGTGGGCTTTGTGTTTCAGTTTTATAACCTCATCCAGAACCTGACGGCTCTTGAGAACGTAGAACTCGCCTCGGAGATATGCCGGGACCCTCAGAACCCTCAACAGACCTTGGCGGCAGTGGGACTTGCAGACCGGATGAACAACTTTCCTGCCCAGCTCTCAGGGGGAGAGCAGCAGCGAGTGGCTATTGCACGGGCTTTGGCCAAAAACCCCAAGATCCTCCTCTGCGATGAGCCGACCGGTGCCCTGGATTACCATACGGGAAAGCATATCTTGCAGATCCTCCAGGATAGCTGCCGCCTGGGCAGGACCGTTATCGTGATTACCCACAACCAGGCTATTGCAGCTATGGCGGACCGGGTGATTCATATCAAAAACGGGCAGGTTCAGCAGATCGCCACGAATGAACATCCCCTTCCGGTTGCTGAAGTCGAATGGTAAGCCTATGAAGCGCGTCCCATCCTTCGGTAAAACCTATGGTAAAACCATAATCCGGGAAATCAAACAGAGTTTTGGACGCTTCGCGGCGATCTTCGGCATTGTCAGCCTGGGGGTCGGGTTTCTGTCCGGGCTTCTGGCAACGACCCCGGACATGAAGGTCTCGGTGGATCGCTACTTCGATGCTACCAACATGATGGATGTTTTCATCAAGGCAACCATGGGCCTCACCAAGGAAGATCAGGATGCCCTGGCCGGGCTTGAGGTGGTCCAGGGGATACAAGGGGTCTATAGTACCGATGCGCTGGTCCAGGCAGAGGATAGGGTCCTGGGCACCCGGATTTACGGACTCCCCTTGGGGAAGCTCCAGGACCAGGACTTTATCAACCGCATAGAACTGATCCAGGGCCGTATGCCGGAAAAGGCGGATGAATGTCTCGTGCAGGAAGGGGGCGGGTACTTTGAGTACCTTGCTATCGGGACGGTGATGACCATACAGGCTCCTGATCAGGGGGAAACCTACGGGGTTACGGAATTTACCGTTACCGGTATTGTCAAAAGCCCGCTGTATATTTCCATGGAACGGGAGCCGAGCAGTATCGGGAATGGGCGGCTTGCTGCGGTGATGTACATTGACGAGGGCTGCTACAAACTGCCGGTGTACACTGATTTTTTCATTACCGTGAAAGGCGCCTCCGCTCTTGTGGCCTTTACCGGCCCTTATCAGGCCCATATTGACGAGGCGGTGGGGGCTATCACAACAGTGGGCATGGAACGGTCGGGACTGCGGCGGGAGGGTATCCTCGCGGAAGCCCGGAACAGGGCGGCCCACGGCATTGCCCAGGCTGAAGCTGAGTACGCCAAGGCCCGGACCGATGCGGCCCGTGCACTGGCGGCGGCTCGTGCACGGCTGGATGCAGGAGCCGCGGAACTTGCCGCAGGGGAGGCGGAACTCCTGGCGGCTGAAACCCAGGTTGCCGAGGGCCGCGCTACCTTTGCCCAGGAGCGGCAGCGGGTTGTAAGGGAACTGGTGGACAATGAACGGGTGCTGCTCTTAGGTGAATCGGATCTTCAGGCGGCAAAACAGATGCTGGCGGACACGAAGGTCCAGCTTGACGCGGCAAAACCCCAGGTGGAAAAGACCCGCGCTTCCTGGCTCAAGATGCTCTTCCCCGGGGTGCGCAAGGGGGTGGCTCAATACGACGAAGGCGCGACCGCGTATCAGGCGGGCTTTGCTATGGTGAGTGAAAAAGAACAGGAGCTGCACCAGGGATGGCGTTTACTGGAAGCGGGGAAGGCCCAGGCAGCAGGAGAATTCGCCGATGCTGGGGAGGAGCTGGCGGCGGCTGAGGCGGAAATCACCAGGGGCAGGGAAGCGCTTGAAGTGGCTCGGCGGAAACTTGCTGCTGGGGAAGCTGAGTATGCGGTGGCTCAGGCAAAGGCCCAAAGGGAACTGGACGCCGGGGGGGAACAGTTGGCAGAAGCCCGGCGGAGTATCACGGATATCACCATTGACCAGCCGGAATGGTATGTACTGGATCGGAACGCCAATGTGGGATGCAGGTATTACAAGGCCAATTCTGAAAAGATCGCCGCTGTGGCAACGGTGTTCCCGGTGTTTTTCCTTCTTATTGCCGCGCTAGTGGCCCTGACCACCATGACCCGCATGGTTGAGGAGGAGCGTATTCAGATTGGAACCTTGAAGGCCCTGGGATATCAGAAACGGACGATTCTTGGGAAGTATCTGATATACTGTGGGTCCACCGGCGTGCTGGGTTCTGCTACGGGCATGGTCTGCGGGTTCCAGGGGCTGCCTATCATCATATACAACGCCTTTGCCACCATGTATCATCTGCCCCCGCTAGTCACCCAATTCAACTGGCCCTTCGGGCTTATCGCCTGTGGCCTGGTACTCACCTGCACCATGGGGGCAACCGTGTATGCCTGTTATCACTCCCTCTGGGAAAAACCAGCCCGCCTCATGCTCCCCAGAACACCGAAGTCGGGGAAGCGGATATTCCTGGAATACTTCCCCTTCATCTGGAAACGGATGCGCTTTACCCACAAGGTCACTGCCCGGAACCTCATCCGCCACAAGAAACACTTTTTCATGACCATCACCGGCATTGCAGGCTGTACCTCCCTCATGGTCGCGGCCTTTGGGCTGCGGGATTCAATGACCAATATTGCCCGGACGCACTTTGAGGAGCTCCTGCGCTACGATTTACAGGTTGAACTGGAGGCAGATGCCCCTGATGAGCAGCTTACCGGGATCCTCGCCGCACTCACCAGTTCTGCTGCACAAGGCGGGGAAGCGGATCCGGTTCAAAGCTGGACTGCGATCCATAGTGAATCAGGCTATGTCATACAGGGTGATGAACGGCTCTCGGTTTCGGTCCTGGTCCCCCAAATCCCGATGGCCTTATCCCGGTTTATCACCCTCCGGGAGCGGAGCGACAGCTCGGCCCTCCCCTTTACCGATGCCTCGGCAGTGCTCACCGAAAAGATGGCGGAGACCCTCAAGCTCCGTGTGGGGGATACCTTTATCCTGGAAAACGCCGAGGGGAAGCGGGGTTCCTTTACCCTCTCAGGTACTACGGAGCACTACGTGGGCAGCGCGGTCTATGTTGGTCCCCTGGTGTACGGTGAACAATTCGGCGGCGGCCTGGGCTTCAGGACCCTGCTAGTCCGGACCGGCATACACAAGGCCGGTGAACAGGACGCCCTCATTGCCCGCATCCTCCCATGTGATTCGGTGATGGGTGCGGAATTCCTCTCCCAGATACAGGACTCGTACAACCAGCTCCTGGGAAGCATCGGCTTTGTCGTGCTGGTCCTCATCTTTGCCGCCGGCGGGCTTGCCATGATCGTGCTCTACAACCTGACCAACATCAACATCAATGAACGGAGCCGGGAAATCGCCACCCTCAGAGTTCTGGGCTTTTATCAGGGGGAAGCGGCGGCCTATATATTCCGGGAAATCACGGTGTTGAGCATCATCGGCGCCCTTGCAGGGTTGCTCCTGGGCATCCCCTTGCACCGCTTCATCATCGGTGTGGCGGAGAACACCGACCTCATGTTCGGGCGGCGCATCTTCCCCGTTAGTTTTATCATCTCCGCCCTCATTACCCTGTTCTTTTCCGCCCTGGTGGATCTGCTCATGCTGAAGAAACTCAGGAACATACCCATGGCCGATTCCATGAAGGCAGTGGATTAGATTGGATGAGTATAGTATCCTTTTATTTATTAAGGAACCATGGTGCGGAGCATAAAACGTTTTTCTGAACAATGCAGAACGCAGCTCAAAGATGAAATTAAGGATGCTGGGGGGAATGAGGTCTTTGCCCTTGGTTTCCTCGATGAGAAGGGCCTGGTGGTAAAACTTGAGATCCCAGCTCGTGGTAATGAGGACTCGGTTCTTGCCCTGCATAAACGATCCTGCGGCGGTCCCCTTCCTGATGTGTTTATCCACAACCATCCATCGGGCTTTCTGACTCCCAGCGATAATGATCTTGCCATAGCGGCACGGGCTGCTGAAGAGGGGATAGGCTGCTTCATCGTGGATAACCGGGTGGACAAGGTCTATGTGGTGGCGGAACCTACGGCGAAACGGATCATGCAGCAGCTTGACGCCGCCGCGATTGTCGCCACCCTGGAAGCAGGCGGGGCCATAGCCAAGCGGCTTCCGGTCTATGAGAAGCGCCAATCCCAGCTTGATCTGATGCGCCTCATCATCAGGGGCTTTAACGAGAATGCCCTCATCGCTGCAGAGGCGGGAACCGGGGTGGGCAAGTCCTTTGCGTACCTGCTCCCGGCCCTGAGCTATGCTCTGCTCAACGATGAACGGATCGTCATTTCCACGGCCACCATTACCTTACAGCAGCAGCTCTACGAAAAAGATATCCCCCTGGTTACTTCGGCCATGAAAAAGAAGGTGAAGACCGTGCTCATAAAGGGACGGGGGAATTACCTCTGCCACCGCCGCCTTGCAGATGCCCTCGGTGAGCCGGGCCTTGAGGATGCAGAGCAGGAGGACCTTGCGGCAATACATGCCTGGGCAGAGACCACTGCCACGGGCAGCCGTTCTGACCTGCCGTTCATGCCTTCAGGAGGGCTGTGGTCCCGGATCTGTTCTGAGGCGGATCTCTGTATGGGGATGCGCTGCTCTGAGCGGGAACGCTGTTTTGTGCTTGCCCTCCGTAAGGAATCTGCAGACGCCCGGATCCTCGTGGTGAATCACCATCTCCTCTTTGCGGACCTTGCCACCCGGCACGAGGGCGCGGGTTACGATAGTACGGTGGTGCTTCCCCCCTACAAGCGGGTCATCATCGACGAGGCCCATACGGTGGAGGGGGCGGCCACGTCCTTCTTTTCAAAGGAATTCAGCCGTCTGGGGATATATCGCCAGTTGGGGCGGCTCTACCGCAACCGCCGGGGGAACCGCATGGGCCTGCTGGTTCGTCTTGTAGCCCATATTTCCGGGGATATCACTATCATCGAAGCAAAATACAACACCTTCGAGGCTGCCATGCAGCATATCCGGGAACTCGCCGAAACCCTGAACCAGTCCGCCCTGGAACTCTGTGAGCGGGAAGGGGTTTTCCGTTTAACCCCGGCCCGGGACGCGATCATTCAGGCGGCCCTGGTTCCCCATTTTGCCGCCCTTCGTAAGGCTATCACCACCCTGGTTACGAGCATACGGAACATGCTGGAAAGCCTTTCCGCCCAATTCGAGGATGATCCTGCGGTGTGGGAGATCAAATCCATACTCCGGCGTCTTGAAAGCATCGTGAGTCTCTGCGCTTCTTTTATCGAATTTAAAGAACGAAGCGCCGAGGTGTTGTGGATAGAACGGCACAGCGGCAGCAGCGCCACAGATGCGCTCAAGGGCGCCTGGACTATGTTTACGGTAACACCGATTGATGTGGCTCCTGTGCTGCGGAATGCCCTCTTTCAACCCAACAAAACCGTGATCTGCGTATCCGCCACCTTAACCGTGGCCGATTCCTTTGACTACTGGAAAAATCGCTGCGGTATCAGCCTCGTAACTGACAAGCAGGTGGGTATCGGGCAGTTCCGCTCCCCTTTCCCCTACTCGTCTTCGGTGCTGCTGGCAATCCCGGCAGACGCACCCCTTCCCGACCAGGGGACCTACCAGAATTTTGTGGACAAGGCCGCAACAGAACTGACCCTGAGCGCCGGAGGTTCTGCCCTCATCCTCTTCACCTCTTATGAAGCGCTGCGGAGTGCGTACAACGCCGCTCGTCCAATTTTGGAAGAAGCGGGGATCCGCTGCCTTAAACAGGGGGATGATGATCGGACCCGTCTTTTACAGACCTTTTTAAAGGATGAACAGAGTGTGCTCTTTGCCACCGATTCATTCTGGGAAGGGGTTGATGCCCCTGGAGACACCCTCCGTCTCGTGATCCTCTGCCGCCTGCCCTTCAGAACCCCCAGGGAGCCGGTTTTTGAGGCCCGCTGCGAGGCCCTGGAAAAGCGGGGGGGCAATGCTTTCATGGAACTATCCCTCCCTGAATCGGTGATGAAATTCAAACAGGGCTTCGGCAGACTCATGCGCCGTTCCAGCGATCATGGGATAGTAGCCGTCCTGGACGGGCGGATCCTCCATAAACGCTACGGCGAATACTTCCTCCGCTCCCTGCCTGAAACACGGAGGAGTTTTCATGCCTTTGAAACGATCCTCCGGGAGGTGGACCGTTTTTTGTATTCCTGATACGGTCTATCAGCCTACGGCATGCTTTAACGCTTCCACCTTGTCGAGTTGCTCCCAGGGGAATTCGGCGCGGCCAAAATGACCGTACGCAGCGGTTTTCCGATAGAGGGGCCGTCTCAGGTCCAAGGTAGAGATGATCCCTGCGGGACTCAAGTCAAATACCTTGATAACCGCTTCTTCAATCCGTTTTTCGCTGACCGTAGCGGTGCCAAAGGTATCGACCATGACAGACACTGGGAAGGGTACCCCGATGGCGTAGGCCAGTTGAACCTCAGCGCGTTTTGCCAGGCCGGCGGCAACGATGTTTTTGGCCACATACCGGGCGATGTATGCGGCGGACCGATCCACTTTGGTGGGGTCCTTGCCGGAGAAGGCCCCCCCTCCGTGACGGCCCATACCGCCGTAGGTATCAACGATGATCTTGCGCCCTGTAAGCCCGGTATCACCACAAGGCCCTCCAAGCACGAAACGGCCTGTGGGATTGATGAAGTATTTCACGTTTTTATCCAAAAGGCCCGTGGGTTCCAGGATAGGTTTGATGATCTGGTCAATGATAGTTTCTTTGATTTCACGGTATGAAACCCATTCGTCATGCTGATGGGATACTACCACCGTATCAATACGGATGGGTTTATGCCCTTCGTATTCAACGGTTACCTGACTCTTTGCATCAGGCCGGAGCCAGGTAATGGCCCGTTTTTTCCGCAGCTCCGTTGCCCGTATCAGGATCTTGTGGGCCAAAGTGATGGGCAGGGGCATAAGCTCCGCGGTTTCATTGCAGGCAAAGCCGAACATCATCCCCTGATCCCCTGCCCCCTGCTGACCCTTATATTCATCAAGCCCAACACCAGAAACCCCCTGACTTATGTCCGGGGACTGGCTATGGATCATGTCTAAAACCGCCATGGACTGGTAATCCAGCCCATAGGCGGGGTCCGTGTATCCCACTTCTTTTGCCACATCCCGAACGATGTTTTGAAAATCCACAAAGGTCTTGGTAGTTATCTCCCCGCCGATCAGCACCATGGCAGTAGAGGCAAAGGTTTCACAGGCAACCCGGCTCTGGGGATCATCCTGTAAACAGGCATCTAAGATAGCATCTGAAATTTGATCACAGAGTTTGTCAGGATGACCCTCTCCAACAGATTCAGAGGTAAAGAAAAATCGCCGCTCTTCCATCTATAAATCGCTCCTCAATTTAGTTTTTCAATCCACGCACTCACATGGAACACGACCCAGTACCTTCACGGTGGGGTTTAATACCCACCCCTTGGGGCGTAAAACTGGTGGTCCGGGGGATTTGTTCCCCCATAAATGATACGATTCCAAGAAGAAATCTTCAATACCCCGCCGCCTGGAATGGAAATTCTTTATTGAATATTCCAACCAGGCCCCCGGTTAAAAATGGGCGATACCATGCTCAGTTAAGAGGGCGAAAAATTGACGCTGATTCTTATTCGGTACCACCAGCATCCGCCCCTCGGCCCGCATGGCAATGCTTTTCAGCGCCGGATCCCGCAGTAATGTATCGGTAAGGCTCCGGTCCTCAGGCAGGCTGTACACCAGCACATCTGAGTGGGCTAGGTCAAAAAGACCTGCACGGGTACAGACCTTGTCAAAAAGGCTTATCCAGTGGGGCGCAGGGTCCGGGTCTATCAGGGCCTTAAAGCGCTCAACCCGTTCTTCTATCTGCTTCTTGCTGATACACCCTGCTATAAACGACGCGAGGCTTATCCGCCAGCGGTCCTCCCCCAGCCTTTGGCCTATCTTGTCAAGGTACACGGTTCGCTCCAGGGAGTTGCCCTGAACGGTTACGAGGTACAGTTCCCGGTCGGCGATGGCCTGGTACTCCCGCGCCGGCCGTGGCGGCCTTTTACTGGTCAAGCCCAGGCACCAGCGGCCAAACTCGGTAATGCGAATGGTTTTAAGGGAATCATAGGGCGAAATGGGATGCTGCTTGTCGAGGTAGTGCCGGGCAAGGGGAGGCATTTGCTGGGTAATCTCCAACAGGCCCAGGGCTCCAAAGAGGTAACAGTAGGCTTTAAACACCGGTTTGAGCAGCAAATAGTAGCGCAGTATCCCATCGGGACGGCATTCGCTGTTGTAATTGGCCGTATACGTAATGCCATCGGCTTCTATGCTCTGGGCCTTCATTTTCAAGGTCCCTTCCAGGTCCTGGTTACAAAAGGAAAAGGTTTGCATGGTAACTTTAATATAATTCGCAAGCTTATCCGCGTCGAAACGGCCTTGGTCTTTGGCAATTTCCAGGAGGATCTCATGGAAAACCTTGCGGGAAAGGGGCAGGATATTACCATTATCGAGATAATAACCGGAAGTTCTGGTTAAATGATCGAGCAAGACATTGTACTCCAGGTAATTCCGGTCCGAAGCATACCAGTTGTTTGGATAGAGGGATTCCTTGGCAAAAAAAGCAGTAACCAGACTGCGGATCTCATCCTGACCATCCGGGGGTCTCCTGGGCTTGTAATTCGTCATGCACAGCACAAAACGCGCAGCCAAATCAACGCTGTCTGGTGCAAACTCTCCGCTCAGGCCAAAGGATAAAAATCCTGAAGAACTCCGCAGTTCCGCCAGCTCTTTTTTCTTAAACCCGCGGATTATCTTTTTCTGCTCAGTTTCACCGGTTCGCTCAAGAACCGTTTCCAGTATATCGCAGAGGAGGGGAAAAGAATCGACCACACTCAGACTATTATCCCAGCCTCCCAGGGCAGGATTGGCGGCCTCGTCGACACGACATTCGTCGATCCTCATACCTGGCGGAGGGACGAACCAGGGCGTTAAGGCAGACCGTAAAACATAGGGCATCATGGTGACCGCTTGCCCGTAATGGGTATATACCGGCAGGAAACTGAGTTTACAGTTTTCGTTGAATACCCACTCAGGCTGCCAGGAATCCCGGGTATCTTTATGCACCAGGGGTTCCTGATACTCCTGTTCAAGGGCAGCCACCGGTACCAAGGCATCAAAGGCCAAGCGGTAGACCAGGTTCTGGGTCAAGACGGGCAAAGAGTAAAACCAGGTACAGAATTCCCTTTCAGAGGAAAAGGCCAGGGCATCAGCCACCTCATTAACCAGATCCTGCTTGTATTTTACAGGCCCTCCGTTACTCAACTGTAAGGGTTTGATCAGTCCCCGGAGCGTATCCATGGTCAATGTCCCCAGGAGCTGCACCAGTTCCTTTTTTCGCTTCTTCAACGATGGGAGAGACGGCGTGGTTCTGATGTTAAGGGGCGTTGTGTTCGTTGTGTTACTTGAAGTCTTGCTCATCTGGAATCTCCAACAAGAAAGGCAACATCTTCAGGGGAAAGGGATTTGAGGGAACCGGCGTCATCAGAAAGAAGCGCCCCGGCAAGATCGGTTTTGCGTTGCTGGAGTTCCAGGATCCGCTCCTCAATGGTATCCCGTGCAATGAGGCGGTAACAGAACACCGGGTTTACCTGTCCAATACGGTGGCTACGATCTATGGCCTGAGTCTCGGCAGCACTGTTCCACCAAGGGTCCATGATGAAGATGTAATCCGCAGCAGTGAGGTTAAGCCCGGTTCCGCCGGTTTTCAAGGTCATAATAAAAGCTTTCACGGCGTTATCGGTCTGGAAACGGCGGACCAGGGACTGGCGGTCCATGGTGGCACCGGTCATGGTCAGATTCGGAATGCCCATGCCTGCCAGGTCCTCGCTCACCAAGTCAACACTGGCCAGAAAGTTGGTGAAGACAAGGCACTTGTGGCCGTTTTCCACGAGTTCGGCGATCATATCCCTGAGATAGAGCCGCTTTGCCGAAGGCCCTCCGTATTCCCCGTCAGACTCAGGCACGCTGGCCATGCGCCGCAACTCTGCCAGGGCCTTGAATATGAGGATCGAGGACTTCCCCATTTCCCCCTTGGCAAGGATGCCGTCAATGAGGCGTTTGTATTCCTGCCGCCGCTGGTGATAAATGGCCAGATGGGTCTCTTCAAGCTCGATATAGGCGGTTTCCTCGGTTTTATCCGGGAGTTCTTTGAGCACATCCCGTTTCAGCCTGCGGAGCATAAAGGGATATATCCGGGCCTTGAGGTCTTTCAGCGCGTCTTCGTCGGCGTTATCCTGAATAGGCCGCAAATACCGCTGGGTAAAGAGCTTTTCAGAACCAAAGAACGCAGGATTGAGGAACCGGAACAGGCTGAAGAGTTCGGTGAGGTTGTTTTCCACCGGGGTACCGCTCATGGCAAGACGGTTTTGGGAATGGAGGGAGAGGACTGCGGTGGTGGTTTGGCTGGCGAGATTCTTGATGTTCTGGGATTCATCGAGGATGATGTACAGAAATTCCATCTGCTGAAAGTCCTCTACATCCCGCCGCAAGGTCGCATAGGTACTGAGGATCACCCGGAACTCCTCTGCCCCGCCTTCCAGGACTGAAACGTCCCGGGTACTGCCGTAATGCACGAGGTAGGGGAGGCCCGGCGCGAAGCGGTCAAACTCAGCGGTCCAGTTATACACCAGGGACTTGGGACAGAGCACGAGGCAGTTTCCCTTTTCCCCCGCTTCTTTAAGCCCCCGGAGCAGGGCGATCACCTGGATGGTCTTACCGAGCCCCATCTCATCAGCAAGGCAGGCGCCCATGCGGTACTGCCGGAGATAATCGAGCCAGCGGACCCCATACTCCTGGTAGGGCCGGAGCGTGCCCTTATCCAGGGACCAGTTCCCGGTCCGTTCCGCAATAGTGTTGTACTGGATAAAGAAGGGCCGGGCTGTTTCCCAGGCAGCCCCTTCAATCTCGATAGAGCCATCCTGCAAGAGCAGGGGAATATCAAAGTAGGAAAGTTCCACCCCATTCTCTTCCCCCTTGATCTGGGAGACCAGCCGGTCCAGACGTTCCATGGTGCGCTTATCCGGGAAGGAACGGCTGCCATCCGCCAGGGTGATACAGGCAGATTTACGATACTCTGCCATGAACCGGGCAAAGGAGAAGAACTGCCCCTCAATCTCAACCTCGGCGCTCCCCGAAAGGTAGTCAATGCCCTTACCCATGGAAAGCCGTATCCTCGGCCTTGAAAAACTGAGTTTATACCCCGCCAGCACCTGGGTTTCCAGGAGTACAAAACGCTGGGATAGCTCAACGATGTGCTCTCCTAAGAAATTCGTCGCAAACTCAGGGGCAATGATGAAGCGTCCGTTTTCCTCGTAAAAGGAATTACGGGCAACGGTCTTCTTCCCCCGCAGGAGCAGACTCCGGAACTGGTCTTCCGGTACTTCCGGGAACAGGACCTCAGCGATCCCCAGGACCTTCGCGGTTTCGTCCAGCTCGGTAACCGTTACGATGTCTTCGTTTTCGAGTAAAAGAGGAGGAAAACCCCGGAGAAAGCTGATGGGCCTGACATGAAGGTAGCCGTACTTGTCTATCTCCATGAACAACAGGGCGGGCAGGGCCGAGGCAGGCCGGATCCGCTTGATAGTCCACCCTTCGTACATGAATTCCAGGTTGGTGAACCCTGAGAAGATCAGGGAGAGAAAGGTGGGGAGTTCGCTTTTGGGAAGCCAGGAATAGACCCGGTCGGTTTCAGCCCAGCGCAGCCCCAGGTCTTCAACAGGGTATACCTTATCCTTATACGCTGCCAAACAGGGGGAGAGGGTATAAAAATAACTGGCCCCTTCATCCTCAGCCTTCTTGAGTTCTGGTTTACGGCCCATGGCAATGGGGAGACCCGATTCATCCCGGAGTACGAGGGATACGGTAACATGGTTTTCAGTAACATCTTCGATGCAGAGGGCACAGCGGAAAACACCCTCCGCGAGGGTGAGGATTTCGCCCTGCAGGTTCCGCAGCAATCCGGCGCTCAAGGTCTGTTCAATAAGCCGGTCATCAGGGTTAAAGAGGGTATACCCATCCTCTCCGGTTCCATCAAAATCAATGATATATGAAAGTTCCCGTTCCCGTCTCCGGGCAAGAAATTCCCGGAGCACTTCCCGCTGTATCCCCGTATACCGGCGGAAATCTGGGATTGGCCCGCCGCTCTTGGCGCCATGAAAACGGAAACAAGTACGGTTTTCTTCTCTGCCGATGATAAAATAAAACCCCTCTTTACCGGCCCGCTCGCTTCGGGACGTAACACTTTCAGTTCTGAGGGATAAGGCAGAACCAACACTACGCTCACTCATAAAGATACTATGCATCACAAAGGGGATACCTATCAAGAGGAGCAGGGGAATACCTTTAAGCTAGTCAGGATAACACCCTTGCGGCACTGCTTCATCTAGGGGATACTAAGTTCAACGAGAAAAGACATACCCATGAAAACGGTACTAGAGCATCTGCGTATTATTGATGAAGCCGCTGATATCTATGGAGCGGTGGTGATTGAGGATGGTATCATCCAGGATGTGATTGCCGCAGACGGACAAAACCACGGGGAGGAACGGCTTGCCCCTCACCGTAACACCGCGGCGCGGATCATTGACGGCCGCATGATGCGTCCGGGACAGGTACTCACCCTGATGCCTGCATTGGTGGACCTCCACGCCCATTTCCGGGACCCTGGTTTCCCTGATAAGGAGACCCTGGAATCCGCTTCCCTGGCCGCTGTTGCCGGGGGGTATGGAACGGTGGTTTGTATGGCGAATACCAAGGCGGTCATTGATACCCTGGAAAAGGCGCAGGTCCTCAAAGCCCGCTCCGTCCGTCTGGGGCTTATTGATCTGTACCCGGTCATGGCCTTGACCCAAGACATGGCAGGCCGGGTGCTGTCAGGGATAACCCAGGTTCCCGCGGCACCGGCGCTGCCATTCCCCCGTATGCTATCCGAGGATGGCCGGGATGTGGCCGATGACAGGCTCTTGCTGGGGGCTTTTAGGGAGGCCCGCCGTTTGGGGCTTCCCGTATCATGCCACTGTGACGCCGGCGGTTTTGAGGCAGAGGCGGCCAAACGTGCAGGGAAGCCCAGGGAGTTGTGGAGTCGTATCGAAGAAAATGTCGCCACCCGGCGGGCCATAGCGCTGGGTAAACAAGCTCAATGCCATGTACATATTGCCCATGTTTCCACTAAAGAAGCCGTGGAACTGATACGGGAAACAAAGGCCACGTTGAACGAAGCTGGGGGCAGTTTCACCCTCAGTTGCGAGGCTACCCCCCATCATCTTACCCTCACCGAGGAGGATGCCTGCGTACTCGGCGCCGAATCCTGGGGCCGGGTGAATCCGCCCCTCAGAACCGAAGCGGATCGGCAGGCCCTCATTGCCGCTATCCTGGATGGTACCATTGACGCGATTGCTACAGACCATGCCCCCCATACCGAAGCGGATAAGATCGCAGGAGCGCCCGGTTTCACCGGCCTTGAAACCGGCTTTGCCGTAGCCCGGACCGAACTGGTCAGAGCAGATCGCCTGGACCTCAGCAGGCTCTCCTCCCTGATGAGCGCCGCTCCTGCCCGCATACTGGGCCTTGGCGACCGGGGCCGTATCACACCGGGAAACCGGGCGGACCTCATCATCGTCGATAGTAACGCCCTGCAGCTCGTCAATCCCGGGGCCTTTAGGTCCCGGGGCAAGAATTCACCTTTTGAAGGACAAACGCTGCGAGGTACCGTATTGATGACGCTGCAGAGGGGGCGGGTTGTTTTTGAAGCCCCATGAGGGAGCATCAGGTTTTTCAAGACTTTAATCAAAGGAGCTGTAATCGTGTATAGTATAGATAAAATAGATAAACTGTACGAGGCAGTGGACGCACGAGGCCCGGTCTGTGTGGGGCTGGATACTGCCGAAGCCTATGTCCCCCCGCTAGAACGGAGGAAATGGGCACGGGATTATCAGGCGGTCTGGGCTTATAATCAGGCGCTGATCGATGCCACCGTGGATGTGGCCGCCTGTTTCAAGGTTCAGATTGCCTATTATGAGGCCATGGGATTGGGAGGGCTTGATACCTACGCCAAAACCCTGCGTACCATCCGTGAACGGGGGAGACTGGTTATCGCGGACATCAAGCGGGGAGACATCGCCGATACTGCGGCACAATACGCCAAGGCCCATTTCGAAGGGATTTTCGAGGCGGACTTCGTCACGCTCTCGCCCTATATGGGGATGGATTCCCTGGATCCCTGGCTTTCATATACCCGCCGCACGGGCAAGGGGGCCTTCGTGCTCATGCGTACCTCAAACCCGGGGATGCGGGATTTTGAGTACCAGGAATTGAAAAGTGGGGGGCGGCTCTACGATGCGGTGGGGGACCGGCTCACGGAGCTGGCCGCCACTCGCCTGGGCAAGCACGGCTACGGTGCCTTTGGCGCGGTGGTGGGTTGCACCGAGCGGGAAGAAGCTGCTGCCATTCGGAAAAAACGGGAAACCCTGTTTTTCCTCATTCCCGGGTACGGCGCCCAAGGGGGAGCTGCCGAGGATGCTGCCATCCTCCTTAAAAATGGCAACGGCGGTGTAGTGAACGCCTCCCGGTCCATCCTCAAAGCCTGGACCACTGAAGCTCAGGAAGCCGCGGCAGTGACCTGTTCCGATGCGGCAGAGGCTGCCCGCAAGACGGTCATCACCATGCGCGACGCGATACGAGCCGCTGTCACCGCCAAAACCGGAGCCTGCCATTGACCTCAAGTCCTCTGACCGCAACTTCTCACTCCTCCTGCGTTCTCCTGCGCCATAGCTATATCAGTGAAGATCTGTTCCAGTTGGATTTTGCCTGGTCACACCAGGCTCCCAAGGGAGGGCAGTTTTTTATGATCAAGCCTG
Organism: Treponema sp.; assembly: GCA_031288975.1. Classification (GTDB taxonomy): domain Bacteria; phylum Spirochaetota; class Spirochaetia; order Treponematales; family Breznakiellaceae; genus JAITNP01. The sequence continues at coordinate 2,453 of JAITQK010000018.1, read as the reverse complement.
AACGGGGTTCGGTGTTCTTGGGCAGGCCCATAAGCGTTTTCGACTGGAAGGACAGCGCCGGAGGGGTACTGAGCTTTCTCATCGCCCGCCGGGGTAAGGGGACCACGGAACTGAGCGCATTGCGTGCCGGTGAATCAGCGTACCTTACTGGCCCCCTGGGAAACACTTGGGGGGAGATGGCCCCGGAACGTACAGAGGGGCCTCTTGCCCTGGTATCCGGGGGCATTGGGATTGCGCCCCTCCTGGTCTTTGCACAGGAACTGCCCCCTGAAGGGTTCGACTTCTATGCCGGGTTCAAGTCCCGGTCTTTTGGCATGAACAGGCTTCACTCTCGTGCCTTGGTACTTGCCACTGAGGACGGTAGCGAAGGCCGCCAGGGCCGGATTCTGGACTTCCTGGAACCGGCCAAGTACCGGGCACTATACGCCTGCGGTCCTGAACCAATGCTCAAGGCGGCAGCGGCATTATGCAAGGCTGCGGATGTTCCCTGCTTCATCAGCATGGAACGGCGTATGGCCTGTGGCGTTGGTGCGTGCCTGGGCTGTACAGTACGGACCATCCACGGAAACCGGCGCTGCTGCGCCGGCGGCCCCATTTTCAGGGCAGAGGAGGTTCTTTTTGATGAGTAAAGTCCCGGATATGTCACTTACCATTGCGGGAGTTCCCTTTAAGAACCCCGTGATTGCCGCATCAGGGACCTTTGGCTATGGCAGGGAGTACCAGGGGTTTCTGGACATAGCCGGTCTGGGGGGTATCTGTACCAAGGGACTCACCCTGCACCCCCGGACGGGCAACACCGGTCAACGGCTCCACGAAACCCCTTCGGGGCTACTGAATTCCATTGGCCTCGAAAATCCCGGAATCCCCGTGTTCCTTGAACAAGAACTCCCCCGGCTCCGGGAGCTAGGACCGGTGGTCATCGCCAACCTGTCCGGTTCAAGTGTGGAAGAATACGCCGAAGGGGCGCGGCTGCTGGCTGCCTCATCAGTTGATATGATCGAACTCAACATCTCCTGCCCCAACGTAAAATCCGGAGGCATGGCCTTTGGCCTTTACCCGGAAGCGGCAGCTCCGGTGGTGGGGGCAGTGCGAAAGGCGGCGGCCAAGCCCCTCATGGTAAAACTGTCCCCCAATGCCCCGGACCTCATTGCCGTGGCCAAAGCCTGTGTGGACGCCGGAGCAGACGCCCTTTCTCTGGTGAACACCTTTAAGGCCATGGCCATTGCTATTGATAAAAGGAAACCGGTTTTTGATAATACCAGCGCCGGACTTTCAGGCCCTGCCATCAGACCCATCGCCCTCCGCATGGTCTGGGAACTTTGGGATGCTGTGGCAGTTCCCATTGTAGGGATGGGGGGCATTGCCACAGCCGAAGACGCCCTGGAATTCCTCATGGCCGGCGCCACCGCAGTCCAGGTAGGGTCTGCCACCTTCGCCCACCCACCGGCCATGACCGAAATTATCCGGGGAATCGGGGACTATATGAAGCACTATGGTGTTTCACGGCTTGAAGAACTAAACATACGGAGGAGAAAAGAGCGGAGGAAGGAGCTTGTGTATTCCCTCCGTGAAACTCCGGCTCAAATTTAGAACACCTATACCAAATAAGATGGAAATGCTATTATAATACGTTAATTGGGAGGCCGGCCATGAAGAAACTACCCCGGGGTATGCAGGATTTCAAGGAAATCATCACCAAAAACTTTATTTATGTGGACAAAACCCGTTACTTCTGGGAAATGCTCAACCGGGGGAAGAGCTATTTTCTCTCCCGGCCCCGGCGTTTCGGCAAGACCCTCATGATTTCGACCTTGTACTACCTTTTCAAAGGCGAAAAGGAGCTTTTCAAGGATACCTATATCTACGACAAGTGGGACTTTAAGGAATACCCGGTGGTTAGGATAAGTATGACCGAGATTAACGCTGAAAACCCCGACACGGTAAAAAACACCCTGCGGTATAAACTGGAAGAACTATACCGGGAATACGGCTTAACGCCCCATACCGAAGACTATAAGATGCTGTTCTCGGATCTTGTAAAAATGTTATCTGAACGTGGGGAGGTGGTGGTCCTCATCGACGAGTATGACCGGCCCATGTTGAGCCACCTGGGGGATATCGAGACCGCCAATGCAATACGGGCGGTGATGCGGGAGTTTTACATCGTCATCAAGGACACCGAGCCGCTACTTAGGCTGGCCCTACTCACCGGGCTTACCAAAATCACCAAAGTAGGAATCTTTTCCACCTTGAATCACCTGACTGAACTTACCAACCAGAAAGACTACGCAGCCATGCTGGGCTGTACCACAGAAGAGCTGGAGTATTACTTTGCCGATCATATACAGGAAGGAGCGCGGCGCTTACACATTTCACAGGAAGAACTCCTTGAACAGATACGGGATCATTACGACGGCTTTTCCTTTGACGGGGAACATTTTGTTTACAACCCC
>JAITQK010000017.1 GCA_031288975.1 Treponema sp. | reverse complement strand
TGGTTTATCATAATCAACGTGGTGTTGATTTCCCCATACGCCTCCAGAGAATCCGAACAGGGAATAGCGACCAGGTACTCCGGCCGCCCCGAAAGGGCTTGGCCGAAAGCGATAGCTTCGGTTTCCGGGGAGTTATCCGTCAAATAGAGGGCGGTTTCGCAGCCCCCTCCCTCACACATGGCCTTGAGGCAGGTATAGAAAATCCGGTATATGCGCTGTTCGATATCCGGAAGGATGATAGCCAGAAGGTGGTTCTTCTCCTGCCGGAGCTTCTTGGCCTGGGTGTTGATACTGTAGCCCAGTTGCCGGGCAGCTTCCTCAACCAGGTGTATCTTCTTGGTACTCACGTTGCCCCGGCGGTTTATCACATTTGAAGCCGTACCCTGGGAAACCCCCGCCAGTTTCGCGATGTCCTTAATGGTTATCAAAGCCCGGCTCCTCTTGCCCCTGATCATAGCCTGTCTAAAAAGCCCTGTAAACAACGGCTACTTTATCATAATTTTTAAACGATTCATTATCAATGAGTAAAAAAGATTTATACGAATTTACTTGACACGTTTCATTTTTAGGGATATCCTGGGGAAAAGGATGGAAGGAAGGGACGACATGACAGTTCGGGATACCCTCAGCAAACTGAGGCAGAAAAACAAGGTACTTATCGCAGCCCACCGGGGGACCAGCGGGGGGGATATCATATTCAACACCATCCCCGCCTACGAAAATGCCCTGCGCCACCATGTCGATATGGTGGAGCTTGACGCGGCCATGACCACCGATGGGGTTTTTTACGCATTCCACGATGGGACGGAACCCCTGCTTTTAGGCAGCACCCGGAATATCAGGACCATGACATCCGCCTATGTGGACCAGTTGTTCCTGCGGAACCCCTCCCTTACGCTGACCAGCGAACACCCGAACCGGCTGGAAGATGTGTTCAATTATTTACGGGGGCGTTGTCTTATCAACCTGGACCGGAGCTGGTCTTGCTGGAAGGAAACCCTCAGCCTAATCAAAAAGATGGACATGCAGGACCAGATAATCATCAAGTCGCCGGTTAGGGAAGAACTCCTTGCCATCCTGGAAGCGGAAGCGCCCGGTCTTGCCTATATGCCAATTCTTCGGACTATCGAGGAAGAAAAAATAGTGCAGAAGTACCGGATAAATTACTGCATGGCGGAATTGATCTTTGCGGATATCAACGATCCCCTGGTCTCCGATTCACAGATTCAGGATATGCACCGGCGGGGCGTCTTGCTCTGGGCAAACGTGATCACCCTGGACGAATACACCATATTAAGCGGCGGTAAGGACGATCGCAATGCCATTACCGGGAACCCCGATGACAATTGGGGCTGGTGTGTTGACAAGGGCTTTGATGTACTGCAAACCGATTGGCCCTTGCTGCTCAGAGAATATCTTCTGAGCCGTAAGGAATAAAAGATGAAAACTCCTTTCAAGAAGCTGTATGACAGCCGGTATTTGCTTATCCTTCTTGCGATACCTTTTGTGTATGTAATTATTTTTAATTATGTTCCTATTTATGGGATCATCATGGCTTTCAAACGCTTTGCCCCGCGGCAGGGCATTTGGGGCAGTCCATGGGTCGGGTTTTATAATTTCCAGCGTCTTTTCAGTTCCGTCAATTTTACCATCATTTTGCGGAACACCTTAACCCTAAGCCTCTACAGTCTTATCATCGGCTTTCCCTTTCCCATTATTCTCGCCATTTTTGTGAACCACAGCCTGTTGCGGCGTTTCACCAAATTCACCCAATCCGTCACTTTTGCGCCCTACTTTCTCTCGCCGGTTCTCCTGGTGACCTTGATAACCCAGATACTGGGGATGCGTTCCGGGGGCGTTAACCTCGTCCTTTCGGCATTAGGTCTTGAGCAGATCAATTTCATGGCCTCCGCCACCCTGTTTCCCCACCTCTACGTATGGTCGGGTATATGGCAGGGGAATGGGTACAGGGCGATCATTTACATCTCGGCTTTGGCGGCGGTGGATCCTACGTATCACGAAGCGGCGGTGATCGATGGGGCAAACCTGTGGCAGCGGATCTGGCATATCGATCTTGCAACCATCAGACCCATGGTGGTAATCATGCTTATTTTGAGTGTTGGAGGCATCTTGGGGGTCGGTTTTGAAAAGGCCTATCTGATGCAGAACGCCCTTAATATTGATGCCTCGGAAATCATTTCCACCTATGTGTACAAAGTCGGTTTGGGCGTTGGAGGTGCGGTCTCGCGGCCGGATTATTCTTTTGGGACAGCTATAGGGTTATTCCAGAATATCATCGGGGTTATCCTAACCCTTAGCGTCAACAAGATAACCAACGCATTAACCGGAGAGGGGATGTTCTGATATGGCCAGTAAATTCACCCTTAGAGGCGACAGATCCTTCCATCTGGTGGCCACTCTTTTCCTCGGGCTGTCTTGTGCGGTGGTGCTCTACCCTCTGATTTACTGTGTGTCTTGTTCTTTTAGCTCAAGCATGGCAATCATCCAGGGGCGGGTGATACTTTGGCCCGTGGAATTTTCCCTGGATTCATATAAAAGGGTTCTCGATTACAGCCTGCTGAGAATTTCCTTTTTTAATTCCGTGCTCTATGTCCTCGGCGGGACCACCGTATCCGTGGTTTTGCTCCTCCTGGCGGCCTACCCTCTCTCGCGCAGGGATCTGGCGTATCGGAAATTCTTTACCACCTTCTTTGTTATCACCATGTTTTTCAACGGCGGCATCATTCCCAACTATCTTTTGATGAGTAACCTTCACCTGGTGGGTTCACGCTGGTCCCTGATCGTAGGCTTTATGTTTTCCTGCTACAATATGATAATCGTAAAATCCTATTTCCAATCGAGCCTGCCGCATGGGATACTTGACGCTGCCCACATCGACGGCTGTGACGATATCAGATTTTTCTTCACCATTGCCCTGCCTCTGGCGGTTCCCGTCATCGCCGTCATGGTACTGATGAACGCCGTAGGCATTTGGAACAGTTATTTCAACGGCATCCTCTTCCTTACCACGCCCAAAACTCACAACTTCCAGATGGTATTGCGGAACATCCTCTTTATTGCCCAGATGCCGCCCGAGATGCTGTCTAATTTGGATCAGAACGAGGTCGCCAAAATGAGTAATATCCTCCAGCAGATCCGTTACGCAGTGCTGGTAATAGGCGCCCTACCGATGATGATACTCTACCCCTTTATCCAGAAATACTTTATCCGGGGAATGATGATCGGATCGCTTAAGGAGTAGTATGTTACGCCGTCCGAAAGGGCGGGCAGAACATAAATATTTTTTTGGAGGAAGACTATGAAAAAGTTCTTCATCGTTCTCGTGTGTTGTTTGTTGGCTGCTTCTGCTTTTGCCGGCGGTAAGCAGGCCGCCGGTGACGGCGCCCCAAAAACAGGTCTCATCAACCCCAAGGGGAAGTTGCCGCTTTCGGACGGCACCATTACCCTTACCATGTTTCTTGCCCCGGCAAGCCAGTCCAACCGGCTTACCAGCGTCTCGGCACAAGACAACATCTTTACCAAGAGGGTTGTCAGGGAAACCGGGGTTAACCTGGAGATTGAGTGGGGCGGACTCAATTCAAGCGAGCGGCGCAACATTCTGTTGAGTACCGGAACCTATCCCGATATCGTGGTAAACGGTTTAGGGAAAAACGATCTGCTCTATTATGCCAACCAGGGTATATTTATCCCCCTGAATGCCTACGATCCCATGAGTTACCCCGCGATCAAGGCCGGTTTTGATCAGTTCCCCTGGCTCGCATCTGTAGTGAGTGATGAGAAGGGAACGATCTATTCTCTGCCGAATGTCAATGAATGTGACGGCTGTGTTTACAACAGTGGACGGAACTGGTTCTACAACCCCTGGATTCGGGAGAACAACCGCAAAGTACCCGAGACCCTTGATGAATACACCGATTATCTCAGGTATGTAAAAAATACGGACCTGAACAAGAATGGCCAGAAAGACGAGATACCCCTTGCCTTCTCATCAAATGAGATCAACAACTTCATTAGCTTCTTCGCCGATGCATATATGCCTTTCGTGGGCTCCAACTATTATGGCCTGGCCTTGGAAGGGAAAACGGTCGTCGAACAGTACAAGGATCCCCGGTTCCGGGAAGCCTTGAAGTACATGGCCGGACTGTATAAAGAAGGGCTCATTCTGCCGGATTCCTTCACCATGACCCAGGATCAGATCCGGGCTCTTATTACCTCCGATGTGCCCGTACTCGCAACGACCGGCATTTCCTGGATGAACGCA
>JAITQK010000246.1 GCA_031288975.1 Treponema sp. | reverse complement strand
TCAACAATACACTTCAAAGGATACTCGTACTGCTGCGCCAGGGAATGGACCTGATTCGCCTTGGTTTGGGCTAAATCGTAGGGATAGACCCCCACGGTACCCTTTCCCTTTTGGTGTACGTCCAGCATGATCCTGGTGGCATCCTCCCGCTTTTTGTGGAAAACTATCATTATTACCTCCACCACAAATTCCATGGTGGTAAAGTTATCGTTCAGGAGTATCACCCGGTATTCCTCGGGTTCTTTGAGTTTTTCCCGCCGTTTATGGACCAGCTCGGTTCCGCTTCCTGCGTAGGGCATACTAAAATCATAACAATATTGCTTTTGTCCCGCAAGGGGATTATATTAAAGTGTGATGCGGATCTTGTCTTGGAATGTCAATGGTATACGGGCGGTGGAAAAGAAGGGGTTTCTGCCCTGGCTCTCGGGGGAATCCCCGGATGCTCTCTGCCTGCAGGAAACCAAGGCCAGACCGGAGCAGCTGAGCAAGGAACTCCTAAACCCGGTGGATAAATCCGGCAAGACCTATAAAACCTACTTCGCCAGCGCGAAAAAACCCGGCTATTCGGGGACGGCGATCTTTACCAAAAAGGAACCCCTGGAGGTCAAGCCCCTGGGGATAGCGGAATTTGACGATGAGGGGAGGGTCCTCCAGGCTTTTTTTAAGGACTTTGTGCTGATTTCGGCTTATTTCCCCAATTCCCAGGACGGGGGCGCCCGGCTTGGGTATAAACTTGCCTTCTGCGACGCGATGCTCAAGTACTGTAACGGACTTGTAAAAAAGGGAAAGCATTTTGTACTCTGCGGGGATTACAATATCGCCCATACACCCATAGATATTGCCCGGCCCAAGGAGAATGAGGGAAACGCCGGATACCTCCCCGAAGAGCGGGCATGGATGGATAGCTTTACTAAGGCGGGCCATGTGGACAGCTTCCGCCACTTTCATCCCGGAGAGCCGAACCACTACAGCTGGTGGTCCTACCGTATGAATGCCCGGGCGAGGAATGTGGGGTGGCGTCTTGATTATCACTGTGTGGACAGCGCCTTTCTGCCAAAGGTAAAAAGTTCGATTATACGGCCCGATGTGGAAGGCTCGGATCACTGTCCTATTCAGATAGAACTCAACAAGGCAGCACTGTGAAGGTTAGATACAATTCTCCCACAGTGCTGACCTTCACCTTGATAAGCGCCGTGGTACTGATCCTTTCCCAAACCCTGCTCCGGGGGCTTAATCAGCAGTGGTTCGCGGTGCCCGGCAAGGGAAGTTTTAATCCCGCCTTGATCCGGTCCTGGTTTACCCTGCTGTCCCATGTGATAGGCCACGCGGATTGGAATCATCTGCTTTCTAACTTTGCGTTTATACTGCTCATCGGCCCGATCTTGGAAGAAGCCTACGGTTCCGTGCAGCTTTTGCTGATGCTGGTACTTACCTCCCTGGTGACGGGTATTCTCAATGTCCTCCTGTTTCCCAGTTCCCTCATGGGGGCAAGCGGCATAGTGTTCATGATGATACTGCTTGCCTCGTTCACCAATTTCAGCAAGGGAGAGATACCCCTGACATTTATCCTGGTGCTGGTCATCTACCTGGGCCGGGAGATTTACAATTCCTTTAACTACAATAATATCTCCGAATTCGCCCACATCGTGGGAGGCTTCTGTGGAAGCCTCTTCGGCTTCTTCCGCCCCGCCAGGAAACGCACATGAGATATCGAATGTGTGAATTGAGAAAATTCAGCGCGGCGTGGCCCTCAACAATGCCGCTGTTGCGATCGTCCCCCAACGGGGCCGCTAAGAGAAGTACATGAGATATCACCTCACGGCACGGCTCGCGGGTTTACTGTTCATGTGTGCCGCATCCTCTCTTCATGGGCTTCCCACCGTTACCGGGATCAGCGCTGAATTTGATATTAAACCGGAATTTAACCGCAGCTTTTATCAATGCTGGACCTTCGCGCTTCATGGTTCAGTGGAATTTGACGATTGGATCAGCGCCTCCACGGGAGCAGCACTGTGGATCGGAAGAAATGCTTCGGAAATTGATTATTTTATCAAGGGCGAGGCGGCTCTTCCCTTGCCGATTCCCCTGTATACGGAACTCTCGTATATTTTTAACGGCATGCCCGATTATGAAATGTACTCACATTCCCTGCTTCCTGTTCTGGCGTATAAAAACAAATGGGCAGGCATAGCCCTGGGGGTGAATCTCCGGTTCACTTCTTTTTTCGGCGAAAGCCCTATCTTTGAATCCACGTTGGCCTTTTCGGGCTTTGTTAATTTTGTGAATACCGAAAAAATCCGCGCCGGTATTGAATGTTCCAATTACAATAATTTTAACGCCGGGAATATGGGTTCATATTATTTGAGTCTTAACGGAAATTTTGCGGTGGCGCAGGGGATCGTTATCTGTAACAGCTTGGAATTCTACCAGTCGGGGAGTGTTGGTCTTACGTCCACATTTTATGGGATAGCTTTTAAAGCGGGGGTATTGTTTTCATGGTAAGGGGTAAAATGCGGACTACAAGGAAATTTCTGGCGGCGGCCATCCTCATATCGGGCTTGTTTGCCGCGGCATGCAGTAACGACCTCTTCGGGCTCTTTGCTTCCACAGACCTGGATAAACGGCTGGAAGAGAAGACAGCGCTTAAATTTGTAACTTCTGCGGAAGATAGTAGTTGGGTGACCGGAACATTTTCTCCCTACAGCGGAGCGAAGCCCGGGGAAGGTTTGAGCCTGGGGTCGTCCTTCTCGTTCATTGTGGTGTCAGACACGCATATTGAAGACGGTGATGCCCATGGGTTGGAGAATTTGGGTTCAAAAATTACGAGTGATCCCGCGATCAAATTCGTGGTGATTACCGGAGATATTACCCAGAATGGAAAAAGGGAGGATGTGCAGCGTTTTGTGGATATCGCCAAATCATTGCCTGTGCCCTGTTATCCCGTTATCGGGAACCATGATATATTTTTCGGAAACTGGCCGATTTGGAAGGAATTGATAGGGGCCAGCAGTTACCGCATCGATCATGGCTCCGACGTGCGGCTTTTCATCCTTGATACGGCCAATGCCTATTTTGGAGCGTCCCAGCTTGACTGGCTTGAGCGGGAATTGGCTATAAATCCCACGGTTCATACCTTTGTGTTTACCCATGCCAATGTTTTTGTACGGAGTCCCATTGATATTGAGCAGCTTACCGACGTTCGGGAGCGGGCGCGGTTTCTGAAAATACTCAAAGGCCGTAGTGACGCGGTGTTTATGGGGCATGTACACCAGCGTATCATTGACGATGCGGGGGGCGTTAAGTACATCACCCTGGAGGACTTTGTCGGGCATGGTACCTATTGCAGGGTGACTGTCAATTCAGGCGGAATGAGCTATGAATTTCACAAATTGTAATAATTTTGCTTTTCTGGTAGTATGGGGCGATGAAAAAGGAATTTCT
>JAITQK010000121.1 GCA_031288975.1 Treponema sp. | reverse complement strand
ACAGTACCTTGGCGATCTCGTCGATGTTGACGCTGCCATCTACGTGGTAGGTTCCATCTTCCTGGGGGAGTATGGCCTCTCCGTCCTGGGCAGGTATTGAGAGGCGTCCGGTGATTTCTTCCATGAGGTCTCCCAGGGAGAGTATCCCTGCAAAACCGCCGTATTCATCCATGACTAAAAGAAAATCGGTTTTCCCTTTCTTAAAGGCTTCAAAGGCTTTGAGGGCGGACATGGTTTCGGGGATAAACGAGGGACTTTTCATGATGGATTTTAACCCTGGCCAGGGGCCGGCAAGGAAGGCGAGGAGTATATCCTGGACTGAAACCACTCCGGAAACCGCATCAAGGGTACTGTCGGCCACGGGAAAATAGCGCTGTTCCCGGTATGCTATGGCGGCGGCCCGGATGGTTTCAGGATCAGATCCCAGGTCCAGCCATTGGATCTCCGAGCGGTGGGTCATAAAGGTCAGGACTGGCCGGTCTCCCAGATAAAAAACCCCCTCCACCATGGTCCGTTCCTTGCTTTCCACAATCCCCGATTTTTCCCCTTCCGCCAGGGCCAGTTGCAGTTCATCGGTGGTCATCAGCGGGGAAGCGGTGGTATCAAGATGGAACAGTCTGAGGATCAAGGCGGATACCTGGGTGGCAATAACAAAGAGGGGCTTACAGAGCAGGGCAAGGACCTTGACCAGGGGAAGGGTGAAGGCGGTGATCTGCTCCGGAGCGGTACAGGCGATCTGCTGAGGAAGGGTATCTCCCAGGATGACCATTACCAGGGTGATGCCAACGCTGAGGGCCGCTGCAGCCCAGCTCCCGTGGAAAACCGGCCCCAGAGACCGCACCAGGGCGAATCCACCGGCCACCCCTGCCAGGATTTCGAAGAAGCTGATCCCGATTCTGAGGGCCCCAAGAAACAGGGTAGGCGTTTCCGCCGCTTCCAGCACCTTACGGTACCGCTTATCGCCTTCCTCGGCCTTGATCCGCAGCCAGGTTTTCCGGGAAGCGCGCAGGGCGGTTTCTATCAGAGACAAGAAGCCTTTGATAAGGATGATGACCAGGATGAAAAGGATGGTAGATAACGGGTCCTCCATAGGATTAATAACGGACCACGAGACCGACTTCTTCTTTGGTTAGGGGCCTGACAATGGATACCCCGGTTTGGGAAGTCTCCAGGGTGAGAGGGGGTCCATCTGGTACTATTCCGTCTACAACCTGGACAATCGGAAACTGGGGATGTTCGGGATCCACATCCACCACCTGGCCGTGCCTCCCGTCAGAAAGCAGCACATACAATCCGACAGGATACATGGAAAGGGAAAACACCAATGCCTTGATGACCGTACCATTGTACTGGTTTTTCTCATTCTTGAGGAGGGCCACTATACTGCTATGGCTATCAGCGGCCTTCTTGTAGGGCTGGTCCGTGGTCAGTGCCGCATAAGAACAGGCCACGGCGATTATTTTGGCATAGAAGCTAATCTTATCCGCGCTGAGTCTTTGAGGGTAGCCGAAACCGTTTTCCCGCTCATGATGTTCCAAGGCGGCGAGACTGATGGCCAGGGGCACATCAAAGGATTTAAGGAGGTTATAGCCTAAAATAGGATGGGTGAGGATGCGTTTCCGCTCATCAGGACTCAGGACCCGCTCGTGTGCATAGTACCGTGAGGGCAGTTTTATCATCCCGATTTCATGGAGGAGGGCAGCAGCCCCCAGCTCCAGAAGCCGGTGTTCAGGGAGTTTGAGGTGAAACCCGATAACAATCGTAACGATCAGGCACTTAACCGTATGGAATGCCAGCATCCCATCCGCCATTTCCGACTGGGGATTTTTTTCAATCCGCAGCAGGAGCCGGTGATTTTCCTGTATTATCTTACAGGCCGTCCGCACTTTAGCTATCACATCTCTAAAGTCCAGTTCATTTTTTTCAATTACCTGGTTAAAAAGGGTTTCCACATACTTCTGAAAAGCCCGGTAAAAGTTTATGGCCTGCTTGATCTGCTCCTCATTGATCCCCGCCAGCTCAGGAGGGATCTCGGGCCTGGTGGCACCCTGCTCTTTACCCAGTGTTCCATCACTATAGATCTCCTGAAATTCCCACTCATCCAGAATCTTGAGGAGTTCCCCGGATATGGGAATTTCTGGAGTAGCCAGGATAAATTGGTTATCAAGATACACTGTATCGGAAAAGAGACTTCCTGCCGCGATTGTTCTAATAGCATAACCCTTCATCATGGTACCCCTGTTGACTTGCTAATTCCTTGCATCTCATTTATCATAGTTTTCAATAATTATCGGTCATAATATCTGGTTTGATAAATTAAGGAGAAAGTAAGATTGAAATTGAATTCTGTTAAATTAACCTTGATGTTCATCGTATTTAATATCGTTATCCTGTTCTTTTTGATCGCCCTCGGTTTTTTTTCGTTTCATACCCTCGGTTTTGACTTTGCCGGCACCTTTTGGCGTTCAAGCTGGCCCATCATCCTGGGAATGCTGGCGGTTCTCGGTGCCCTTGATATCTATTGGGCCATGAACCGCCGCCTCTTGGTACTCCTGCAACAGGAGGATTGGCCGGCGCTCACCCACTACCTTGAGACCCGTATCATCCAGGAAGGGCACTATTCCTCCCGGCTGATACGGCTGCTGGCTCAAACCTATCTGGCTCATTCCAATTCCGCTGCGCTTATCGACCTGGAACACCATATTATCGAAAAAAAGCCCCGCTTACTTGAAACCCATGCCCTGGTTTTAGGCCTTGCCCGGCTTCTCCACAAGGATATAAGCGGCGGGGTGCAGTTTTTTTCCGCCCGCCTCAATGTTCTCAGGGCAAAATCAGCGAGACAGGAGTTCGCCCGAGGGGATCCATCCTGGATACACTGGTACTATGGGTTTACCCTGCTCCTGGAACAGCAGTTTCCCCTGTCCGCGGAACAGCTCATGTGCCTGGCCCGGAAATCCCATGAAGCCCTGGTCGCGGGGCTGGCGGCCTTTTATCTTACCGATACCCTGTGTAAGGTACTGCCTGAACAAAGTACCGAGCTTTATGCAGCCGCTTTGGAGGGGCGCAGGCGGGTACGGAAATCCCTGCATACCCTAGGGGCCTGGGATAAAGCGGTATTGAAAATACAAGCTGAAATATACGGGATCATCATGCTCCAGGCGCTCCAGAATGCAGGGCATTGGATTTATGAAGAACAAGCGCCACAGGAGAAATCATGAGAGCTTTTGCGAAATCCGTCAAACTTGACGAGGTGTGTTACGACATCCGGGGGCCGGTCTTAAAAGAGGCGAAACGGCTGGAAGAGGAGGGTTTCCGGATATTAAAGCTGAATATCGGGAACCCTGCGCCCTTTGGGTTCAACGCTCCAGATGAAATAATCCATGACATCATCGTTAATCTGCCCAATGCCCAGGGGTACTGCGATTCCCAGGGGCTTTTTGCCGCCCGGAAGGCCATTATGCAGGATTTTCAATCCAAGGGGGTACGGGATGTGACCATCAACGATATCTTCATCGGGAACGGGGTGAGCGAGCTGATTGTTATGGCCATGCAAGGGCTGCTGGATAATGGGGATGAGGTGCTGGTTCCCGCGCCGGACTATCCCCTGTGGACCGCTGCGGTAACCCTCTCTGGGGGCAGGGCGGTCCACTACCTCTGTGACGAGGGGGCGGACTGGAACCCGGACCTTGAGGACATGGCGGCGAAGATCACCAGCCATACCAAGGCCATTGTGGTGATTAATCCCAACAACCCCACCGGTGCGGTCTACGAAAAAACCATTCTGGAAGGCATTGCCCGGCTCGCCCGGGAACATGAACTTATCGTCTATGCTGATGAGATCTACGACCGCATCACCTACGACGGGGTACGGCACATACCCATGTCCTCCATAGACCCCGAGATTCTCACGGTGAACTTCAATGGTCTTTCCAAAGCCTACAGGTCCGCCGGGTTTCGGGCAGGCTGGATGGCCCTATCGGGGAATAAAAAAATCGCCACCGGGTATCTTGAGGGCCTGGAAATGCTTTCCAACATGCGGATCTGCGCCAATGTGCCTGCCCAGTTCGGCATCCAGACCGCCCTGGGAGGATATCAGAGCATCAACGATTTCGTGCTCCCTGGTGGCCGCCTCAAGGAACAGCGGGATATCGCCGTCTCCCTGATCAATACGATTCCCGGTCTCTCAGTGGTCATGCCCAAGGGCGCCCTCTACTGCTTCCCCCGGATCGACATCAAGCGCTTCAACATCACGAACGATGAAAAATTTATCATGGACCTCCTTCTGCAGGAGCATATTCTCTTAGTCCAAGGTACTGGTTTTAACTGGAAAGCACCGGACCATTTCCGGGTAGTCTTCCTCCCGGACCGGGAAACCCTCACCGGAGCGATGAACCGGCTCAGGAATTTTTTGGAACATTACCAGCAGGCATAAAAAAAAGACGATGCATCTGGACGTCAATATATGCACCGTCATATAACTTGAAGGATTGTTCTCAAGTGGTATTATATATATCGGTGAGACTTTTTTGACCTTTAGCATTTAGTGAAAAAAATTGAGACTGCGGTTCTATGCAGGTTTTCCTGAGTTTGGGGATGGAAGATAGCTATATTTTGAGCCACTTGAAACACGACCAGAGAAGAAGAAAAACCACGGAGGACACAGAGGAACACGGAGAAAGAAAAAAATTGTATTCCCTCTGTGAAACTCCGTGGATACTCCGTGAACCTCTGTGGTTAAGAATGTTACCAGTTCATTATGGCCACAATCAAATGCTCCAATGTTCAGCTCAAAAAATCCATAAACTGCACGCCGTTGATGCTCTCATGGGCAATGAGGTATTCCGCGATTTCCGTGAGTTTTGCGCGGTTTTCCCGAAGAAGACTCAGGGCAGTTTCGTGACATTCCCTGATGATACGGGCGATTTCTTCGTCCACTCCGGCGCTTGAAACATCGGACGCGGTGAATACGGGACGGCCGTCCAGATACTGATTGCTTGGGCTTTCAAGACCCATCATGCCAAACTTATTGCTCATACCGTACTGGGTTACGATGCTTCGGGCGAGTTTCGTGGCCTGCTCAATGTCGTTGGACGCGCCGGTGCTTTCTTCGCCGAATTCAATTTCTTCTGCAGCACGCCCTGAGAGGAGGGTAGTAATGCGGGCGAGCAGTTCCGATTTAGTCATAAGGTAACGTTCCTCTTCAGGGACATTCATGGTATAACCCAACGCACCCATGGTCCGGGGAACAATGGTGATTTTTGTTACAGGCTGCGCGTTTTTCTGGAGGGCCGACGCAAGGGCGTGACCCACTTCATGGAAAGCAACCATGCGCTTTTCTTTAGGATTTAAGATGCGGTCCTTCTTTTCTTTACCTGCGATAACTACTTCTACCGCTTCCATAAGGTCTTCCTGAAGCACTTCGGCACGTTCCATGCGCACCGCACGAAGCGCCGCTTCGTTTACCATGTTGGCAAGGTCTGCGCCGGTCGCGCCGCTGGTGGAACGGCTGATCTCTTTCATATCCACATTAGTACCCAGAGTTACTTTTTTTCCGTGTACCGCGAGTATGGCCTCCCGTCCAGGAAGGTCGGGCTTATCCACGATAACCCGCCGGTCAAAACGACCAGGGCGGAGCAGGGCTTTGTCAAGAATCTCAGGCCGGTTCGTGGCTGCCAGAATCAGTATGCTTTTGGAGGAATCAAAGCCGTCCATTTCTGAGAGAAGCTGGTTCAGGGTTTGTTCCCGTTCGTCATTGCCACCTATCTGGTTGTCACGGCTCTTGCCAATCGCGTCAATCTCATCAATAAAAATGATACAAGGACTGTGCTTGGCAGCCTGTGCAAACAGATCACGCACACGACTCGCACCAATGCCGACAAACATTTCTACGAATTCAGAACCGGACAACGAGAAAAAGGGAACCTTTGCTTCTCCGGCTACCGCCTTGGCAAGCAGCGTTTTTCCTGTTCCCGGAGGACCTACCAGAAGCGCACCTTTAGGCTGTTTGGCGCCAATCTTGCGGTACTTTTCCGGGCTTTGGAGGAAATCTACCAGTTCAATCAGGCTTTCTTTAGCCTCGTCCTGACCAGCCACATCGTTAAAAGTAACGCCGGTGTTTTTTTCCATGTCATAGAATTTGGCTTTGGATTTGCCCACGTTCAGCATACCTCCCAGCCCACCGCTCATGGTCCCCGCAAATTTCTGCATGATAAAAGTATAAAGAAGGTAAAAGATGAGCAGGGGGAAGACCCAATTGGAAATAAAAGTCAGGATGGGATTGGACTGAATGATGGGCCGAAAAAAGGCCACCTCACGTTCGAGGAGACGGTTTGTCAAAAGGGGGTCTTCCACCCTGCCGGTATAGAAAATCTGATCCCCCTGTGACAAAGAGGGCAAAATAGAGCGGTTAGTAGTGGCGGCATTGTCCAGCCGAAGAATATTGCGAACCGCGTTCCCGTCATTGTCCCCTTTCAAGGTGAGGGCGATCCGATCCTCCCCAATCTGCACCTGTTTTACCACGCCGCTTTCCACGAGCTGTATAAACTGGCCGTACTCGATCTGCATCTTACTACCGGCAGTCATGCTCCCCATAAAAATGTTGAGCGCAAAGGTGATGATAACCCCGATGATGAGGAAGTTGAACAGGTTGGGCTTGTTCTGTACAGGCCCGCCGGCGTTTTCTTTCGACTGATTCGGATCCATGTTGGACTCCTTTTTTAGAAAAAATTGAGAAAAAATTGCGGGGACACACGCTTCCCCATTGTTCCTGCCATAGGGCCATGAACATCTACCTATAAAATAGTAATATTTGTGGAAAGTGTCAGATAAATTTTTGTTATATGGTGTTATCTTTGGTTATATGTTAAGGAATTTGGCCTGATTCTTTAGTTAATGGGGCGAAAATCGGCACCATCGGAGATATCGGTCTTCCGCAGATACGCTTGACAAAACCACTTTCCCCTTAGTCATGTGTGTGCTATACTGCTAGGAGAAACCCATGAATCACACAAACCATCACGAACAAGAGGAAAAAATATGTTTGAAAGAACGCTCAAAACCTACATTGAAAAGACAACGGCGGGATTCCCGGTACTACTTTTAACCGGAATGAGGCAGGTCGGAAAAACGACCCTGCTGTCAGGCATGGCGGAACCGGAGCGCCGCTATGTATCGCTGGACGATATGGCAATGCGCGCTTTTGCCCGAAGAGACCCTGAAGGGTTTATAAGACAATGCAGCCTGCCCTGTATCATTGATGAAGTGCAGTACGCGCCGGAACTTTTCATCGCTATCAAAATCTGGGTCGATGAACAGAAACGGACCGGCCATAAACCCAAGGGGGTGTTCTGGTTGACCGGCTCTCAGCACTATCATCTGATGAAAGGGGTACAGGAGTCTCTGGCGGGGCGAGTCGCGTTAATTGATATGCTGGGGCTTTCCCTTAAAGAGATAAACGGCAGAGGTAATGAGAGCCATCCTTTTCTTCCTTCGTCTGATTTACTAACAGTTCCAGCAGGTATGAAAAACTACAATCAACTAGAAATGTTTACCCATATATGGCGCGGTTCTTTTCCCGAACCCATTGCCGACACCACCGTTGAGCGGGAAACTTTTTATCGCTCATATATCCGTTCCTATATTGAGCGCGATGTTAAGGATTTTCATGGATTGCGGGATGATCTGAGTTTCCATGATTTTCTTCGGGCAGCGGCGGCGCGGACAGGAAACCTATTAAACTTTTCAGATCTGTGCCGCGATGTGGGCATCGATATACAGACCGCCAAAAATTGGCTTTCGATTCTGGAACGTTCTGGTATCATCAAATTACTGGAACCCTATAGTCCAAACATCACCCAGCGAATTATTAAAACGCCAAAGCTTTTTTTCATGGATACAGGGCTTGCCTCGTATCTGGCAGGATGGGATACACCGGAAAGTCTGATGAGGGGCGCTCAAAACGGCGCGATGCTGGAAACATGGGTATTTAGTGAAATCCTTAAAGGTTACTGGCATAATGGGAAAGAGGTAAACATTTATTTTTATCGTGACCGCAATCAAAAAGAAATTGATTTCGTGATAGAAAAAAACATGACCTTGTACCCCATCGAAGTCAAGAAAACCGCCAGCCCCGGGGCAGCGGATCTTAAACACTTCGGTGTACTGAAACAACTGGGCAAAGAAACCGGAACCGGCGCGGTACTCTGTCTCCATCCCACACCCATGCCGCTGGAGCGAGATGTAGTGAGTTTTCCGCTCTGGGAATTGTAGAGCCTATCCCGACGCTTTGTCGCTCTGCATCACACCTAAAATTCCCTGAAAATCAAGCGTTTTGGGCTTTCCCGTAAATTGTTTACGGAAAAGCCCCCGAAAGCCCCGCCATGAGCCGCTATTGTACGCTCAGGGCTATTGTTTCCGGGACCTGTTACACATCCAGATTAGACACCAGGAGGGCATTTGCCTCGATGAATTCCCGGCGAGGGGCCACATTTTCACCCATAAGGGTGGAGAAGATCCGCTCTGCCTCCACTGCATCATCCAGATGCACCTGGATGATGTTCCGCTGCACTGGGTCCATGGTGGTGTCGCACAACTCGTCGGCGTTCATTTCCCCCAGGCCCTTGTAGCGCTGGACCCCCACTTTTTCAGGGTCCTTCCCGGACACTGCCAGCAGGCGGTCCTTTTCAGCATCGTCAAACGCATAAAAGCTCTTTTTCTCGTAGTTGATCTTGTAGAGCGGTGGCATAGCAAGGTACACATGGCCCCGCTCAATGAGGGAGGTCATGTACCGGTAGAAGAAGGTGAGGAGCAGGGTCCTGATGTGAGAACCGTCCACATCCGCATCGGCCATGATGATGATCTTGTGATACCGGATCTTGTTCACATCAAACTCGTTCCCCGCGCCTCCGCCGATGCTGGCGATGATGGGCTGGAGCTTCTCGTTGGTTATCACCTTTTCAAGGCGGGTCTTCTCCACGTTGAGCATCTTGCCGAAGAGGGATAGGATCGCCTGGTAGCGCCGGTTCCGGCCCATCTTGGCAGAACCTCCGGCGGAATCCCCTTCGACGATGAAAAGCTCGCACTTGGCAGGGTCCTTTTCGGAACAGTCTGCCAGCTTTCCAGGCAGCCCCGCATTGTCCATCGCGTTTTTCCGCCGCGTCGCGTCCCGGGCCTGACGGGCCGCAATCCGGGCCTTGGCAGCCAGCACAGACTTCTCCAACACCACAGCGGTAACATCAGGATGTTGATCCAGAAACAGCTCAAACTGCTCGTTCACCAGGGATTCCACGATGCCCTTGACCTCGGAGTTACCCAGCTTGGCCTTGGTCTGCCCCTCAAACTGAGGGTTTGGTACCTTGATAGAGAGCACCGCCGTCAGGCCCTCCCGGACATCATCCCCGGAAAGGGTATCCTCCAGCTTCTTCGCCTGTTTGGACTTCTTGAGGAACTCGTTCAAAGTACGGGTAAGGGCGGACTTAAACCCCATGAGGTGGGTGCCTCCATCACGGGTGTTGATGTCGTTCACAAAGGCATACATGATCTCGTTGAAGCCGTCGTTGTACTGGATGGCACATTCAAGCTCAACATCCTCTCGCACCCCGGTAATGAAGATGGGGTCCTTGTACAGTACGGTCTTGCCTTCATTGAGGTACTCCACAAAGCTCTTTACCCCGCCGTCAAACTTGAACTCATGGCGTTTCGGCGTGGCCAGCCGCTCATCCAGGATGGTTATCTTGAGTCCTTTGTTGAGGAAGGCCAGTTCCCGCAACCGGTTGGAAAGGATATCGAAGTTATAGGCAGTGGTCTCAAAGATAGAGGTATCCGCCTTAAACCGGATCACCGTACCCTGACGGTCACTGGTTCCAACTTCAGTGGCAGGCCCTTCGGGAATCCCAATCTTGTACCGCTGAGTATAGACCTTCCCGTCAAGGTGTACAAAAGCCTCACACCATTCGGAAAGGGCGTTCACCACCGAGACCCCTACCCCATGAAGCCCACCTGAGACCTTATAGGACTTTTTATCGAACTTACCCCCTGCATGAAGCCGGGTCATGACCAATTCCAGGGCGCTGATCTGCTCGACCGGGTGGATATCCACGGGAATACCCCGGCCATTATCCTCCACCCGGACCACGTCATTACCCTCAAGCACCACGAAAATATCGCTGCAAAACCCCTGCATAGCCTCGTCAACGGAATTATCAACAACTTCGTACACCAAATGATGAAGACCATCGATGCCAGTGGTCCCGATATACATACCAGGCCGTTTCCGCACCGCATCAAGGCCCTTAAGAACCTGTATATTTTGGGCTGAATACTCTGAACTCATATCCTCAGTGTATCCTATCTTGCGTAAAAAAGTAAAGGTAGAATAGCATGATCTTCAAACTCAATCCGGGATAAAGTGAATCATGGATAAATCAAAGGATGAACGCATGGCTGAATGGGATTATGGCATATTCTGGAACGAAACATTGAACCAAATCCGGGAGCAGTTGGGAGAAGGGGAATTCAACCGGTGGTTTAAACTTGTGAACTACCAGGGTACCACGGAAAAGGGGATCGTCCTCACGGTGCCCTCAGCCTTTTACCGGGATGAGGTGAAACGGCGCTATCAAAACAGCATCGAAACCACATTAAAGATGATAACCGGTAAGGATATAGCCCTGGATTTTGAGGTGAAACCCCTCACCCAGGGGGAGTTCGCGTTATCTCAGCAGCCTGAAACCCCGGAAACAGAGCGGGTACGGGAGGTAACCCAGTCCAGACCCACGGTCAAACCGGTTCAGGAGAAAAAGCGCCCCCATCCCCAACTCAGAGAAGATTACAGCTTTGAGAAGTACATCATCGGGGATAATAACAACTTCGCCGCCAATGCAGCCATGGCCATCAGTAAAAACCCCGGCACCGCCTACAACCCCTGCCTCATATACGGCGGGGTTGGACTGGGCAAGACCCACCTCATGCAGGCCATCGGCAGGTACATCCATGAGACCTCGGAACGGAAAATAATCTACATATCCGCCGAGAATTTTACCAGCGAATTCATCCAGTTCGTGGGAGAAAAAAAAATGGCGGCCTTTAAAAACAAGTACCGCTTCATCGACGTGCTCTTACTCGACGACATTTACTTCCTGGAAAACAAATGGGAAACCCAGGAAGAATTATTTCACACCTTTAACACCCTCTACGATGCCAATAAGCAGATGATCTTCACCTGTGACCGGCCAGTCTCGGAACTCAAAAAGATCACCGACCGGCTCCGTTCCCGGTTTGAACGGGGCCTCAACGTGGACCTCCAGCCGCCGAACTACGAAACCCGCTGCGCCATCCTGAAATCAAAACTCCAGGGCCGGAAGGTCTCAGTCCCGGATAACGTGATTGAACTTATCAGCAGGAACATCTCCTCCAACGTCCGGGACCTTGAGGCGGCTTTAACCAAACTCGTCGCCTACGCGGAACTGGTAGGTGAATCCATAACCCTTAAAATTGCCCAGCAGCAACTGAAAGACGCCTTTGCCTCCCCGAAACAGGGCAATCTCGCCATCGAGACCATACAGCAGGTCATAGCCGACGAGTATCACATCTCATGCAACGATCTCAAAGGCAAGAAAAAGGCCCAAACCATTGTCATACCCCGGCAGCTTGCTATGTACATAACACGGGAGATCACCGAGTATAGCAACACCGAAATAGGCCAGGCCTTTGGCGGACGGGACCACAGCACGGTGATGTACTCCTGCCAAAAAGTCGAAGACCGGATCCGGTCGGATCCCAATATGGACGCGAACATCCAGAACCTCATCAAAACGATCAAAGAATATAGCATCGAGGCATAAGCCCAATAACCTTGGGGAACACTCATCTTCTGGTAATAACTTTGGGGATAACCTGTGGATAACTTTGGGGAAATCGGGAACTGTGGAGCGTTATCCACAGGGTCACAATGAAAGCAAATCGATTGGTACGCTATATATAGAGTAGCTCTACTAAAATTTAACAACTCGGTAATAGTTATCCACAAGTTCGAAATGAAAACAAATCGACCGGTACGCTATATATAGAGTAGCTCTACTAGAATTTAACAACTTGGTAATAGTTATCCACAGGTTCGGAATGAAAAAATCGATCAGTACGCTATATATAGAGTAGCTCTACTAAAATTTAACAACTTGGTAATAGTTATCCACAGGGGCAAAATGACCAAATTGACCGGTACGCTATATATAGAGTAGCTCTACTGAAATTTAACAACTTCGGTAATAACTTTGCAAAATTGTGGAATTCCTGTGGAATTCCTGTGGATAACCTGTGGAATTCCTGTGGATAACTTTGGGGAAACCGGGAAATGGGGAAAGTTATCCACAGGTTATCCACAATTTCGAAATGAAAAAAAAATCGACCGGTACGCTACATATAGACAGTAATTTGATTCTTTACGCTATATATAGAGTAGCTCTACTGGAATTTAACAACTTGTTAATAGTTATCCACAATTCCACCGACCCTACTACTACTATATATAACCAAGATATCTTAGTAGTAGTAGAGTGATCTCCCCAAAGTTAAAAATCCGCGTTTGATTTCTTGAACAAATTTGTAATAACTTATATCTTTGACATAATTCATTACTGCGGTAGACACTACCGTTTAGGCCATCAAAACCAATCGGGGTTGAAAGGGCCTAACTGAAAGAGGATAGAATATGAAATTTACATGTGAACGAAATGTCCTGCTTAAGGAAATTGCTATAGCTCAGGAAATCATTTCCTCGAAAAACGCCATTTCCATACTGTCCAATATCTATATCGAGGCTGAAAATGATACCCTCACCATTAAAGCCACTGATATAAAGGTCAACTTTGAGACAAAAGTCCCGGTAACCGTCCTCGAACCGGGTTCAACCACGGTATTTGGGGATAAATTCTTAGGGATTCTGAATTCCATCCCTGACGGTGAGCTGGAATTTGAACAAGTCGATCAAAAAACCACGATCAAACCCACCCTTAAGCGGATCCGGTTCCAGCTTAAGAGCATCGCTTCGGATAAATTCCCCGAATTCCCCATGCCCAAGGATGAATCCTTCTTCAACATGCCGATCAAGGACTTCAAAAGCATGATAGCCCAGACGATCTTTGCTATTTCCGATGATGAAACCCGGTACTTTATGAACGGGGTACTCTTTGAAAAGCTCGATAACAAGATCGTCATGGTGGCTACTGACGGCAGGCGCCTCGCGTACATCAGCAAAGAAGCTGGCCCGGAAATACAGGACTTCAGCGGCATCATCATCCCCCCGAAGATACTCCACATCATCATGAAACGAGCCGGGGATGAAGGGCTGATATCGATCTCCGTTACTGATAAGACCGTATTCATTTACTTTGGGTCCTACCAGCTTTCATCAGTCCTCATTGAAGGGCAATTCCCCAATTACCACCGGGTCATCCCGGAAAATCAGAGTTTCACCTTTTCAGTGAACCGACTCGAAATGCTTGACGCCTTAAAGCGAGTCTCTCTCCTGGTCGAACAGAAGTCCCATCGGATATACCTGGGAATTGCCCCGGAAGCCGTATCCGTGTACTCCGAGGAAAGCGAGATAGGGACCGCAAAAGAGGATATCCCCTGCAAATACGAAGGGGAAGCGGTATCCATTGCCCTGAACTACCGGTACATCGAAGAACCCTTTAAGGTGATGAGCGGGGAGGAGATCAGCCTCCAGTTCACTGAACCGAGTAAGGCCATAACCATCAAGCCCCAACCGGAAACTGACTTCTTCCACATCATCATGCCCATGCAACCATGATCTTCAAAGGACTCCAAGTGGCTTCCTTTCGGAACCTGGCAGATGCGGAGCTTGATATCGGGGAAAAGGACGTCTTCCTGGTCGGAGAAAATGGACAGGGGAAGACCAATTTCCTTGAGGCTATCTACTTCTGTGCCTATGGATCATCCTTCCGAGGGGCACGGGATAGCGAGCTGGTACGTCTTGGGGAGTCTGGTTGTTCCGTAGCAGCGCAATTCGGTGGCTCCCTCTATGAAAAGGCGCTGATCACCCTGGAAAAGGGCAAGAAAACCATTGTTCTTGATGGAAAACCGGTGCATGACCGGAAAGCACTGCTCTCAGTAGTTTCTTGTATTGTATTTTGCCATGAGGACATGGAATTCGTCGCCGGAACCCCGGAACGCCGGCGCTGGTTCTTTGATCAAACCCAGAGCCTCTATGATCCGGTGTATCTTGAGGATCTGAGAGCATACCGCAAGGTACTCAAAACCAGGAACACCGTTTTAAAAGACCGGTGGGGCACCCTTAACCATGAGGTGATTCCCATACTGGAGGCTCTGGACGCTCAAATCGCCTACTACGGATTACGGCTCATGGAGCAGCGAAAAGAGGCCGCTCAGAGCTTCTCAGCGGCCTTCAGACCCCTCTATGAAGCAGTTTCCGGGATAAACCACGTCCAAGTCCAATATGCCCCTTCCTGGAAGGCTACAACGGCAGATACGGTCATTGCCTTTTTACAAACCCGCTGGGAGGCGGACCTGGCCGCTGGCGCCACCCTTTCCGGGCCTCACCGGGATCATTACCACTTCACCCAGGGGGAGCGTGAATTTGCAGGGAAGGCTTCCACTGGTCAGCGGCGTCTCCTCGCCCTGCTCCTGCGGATCGCCCAGGCCCGGCGCTTCTCTGAAATGACCGGCAAAGCCCCGATCCTCCTCTTAGACGATGTACTCCTGGAACTGGACGGCGAAAAGCGGCGGAAATTCCTCCAGGTAATGCCCGAATACGATCAAGCCTTTTACACCTTTCTCCCTGAAGAACCCTTTGAAGGGTACCGTCAAACCAATACCCTGGTGTATCATGTTGCCCAAGGGTCGCTATCAACATCGAAGCATCCCAGAGGAAGCACCGGAACATGACAAAAGCAGGCGATCTCCTTGCACATTTTCTTGATCCCCAGATAATCAACACCGCTCAGGAGTACACACGACTTTTCAACTCCTGGGCTTCCGTCGTTGAGCGCTATAAGATCGCCGCCCTCGCCGCTCATTCCCGGATCGTAGAATTTGAACGTCATATCCTGCTTATTGAGACAGATCATCCAGGCTGGATTCAGATACTACAAACCAAACAGCGACAACTGCTCAGTGAATTTCAGTACCGCTTCCCTGACCTTACCATCACCGGTATTTCTTTCCGGTTAAGCCGCGGTCCGCTCGACACCGCTACCAAAGCAGCGCCAAAAGCAGAAGTTATAGCGGTGGAAGACATCCCTGAACCCACTCAAACAGTCTCAGTCCAATCTGAAAAAAACGAAGAAGCATGGAACCAGAACCTTTATGAAAAAACCGGGGATGATGATTTCATAAAGGCCCTTAAACGGCTTGAACAAGGGATTATGACCAGAAAGAACACCATGCATTAAACTTAGAGGAATATACTATGCTCGATACTTACCAACACTGTGTTCTCTGTCCCCGAAACTGCGGTGTGGATCGCTTATCCGGTATAAAGGGGTACTGCAAGGAAACAGCAGAATTGCGCCTCGCCTCAGCAGGCATACATTGGGGAGAAGAGCCGCCCATTACCGGGACCGGCGGTTCAGGAACCATCTTTGTAAGCGGCTGTAATCTGGGCTGCAGGTTCTGCCAGAATTATCAGATTTCCCAGAATGGGATGGGCAGAGCAGTCGGGGTGGAAGAATTTGCCCGGATCTGTCTCACCCTTGAGGAAAAAGGCGTAGAAAACATCAACATCGTTACCGGAACCCATGCGGTGCCTGCCCTTGTTGCGGGAATCAAAGCGGCGCAATCCCAGGGACTGTCCCTTCCGGTCCTCTGGAATTCATCAGCCTACGAAACCAGCGCGGCCCTTTCCCTTTTAGACCCAGTCATAGCGATATATCTCCCGGACCTTAAAACCCTGGACCCCACGACAGCAGGTATTTTTTTCAAGACCACTGATTATCCCCAATACGCCGAGGCCGCCATACTCAGGATGATGGAAAACCATCCCCTTACCTATAAAAAACAAGGCCATACTGCAACCCTTGAACGCGGGGTTATCATCCGGCATCTCGTAGTGCCCTTGCATCTCGAGTCTACACGGGAGGTTCTTCGCTGGTTTGCGGAAAAGGCCCAAGGCCGTGCGCTCCTTTCGGTGATGACCCAGTACACTCCCATCAACGGGGGACCAAGTATACCGAACCGGTCCATGAATGAACAGGAATACGACACGATTTTAGGTTGGCTTGAAGAATTTGATATTGACGAGGGTTTTTTTCAGGAACTGGATTCCGGTACCGAATGGCTCCCGGACTTCAACCAGCCCAATCCTTTTGCATCAGAACACGCAACCCCGCTCTGGCACTGGAAAAC
>JAITQK010000165.1 GCA_031288975.1 Treponema sp. | reverse complement strand
TAATTAGTGGCTCGTTGTTAACCACTAACCACTACTTGGAGGAAAAAAAATGAATACCTTAGTTGATCTATTAAAGAAAAATTCACGGCAATACGGCATGGTTATCGCGCTGGCACTCGCCATGATAGTGTTCGGCGTTTTGACAGGCGGTATTTTCTTCAGGCCCGTGAACCTGACCAACCTGGTACTCCAGAACAGCTATGTGCTTATCCTCGCGGTGGGGATGCTCCTCTGTACCCTTACCGGCAACGTTGACCTTTCCGTAGGCTCCATCGTCTGTTTCGTAGGGGCTATGTGCGGGGTGATGGTGGTTGACATGGGGATGAATCCCTTCTTATCCATGCTCATCGCCCTCGTGATCGGCGCAGCCATTGGCGCGTGGCAGGGCTTCTGGATTGCCTTTGTGCACGTTCCCCCTTTCATCGCCACCCTGGCGGGGATGCTGATGTTCCGCGGCCTGGGCCAGGTCATCATGAAAGGACAGACCAAGGCGCCCTTCCCCAAGGAGTTCCAGCTCATCGCCTCCGGGTATATCGCCGATCCCCTGGGGGGCCTGAGTTTCGGCGCGACCAAGCTCCACCTCCTCACCATGGTCATCGGCCTGGCGATTACCGCGATCATCATCGTAAGCGAGGTCCGTAAACGCAACAAGCAGAAGGAGTACAACTTCGACGTTACTCCCTTTGGCGCCTGGATTGCCAAAGTGGTGTTTATCTCCGTGGTGCTCATGGCCTTTACCGTTGTGTTTGCCTTGTACCGGGGCTTCCCGAATATTTTGATTATCCTGGGGGTTCTTATCGTGGGGTATCAGTTCGTGGCCTCGCGGACGGTGCAGGGTCGTCACATCTACGCCCTGGGTGGTAACATAAAGGCGGCCAAGCTGTCGGGTATCAAGACCGAGTGGGTCATGTTCTGGATCTACACCAACATGGCAATACTAGCGGCTGTGGCGGCCATTGTATTCACCGCCCGGCTCAACTCGGCCACCCCCAAGGCAGGCCAGAACTTCGAGATGGACGCTATCGCAGCATGTTACGTGGGCGGTTCAGCGGTCTCAGGAGGTGTGGGAACGATCATCGGGGCAGTGGTTGGCGGTCTCTTCGTAGGGGTCCTCAACAACGGCATGTCCATCATCGGCGTCAGCACCGACTGGCAGCAGGCCATCAAAGGCTTCGTCCTCCTGGCCGCCGTGGCCATAGACCTGGCATCCAAGGCAAGAAGCAGCAAATAAAGGAACGAAATGGATATAAAACAGGCAATCATTGAGGGAAAAACGAGCCTGGGGATTGAATTAGGTTCTACCCGCATCAAGGCGGTGTTGATTGATATAGGCCACGCGCCCATTGCGTCCGGCTCTTACGATTGGGAAAACCGCCTGGAAGATGGTGTGTGGACCTATCACCTTGAGGATGTGTGGAAGGGGCTTCAGTCCAGCTTTCAGGCCCTAGCCGGCGATGTGCAGCGCCGTTACGGAACGCCGCTTGTAAGCACAACTGCCATTGGCATTTCCGCAATGATGCACGGCTACCTCGTGTTTGACAAGTCAGGCACACAACTCACGCCCTTCCGCACCTGGCGCAACACCATGACCGAAGAAGCGGCCCGGAAGCTTACCGAACAATTCCAGTTTAACGTTCCACAGCGCTGGAGTATTGCCCATCTGTATCAGGCCATGCTGAACCGGGAATCCCATGTCCGTGACATAGCGTTCCTCACCACCCTTGCCGGGTATGTGCACTGGCGTCTCACCGGGCAAAAAGCGCTGGGCGTGGGTGATGCGTCCGGTATGTTTCCGATAGACAGCGCCATACAGAATTACAACCAGAACATGATGGACCAGTTCGACGAGCTTGCCCGGGATTTTGACTGGAAGCTGAAGAATATACTCCCCACCGTTCTCTGCGCCGGTGAGAACGCCGGCGCACTCACTCCCGAAGGCGCGAACCTGCTCGACCCTTCCGGCGGCCTGCAAGCGGACATTCCGTTCTGCCCCCCCGAAGGCGACGCAGGCACTGGCATGGTAGCGACTAACAGTGTGAAGGAGCGCACCGGCAATGTCTCGGCGGGCACCTCGATATTCGCGATGCTTGTGCTGGAAAAGCCGTTGTCAAAGGTCTGGACAGAGATTGATATGGTTACGACCCCCTCTGGAAAGCCGGTGGCCATGGTGCATTGCAATAACTGCACTTCTGACCTTGACGCCTGGGTTAAGTTATTCTCGGAATTAAACGCGCTTACTGGCGCGAAAATCGAAAAGTCCGCACTCTACGATGCCTTGTATTACAAAGCCCTGGAAGGCGACGCCGATTGCGGCGGCCTCGTGTCATATAACTACTACGGTGGTGAGCCAATCACCGGCTTGGAACAGGGGCGTCCGCTTTTTGCCCACCTCCCTGACAGCCGGTTTACCCTGGCAAACTTCATGCGCACCATTCTCTTTTCCACCATGGGTACGCTCAAGCTCGGCATGGACATACTCACCGAGCAAGAGCAGGTACGCCTTGATAACCTGCTGGGTCATGGCGGCTTGTTCAAAACCAAAGGCGTGGGCCAGCGCCTTTTGGCAGCGGCATTGAATGTACCAGTTGCCGTAATGGAGTCTGCCGGTGAAGGTGGGGCCTGGGGCATCGCCCTTCTCGCGGCGTATATGTCGCAAAAGAGCGCAGATGAGACCCTGGAGGCATACCTCTCTGAAACCGTGTTTGCCGGCAACGCGGGGATGCGTGTAGAGCCGGACCCAAAGGATACCGCAGGTTTCGCGGTGTTTATGAAACGGTATGAGGCGGGCCTCGCGATTGAACGCAGCGCCGTAGCGACTTTACGTTAAAACTAGTATCAGGAGCAAACAATGGAACTTAAAAAATTTGAATTTTGGTTTATCGTGGGCAGTCAGGACCTTTACGGAGAGGAAACCTTAAAGCAAGTCGCGGATCACGCACAGGTTATGGCAGGGGAATTTGACCGGGACCCCCTCATTCCCGGTACCGTGGTATTAAAGCCGGTGGCAAAATCACCTGATGGGATACGAAAACTTTTTGAAGAAGCCAATGCCGCGCAGCACTGCGCCGGCATCATCACCTGGATGCACACCTTCTCTCCTTCGAAGATGTGGATTGGCGGGCTGGGGATAAACAAAAAACCACTGCTCCATCTCCATACCCAGTTCAACCGGGATATTCCCTGGTCTGCTATTGATATGGACTTTATGAACCTGAATCAGTCCGCCCACGGCGACCGGGAGCACGGCTACATCTATGCACGGATGCGGATTTCCCGAAAAGTGGTGGCTGGTTTCTGGCAGGATGGAGCAGTCCGCCAACGAATCGGCGTGTGGATGCGAGCTGCTGCCGCCCGGTTTGACGGGATTGCATCACCGGTTCTCCGTCTGGGGGACAACATGCGGGAAGTTGCTGTAACCGAAGGGGATAAAATTGAGGCCCAGATCAAGTTCGGCTGGCAGGTCAACACCTGGGGTATCGGCGATCTCGCGGCCCGGTATAACCAGGTAAGCGACGCGAGTGCCGAAGCCCTGGTACGGGAATACGAGGCTGCCTACGAGCTGGCCCCGGATCTACGTTCCCCCGGACCTAAGCGGAGCGCCATGCTGGAACAGGCCAAGATCGAAATAGCCCTCAAGGAGTTTCTTGAAACAGAACACGCCGGAGCCTTCACCACCACCTTTCAGGACCTCCATGGCCTGCCTCAGCTTCCAGGTTTAGCCTGTCAGCGGCTCATGGAGCAGGGCTACGGCTTTGGCGCCGAAGGGGACTGGAAGCACTCCATGCTGGTCCGCTCCGCCAAGGTGATGGCCGCTGGGCTTCCAGGAGGCGTCTCCTTCATGGAGGACTACACCTACCATTTTGAACCTGGTAAGGAAGCAGCCCTAGGCGCCCACATGCTGGAGGTCTGTCCCTCTATCGCCAACAAGAAGCCCCGGATCGAGGTGCATCCCCTGGGCATCGGGGGCAAGGCCGATCCCGCACGGATGGTCTTTGACGCTGCCCCCGGCCCCGCGGTACTAGCTACCCTAGTCGATTTGGGGGATCGTCTGCGGATGATCGTCAACGAGGTGGAAACCATCACAATTGACCAAGCCATGCCCAAGCTCCCCGTGGCACGGGCCTTGTGGAAGCCCTATCCCAACCTGCGGGATGCGGCGGAATCGTGGATCATCACCGGAGGCGCCCATCATTCGGTCTACGCCACCGCCCTCAGCAGTGAGTATTTCCGGGATTGGGCTGAAATAGCGGGTATCGAGTTTGTCCTGATCGATAAAGATACCAAACCGGTGCGGTTGCAGGATGAACTACGCTGGGGAGAAGCCTACTGGTCAGGCCGTACATAACCTGAGCTTAGGAACGGCATAACAGGATATACGGGGGTCGAGGCTCCCGACAAGGGGAATGTTGGTATCAATGAGGGCGTTTCAACTGCTGGGTTTCAAACAGCGCAAACTCCTGCACCGCAAAAAGTACCTGCACCGGCCACGTGTCAATCGCGGATTTAAGCGCCTGGCGAATATCCGCTACCTCCCGCTCCATTGTCATAGAGTCGCTCATACTGCTTACAACAGTATCCCATAAACCGCAAAACGTGTCAATTGGTTTGTATGCGTTACCTATTAAATTTGCTCTGCGTTTCCGGTAAACTGGCATGTTGAATATGCCGTTACCGGAAAGCCTTCGATTGAAAAGGCTGCTCATGCGAAGTGGCGTTCCTTCACTGCAATTTTACCTCTCATTATTGTATTGAAATAAAAAGCCTTTTACCCATTTTAATTCAAGGACAATAAGTTTCTTTGCGGCAAGTTCTTTTGCCTCGTCATACAAACCCTAAATAACTGAGCCGCTTTTGTAACACATCGCATAGCAAGCATCGGCTCGACGAGCAACGGCCTTGACACGCTTCCCAGACGTATGCTAAACTGGGTTTAAGGAGTTATGGGAACATGGAAAAGAGCGTGGAAGAACAATTAAGCATCATAAAAGATATTATTACCCGGACAATTCCCGTGGAGCAAATATATCTGTTTGGCTCTTATGCTTATGGGACGCCTCATGAGGATTCTGATCTGGATATTTATGTGGTAATGCGAGACGACGCGCCGATCCGCGATCTTGATGCGGGGTGTATGATTGATCACGCGCTGTATGGGCATAAATCCATACCAACAGATATTCTGGTTCTGAAAAAAAACCGGTTCAGATACAGACTGGGCGCACCTACGCTTGAACGGGAAGTAGCCCAGAAAGGCGTGATGATTTATGGCTGATTTAATGGATACGCTAGAATACGCGCACGAATGGCTTGAGTTTGCGGAAATGGACGTAAACAGCGCAGAATATTTAATGAATATGCGTCCACGTCCTGATGAAATTATCTGTTACCATTGCCAGCAATCCGCGGAAAAAAGCCTGAAAGGGTTTCTCGTTATTAACGATATTACTCCACCTAAAATTCACAATCTACTTGACCTTTGTGGTCTTTGCGTGGCGTATAACGCAGAAATAAAAAATCTCTTGTTTCAATTGGAATATTTGAATCAGTTCAGCGTTACACCGAGGTATCCCCGTGAATTAACATTAACGGATCAGGATGCACAGAACGCCATTGACTACGCGAAAATAGTGTTTGAGTTTATCAAGACCCGGTTTTCTAAACAAG
>JAITQK010000076.1 GCA_031288975.1 Treponema sp. | reverse complement strand
TCCGCCATCCCCAGGATCGCGTTCATGGGGGTACGGATCTCATGGCTGGTGTTGGCAAGGAAGTTACTTTTTGCCACCACCGCAGCCTCGGCATTCTGACGTTCCCGCTCAAGCTGGGAAATGAGCTGTTCCCGTTCGGTAACATCCGATACCTCAATGACCGCGCACAACAGTTCGTCAAAGTTGTCATACTGGTACATGACGGTAAGGTGACAGAGGGCCTGGTTATTGCGGGCGATAGCCCGGTACGTATCCTGTACCGGCGCGGAAGCCCTGTGGCGGATAAACCCGCCTGGGGCGATACCCTCAAATTGAAACAAATCCCCCAGGGTTTTTCCCCGGATTCCTTTCAGGGATAAGCCGAAAAATCCCAAGGCGCCAGTATTGGCGTAAAAGATGTTCCCCTGAAAACTGGCGAATAAAAAAGGGGTCCGTACCGTAGAAAACACAATCTCAGCGGCCTTGGTATCTGCGATCAAACGAATATTGTACTGTTTGGTAAAAAGAAACAATACGACTACAATCGCAGTTTGTACGAAGCATCCAAAGAGGCGCGAATCAGGCACGAAGAACCGGATGTACAAAAGGTAATCGCCGAATACAAACAGGGGAATGAGGGCTAATGAAAAATACCATTCCCGCTTGAAACGCATCTTGATTGCTATTTCCAATAATATGGCGATACAGAGCAAGGGGGACAATACATTGAACAAGATGTATGCGTAATAGATGGGACTGTCCCCGGCGCTCATGACCAAGGCGCCATTTATACTTTCTACGTTCACATAGTACCCTAGGCAATGAAAAATCATAAAAAACAGGTACAAGATGCTTTGAATAATCAGGCCATATTTTCCAAGTTTTGAGGCGTCACTTTTTTGATACATCGCGGAGGTAATGATGGGTAGCGCGGCGGAGGTAACCCCTTCAGCCACAAACAGTCCCAGCTTACTCAGCCAGGGCGAAAATTGCATGTAGCACAACCACATACCGACAGTCCAGATCATCGAACCAAAACTGCACAGATACAAAGGAATATTTGCCTTGAGCGCTTTCCGGCTGTCATAGAGAGAGTAGAGACCCACCAAAAACATCAATACCGCAGGGATCATCAAGAAATATAATATCAGCATGGTTAGGGTTGTCCTCCAAGGGACTAAAATGTGAATTTAGTATATAGTAAAGAAGGCGTTTTCTGTCAATACCCGACAGCACGTTCCCAGGAAGGGAGTGGTCAAGAGAGAAATTGCCAATATAAAACAACCACAAAGTCGTGAAAGTCGCAGAAGTTTTTTATAACTAAATGTAGTTTTTCTTTCCTTCTTTGACTTATTCGACTTCGCGGTTACAAGATACTCACTTATTGCCTTGCCGCTTTACACCGCACTCGCCTCGATAAAACGACCCTCCTGAACCACCTTAAGCACCTTCATCGGACACTTGGCAACACAAGTCCCGCAGGAAGTACATTTGGCGTAATCCACCTTGGGAATACCGTTTTCCATGGTGATACACTTTTCAGGGCAGTTCTTCACGCACAGCTCGCACTTGATACAGCCAACATCGCAGGTCTTCTTCACTTGGGCCTTGAGGGGATTCCGGTTGGAGCACAGCGTCACAGCTCCCTTCCGGTCCATGGGAAGCACCTGGATGAGCTGCTGGGGGCACTCAGCCATGCAGCCCTTGCAGCCCTTGCAGAGCTGGGTATCGATCTGGGGAAGCCCGTTAGCCCCCATGCTGAGAGCACCGAATTGGCAGCTTTTTACACAGTCCCCGAAGCCCAGGCAGCCCCAGGCGCAGAGCTTGGTGCCCCCGGCGGAGAGCTTCGCCCCCCGGCAGGTTTGCAGCCCCGCATACTCCCCCTTGAGGCGGGCATGGTCTTTGGAACCCTGACAGGCCAGCACCCCTATCACCGGCACGACCGACGCGCCGCTTACCCCCATGAGGGCGGAAAGCTGTTTTGCCACTGCCGCGCCGCCCACAGAACAGCGGTTGATTTCCGCTTGACCAGAAGCCACTGCCCCGGCGTACCCATCACAACCAGGAAACCCGCAGGCCCCGCAGTTAGCTCCGGGCAGGGCCTCACGGACCTTGCCTTTCAACGGGTCCTCTTCAACCTTGAAGAATTCCTTGAAAAACCCCAGGGCTAAACCCAGGACAAACGCCAGCAGTACGGCAAAAAGGGCGGTAATTAGTACAATGTTCATATATCCCCCTATTTAACCAATCCAGAGAAACCCGCAAAGGCCATGGACATGAGGCCCGCAGTAATGAAGAGGATGGGCCGTCCATGCAAGAACGCTGGGATAGGACTCGTGCGGATCCGCTTTCGGATTCCCGCCAGGAGCAGCAAGGACAAGAGGAATCCCATGGCCACCCCGATGGCGTACACCACGGATTCGATGAAGTTATACCCGTTGCTGATGTTGTCAA
This sequence comes from Treponema sp., assembly GCA_031288975.1. Taxonomy (GTDB): domain Bacteria; phylum Spirochaetota; class Spirochaetia; order Treponematales; family Breznakiellaceae; genus JAITNP01. Next base: position 37,680 of record JAITQK010000076.1, on the reverse strand, counting down.
AAGTAACCGCGAGGATGGCGCAGTTGGTAGTAATCAGGGCAAGGTATATACCCATAGACCCATAGAGGGCAGGCGCCGTCTTTTTCAGGTAGAATTCCACGAGCTGAACCAGGGCCGCGATAACCAGGATGAAAACCAGGATTTGCAGAAACACCAGCCCCAAGGGTTCCAGGATGAACTTATAGATGGGCCAGGTAACGCAGGTTGCCAGTACGGTAACAAAGGTAACCGCCAGGCCCATGCCAATGGATTTATCCTCATCGGTACTCATCCCGATAAAGGGACAGAGGGCAAGGAACCGCATGAGAATCACGTTATCGATCAAAAAGGCTGAAATAAAAATTTTAAACAGAGTCATGCTGCTTGTTCTCCCTTCTCAAGTTCTGGCGCCAGGGGTTTTAACCGGGACTGGATGTACAGGTTCAGGCTGATAAACAGGCCGAACACACAGAATCCGCCCGGAGGCAGGACGAAAAACAGGATGGGCTGGTAACTTTCAGGGAGGATCTGGATACCCAGGAGGGTTCCGCCTCCCAGGAGTTCCCGGACCACGGCGATGCCAGTTAGTACCCAGGTATAGCCCAGGCCCATGCCCAGGGCGTCGGGGATGACATTAATGATACCCTGTTTTGAGGCAAAGGATTCAACCCGGCCCATGATGATGCAGTTCACGACGATGAGGGGAATGAACACCCCCATGGCCTTGGAAAGATCCGGGAAATAGGCTTTTAACACGTAGTCAATGACCGTGGTAAAGGCGGCAATGACAATGATGAACACCGGGATACGGATGGAATCGGGAATGAGCTTCCTGAAGATGCTGATGACCACTTCTGACATGAGGAGCACGAAGGTCATGGACAGTCCCATGCCGATCCCATTGGCAACACTGGTGGTTACCGCCAGGGATGAGCACAGCCCTATCATCAGCATGAGGAGGGGATTCTCCCGTACCAGGCCGTTGGTGAAGATTCTGAATAGTTTCATGAAGGAACCTCCCTATTTATGTACGGCGAGCCATGCGGCAGCCGCGGAGCCTGAAGCCTTAGCAACCGAGGAAACGGCCCGGCTGGTAATAGTGGCGGCGGTGATGGCCACAACATCTGCTTGGGGTTCAAAGGCATCGGTGATGGATTTTCCTTCAAACTGACCGTAAAAGGTGAGTTTGTTGGGCTTATCCACGTAGTAGGTAGGAGAACCGGCGTTTGCCCCGAGTCCCGGGGTATCCTGATGCTCCAGCACCTTAATCCTGCTGAGCTTGTTGTCAACCCCGACCCCTACCAGGACCTTGATGGGGCCGCCATAGCTGCCCGTGGAAGCCCGAACCGCAACGCCTATGATCGCGTTGTTCTGCCGCGCCTCGTACTGGGATTCAAAGGCGACCAGGGGATTGGGACTCGTGAGGTCTCCGGTAATATCCGTGAAACTATCGGCCTGGGGAAAGAGTTCCTGCAGGGCCGCGTTCAAATCCGCTGCTTGCCGTTCGGCAATGACTTTTTCAGTACCGGAATACACAAACGCAAGACCCACGCAAGCCGCCGTGGCATACAGGGCCAGCACAATACCGAGTTTTAACATATCCTTCATTTTGCAGCCCCCTTTGCTTCAGGCTTTTTTGGCGGCACATAGCCGTATTTCTTCTGCAGCAACCGGTTGAGGAAGGGCGTGAGGGCATTCATCATGAGGATGCCGTAGGTAACCCCTTCAGGGTAATTGCCCCACTTCCTGATAAGCACCGTGATGATCCCCGCGCCGCACCCAAAGATGAATTTACCATTGGCGGTAAGCGGTGCGGACACATAGTCAGTAACCATGAACACCGCGCCGAAACACACGCCGCCGCTCAAAAGGGCAAAGAGTGGGTCCATCCCCAGCAGGGCGGACAGGATGAGCGTGGCGCCCACCATGGCCGCAGGAGCCCGCCAATCCATGGCCTTGACCACGAGGAGGTACACCGCGCCCACCAGGATCAGCAGTATAGAGGTTTCACCGATACACCCGGCGTAGTTGCCCAGGAACAGGGTTTTGAGGACCCCGCCATAGGTAACCGGATCAATGCCGAAATCCGCTCCCACATCCAGGATGGTACCTCCCAGCTTGACGATGCCCAAGGGAGTTGGGCCAGTTACGCCGTCTGGACGGGTCCAGGTGGTGATCGCCGCAGGGAAGCTCATGATAAGGAAGGCCCTGCCGACGAGGGCGGGGTTGAACACGTTGGCCCCAAGCCCGCCAAAGAACTCCTTGGCAATGACGATAGCGAAAATCGCCCCCAGGATGGTCATCCAGAGGGGGGTTGAGGGGGGGATTACCAGGGCCAGGAGCAGCCCGGTTATCGCTGCAGAACCGTCTTTAATACGGATATCCTGTTTAGTGATACACCGAAACAGGGCTTCTGCAACCACCGCCGTTACCATCGAGACCAGGATATTTAACAGTGCAGGCACGCCAAAAATGACAACGCCGAAAATCGATACCGGCGCCAAGGCGATAAGCACATGTACCATGAGCTGCTGGGTGGTAACCGGAGAAACAATATGCGGACTGGATGAAAGAAACAGCAAGGGCTGTTGGTTATTTTCTGCCATAAGAACTCCTTTCCTTTAGGTACGCGTCGGGGCCGGGGCGCCCGCCTGAGCGTTTTTCTGCTCTGCCGCTGCTTTCTGGGCCTGTTGAGCCTGTTGAGCTTGCTGCCGGGCGCGTAAGCGTCCCTTCCCCACTCTGAACCGCTGCACCAGTTTAATCCGGGCAGGACACATGTAGGTGCAAGCCCCACATTCAATACAATCCATGAGTCCTGCCTTGACCGCTTCGTCCAAGTCCCCCGCTTCCAGGGCCATGTTCATGATCACCGGCGAGAGCCGGCAGGAGCAGTTCCTGAGACAGCGTCCGCACCGGATACAGGGACTTTCGGCAACCGCAGCGGTTTCTTCCGCGGTCATGAGGATGATCCCCGAGGTGTTTTTCTGAATCGGAATCAGCAGATTCGGCACGGAACTGCCCATCATGGGACCGCCAAAGAGGATCCGCTTGAGTTTACCGTAATCAACGTCTATAAATTCCGGGGGCAGGTCCGGGATCAGCGTACCAATGGGAGCTCGGATGTTCCGGGGGGTCTTGCAGGCATTGCCGCTCACCGTGAGGTCCCGGTCAATCAGAGGCTTCCCCAGGGTAAAGGCTTCGGCAATGGCCACCAGGGTTCCCACGTTCTGGACGATGCAGCCCGCGTCTGCCGGAAGCCCGCCAGAAGGCACCTCTCTGCCGGTCAGGGCAGTGATGAGCAGTTTTTCTCCTCCCTGGGGGTAGCGGGTCTTACAAAGCCCCACCTGGATGTCCCCTGGATACTCCCCCAGCCGGACTTCCCGCTCGATCATGGGAATAAGCTTTTCCTTGTTGTCCTCCATCCCAATGATGGCCCGGTTCACCCCGGTAATCTTCATCACAATGGCAAGCCCCTTCACCAGAAGGTGGGGTTTTTCAGTCAGTACCGCCTCATCGGTGGTGAGATATGGCTCACATTCAGCGCCGTCGGCAATGATGAAATCAATGCGTTTATTCGGCGGTGGATTCAGTTTCACATGGGTGGGGAAACCCGCACCCCCCATGCCCACGATACCCGCGTCCCGAATCCGTTTGAGGGCCTCCTCTTTGGTGCAGGTAAACGGGTCCAAAGGCGGCATCAATACCGTATCAGGAGCGCCCTCTTCAGGAGGGGCAGCCTCGATAATGATACACGGCCCGTCGCTGTTATTCGACTGGGTATGTGGCTCGATTTTCTTCACAATCCCCGTAATAGAGGCATGAACCGGCGCAGTCATGGGGCCAGGACTTGCCGCATCGGCAATTTTCTGCCCCCGGGTAACCCGGTCCCCAACCTTGACGAGACTCTGATTCGGCGCGCCAAGATGCTGATTAATGGGAATAATCACCTGCTTCGGAGGCGGCGTCAAATCTACCGGTTTTCCCTCGGTAGCGTCCTTTCGGGTTGAAGGAAAACGCAAGCCTCTCTTAAATGTACTTACAGACATTCCAAGCTTCTCCTTTTAATAAAAACCGAAACCATAGGACCTAATACTCGTTAGTCTCCAGCATCATAGTTCTTTGATACGGTTTAATGGTGAGATTTTTTAATCGTATTATTTATGGAAGGTTTTGTTACAACCATATATGTTCAGTTCTATGGAAGACTTTGTTGCAACCATGAGTGTATAACACTAGAGTCTATACCTCCTTGAATCCGCTGTCAAGTGATTGTTTTAGATTATAGTTATTATACAGACAACTGTATAAAATATCATACAAACCTGCCGGGCGTCTCGGCGCCGTTCATTATCGTAAAAGAATTAAGGTAATTTCAGGTATAGTAGCGGCAATTGGCATGAAAGTTGCTTATTAAGAATACTAAGATTTCATTCTGGAGGACCTCGTGAACCTGAAAAAAGAAGTATCCCCCGCAGCATCCCATAAAAAAGATGGCGCTTTACTGATGTATTTTAAGCAGATCAAGGCAATTCCGCTCTTAAGCTTTGAAGAGGAACAGGAACTGTCTGAACGCAGAAAGCAGGGGGATGAAACGGCCCGCACCAGATTGATCGAGGCAAACTTGAGGCTGGTGGTCAAGATAGCCCAGACCTATCTCAGGCCGGATGTTCCTTTAATGGATATTATTCAGGAAGGGAATGTGGGGCTTATGTATGCCGCGGATAAATATGATGGTAAAAAGAAGGTCCGCTTCGCAAGTTATGCCAATTGGTGGATCCGCCAGGCCATTGTCCGTTCCCTGTCGAATAATGGACGCACCATTTATCTGCCCCACCGGAAAGAAGAAATGTTGCGCAAGGTACAGAAAGCTTCTCAGCGCTTAGGCCAAACCCTCATGCGCCGGCCCAAACTGGAGGAAATAGCCACCGAAATAGGGTTTCCCCTGGAGGACATTGCATTGATTCTCAACCTGACCAACGGCCTCTTACCACTGGAAACAGAACATAGTGCAGATGAATCCCTCGGGGTGATAGATATGCACGAGGACTATACCTATAGTCCTGAGCGGGCATTTTTCAAGCGCTGTTCCCTGGATGATACTCGCCGCATACTCGCCCAGCTTGCAGACCGGGAAAAACGAATCCTCATATACCGCTATGAGCTTAACGGCTGCAAACGGCATACCCTGAAAAAAATCAGCGCTAAACTGGGAATCTCCCCTGAATCGGTCCGCCAGATTGAAATTAAGACGATCCAAAAAATCCGCCGCATAGCGGCGGATTTTCGGGATAGTATATACATCGAAGCGATATGATGTCCCCCTGCCACGGAGGGTACCATCACCTTGTCTTACGTATTAGTTTCCAGCAGCTTTTTTCGTCTGCCGTCTCTTAGAGGACGTAATCGTATCGGCGGCTGCGGCTGCACCTTTCTTAGCCCGAGTCGGTTTAACAACCGCTTGTTTTGAAGGCGCCGGCTTTTTGGCCTTGACAATGTTTTTCACTGCCTCCACCAATTTTTCATCCTTATCCAGTTCGGCGATATCATGGGCGTTTTGTAAATTGACCCAATAGGACACATCGGTACCAAAATATTTTGATAACCGTAATGCAATATGCGGACTGACCTTTGCCTTATTATTGACGATTTGCCGTATTGCGGAAGGACTCAACCCGATATCCTCCGCCAATTTAGCAACCGTAATTTGATAGGTATCAAGAAAAGTCTCTTTTAATACGGTTCCAGGCAGTAGTACTGCTTGCTTTTTCATACTCACAACCCCTTGCAAGGTATTTAATTTGAGAGAGTTACACTAATCTATCTGATAATGTTACTATCCCCTTTCTCCATAATACAAGAAACATAAATAAAGTCAAGCCCATACCGTATATTTTCAGAGGAAAAAAAGAATTTTATACATTGGCAAAGCCAAATTGATGGTAAAGTATCACTATTCATAGACACGAATAGTGATACTGCCCGACGGCCAACCGGTCAAGCTACATAGCTTTCTAGGATCCGTTGCCGGGAAGGATGCTGAAGCCGTTTTAGGGCCTTCTTTTCAATCTGCCGGATCCGCTCTTTGGTCAGGTTAAAGCGATCTCCAATTTCCTTTAATGACATAGGCACATTATCCCCCAACCCGAAACGGAAACGGATAATCTCCGCTTCTTTTTTATTGAGGGTGCGCAGGACCATTTCGATATCGTCCTGCAGGGCGCTGGTAACGGCATGCTCGTCCGGAGCGCAGTAGTTTTCATCTTCAATAAAATCCCCCAAGCTGGAAGAATCCTTCTCAGCGTATACGGGATTTTCTAGGGATATAAGGTCCCGGCTGATGTTCACCAGGTCTTCCACATGATCCGCGTCCATTTCCAGCAAGCGGGCAATCTCGATGATCTCCGCCCGGGTGCCATGATCGTCCTGGACCAGCTTCCTGGCCTTTTCAATCTGCACCAGTTCGTTGGCCCGGTTCAGGGGAAGCCGGATCATCCGGGACTTCTCACAAATCGCCTTGAGAATGGCCTGTCTTATCCACCAGACCGCGTAAGAAATGAAATGATACCCCTTATCCACATCGTAGCGTTCGATAGCGTTTAAGAGGCCGATATTGCCCTCACTGATAAGATCCGAGAGGGGAAGCCCTTGCCCTTGATATTTCTTGGCCACATTGACCACAAAACGAAGATTGGCGCTCACTAGTTTATCCCGCGCCGCTTTATTACCCTGGGCCGCTGCCCGTGCAATCTGCTCTTCTTCCTCCTTGGTCAAAAGAGGTATTCGGTTAATTTCTTTTAAATACATGGAAAGAACATTTTCATCAGAACCAGCGTTCCCTGCGAGATCATTCTCTTTTTTCATTTTTATGGTTGTCATGGTAATAGCTCCTTGTTTCATCATGCATAATAGAAGCAATAAGTATGCCAAGTCAAGAGGATGCCGCTGGATGCGGTAATTTGATGATGAGGAAGGCATTAAAGGCATGAGCACAGAGGTACTGGTAAGGATACCCCCATTGGCTAGGCCCTTCTGACCCTTTTTTCAAAAAGAGGCCAAAAAGTGTATCAAAATGATCCTGTTAAAAATTCAATATATTTTCTTGACCATCAGGATAATTTCTTCGTATATTCTATTATTATAACACAAATGGAGGCATAAAATATGAACGTAAAACCTTTAGTAGATCGAGTCATGGTTAAACTCGAAAAAAATGAGGCTAAAACTGCCGGTGGTATCATCATTCCCGATACCGCCCAGGAAAAAACCCAGACCGGTCTGGTGGTGGCCATCGGTGATGACCAAGAGGTGATCAAGGTTAAGGTGGGGCAAAAAGTTATGTACGATAAGTATGCCGGAACCCAGGTCAAGATTGACGGGGTGGAGCATCTTATCCTCAAGATGTCGGATATTATCGCGGTTATCGAGTAACATCTTGTTGCCCTTGAGTTTAAACGACGTAACGGTATGATGTAAAAGCCCGGCTCAACGCCGGGTTTTTTGATCGGCCCTGGATTGAGCTTTTCAGGAACGAGAAAGTAGGCTACAATACCTCATAGGAAAAAATGAACCATACGCTTAGTTTTATTTTAGGTGCTCATCATCATATTCCCTATGGAGCTGGAGATGATGAATTTGAAGGAGCTTATACTGCCAGGTTAAAACCCTTTATCTCCACCCTCTATAAATACCCCAAGATCCAGGTGGTTCTGCACTATTCCGGGGTATTGTTGCATTGGATAGAAAAAGCCCACCCTGAATTTTTCATGCTCATCGACGATCTGGTTTCCCGGAAACAGGTGGAACTGCTGGGAGGTGGGTTCTATGAACCGATGATGCCCCTGCTCCCCCTCTCGGACAAAATAGGACAAATCGAACTCCTTACCACCTACCTCCGCAAGCAATTCGGGAAGCGGCCCCAGGGCTGTCGACTCCCGGCCCTGGCCTGGGAACAGCATCTGGTGGGGCCTTTGAGTACTTGCGGGATGGGGTATACCTTCCTTGCTGAAGGGCAGTTTACGCTGGCAGGCTTATCCGGTGAGGCGCTTGCCCCCTGTATCAGCGAGGATCAGGGAAAACTCATCACGATTTTTCCGGTTTCCAGCAGGATAAACGCCGCGTTTGCCCAGAAAAGGGCGGTCTCGGTTTTGGAAGACCTGATTCGGGATACTCCTCCGGGAACGGAGCGTATTATCTGCACCTTCCCGGAGCGGTTCTTTGCTGAAAACGGCGATTCCCAATCCACGGAGCTAACCTTTCACCAGTTTTTTGAAGACCTTTCCCGTTTCGAGTCCCAGCTTGAATTTACCAGCCCCGGTAAGTTCTTCAAGAACCTCAAGGGTCTTAAAAAAGCCTATTTCCCCAGCTCCATGCAGGAAGAAGGCGACCCCCCTACGAGTCTGCCCCAGCGCTTCCTGATCAGCTTCCCCGAGGCAAACGGCATCTATTCCAAGATGATGTTTACCCATGTACTCATCCACCAACTCCGGGGGGATAAGGCCCGCAAACGTGCTGCACGGGAGGAACTGTGGAAGGCCCAGGGCTATGATTCCTTCTGCCCTGCGATGCATGGCGGTATCTACCGTCATAGCATCAGGAAAGCCGCATACAAGGCCCTGTTGGGGGCGGAAAAGATCACCCGTGAAAAAGGGGACTTTATCCCGTCGCTTATGAATTTTGATTTTGATTTGGACGGCGAAGGGGAGTATCTTTTTCAGGGTGAGTATATCAATTGTTACATCAAACTTGAGGGGGCTAGTGTTTTTGAACTGGATTACCTTCCCAAGACCTGGAATTATCTGGATACCTTTTCCCGGCGCGTGCAGGAGCTTCCCGGTAAAAGGGGAAACCGGCGTACTGCCTTTGCGGATCACCTGGTTTCGCCGGACCCTATTTTTCAGGATGCCCTTAAAGACCACTTACTGAAAGGCTGGGTAAGCGACCCCAGTGCTGAGGAAGCCCGCAGTATCCGTATATGTGGAAACGAACGCTTTGAATTGGTAGAAATGGACCGGGAACATGGAAAAGTGCATTTCAGACTGCCCCCAAAAACCGAGGGGCCTTATGGGACCATAGAGCTGGACAAAACCTATCATCTTAACGAAGATACCCTTACCCTCTACTATTCCATGACCAATCACGGACCAGCGGAGCAACAGCTTACCTTTATTCCCAGTATAGACCTTTCCTTTCCTGGGGAGGAGGATGCCTTGCTGAGGATTTTTAAACTCAATACCCGGGTAACAGAAGTAACCGCCCCCCAGGAAACGTTCCTGGAGGGCCTTGAAGGGATCAAATTTCAGGATATAAAAAACGAGGCGATCCTATACCTTATGGGAGACCGGAACTTTGACGCCTGGATCTTGCCCATCCACACCCCCTGTCCCTTAGGAGGGCGCATGGTGGATATGTACCAATCCACCTGCATTATGCCCCTCATACCCCTTTCCCTGGCGCCACAAGAACGTTTTGCCACCAGGTTTACCTTGAAGATTTGCCACTGAGGTGAGCTTAGTGCTTTTTAGCTTCCGCTTTTTTTAAGAATTTTTCATTTTCGATGATGTATCGCTCATGGGTACCTTCACCGATCTTTTCCACTTCATCAAAGGCCTCGACCTTAAACACCAGGCGCCGGCCTTCAATCTGCAGCAGCTCACCAGAAGCGCGGACCGTCATGCCAAGGGGTGTGGCGGCGATGTGGGACACATTGAGAAGCGTCCCCACTGTGGAAAAGCCTGCAGGTAGATTGCTGTCCACTGCGGCAACCGAGGCCCCTTCCATGAGGCCTATCATGGCGGGAGTCGCGTATACTGGCAGCCCACCGCTTCCCCAGACACGGGCGGTGTACTGTTCCGTTACCACCGTTTCTTTTTCGCCCTTCATGCCGGGCTTTACATAGGTCTCAAATGCTATAGCACCCATTACTTTTTTATCTCCTGTTGTTAAAGATAATGCACCCTAAGCCGGCTTGTAAACATGCTCACCTGCCTGTTCAAAGGCTTCCCAGAGCGCATGACCAGCAGGCGGCTGGGCAGTCACCTGCACCGTCTCACCTTTCACCCCAGGGTTTGGAAACGAGAGGGAATAGGCGTGAAGTCCTATGCCGCCGCTCTTTTCCCCCCGGCGGGCGCCGTATTTCAGGTCTCCCTTTATATGAAGCCCAAGACGAGCGAGCTGGGCGCGGATTTGGTGATGCCCGCCGGTGATGAGTTCTATTTCCAAAAACATATAATGGGTGCCCTGGCCCCTCACGCGGTAACGGAGTATCGCCTTTTTCAGGTGACGATTGGAGGGTTCTTCAGCATAGGCTATGGTTTTATTCCGTTTGGTATCGGTTATGAGCCAATGGATCAGTTCCCCCTGCTCAGGCAGGGTCAGGGAGGATGGGGGCATCTCTATGATCCCCCAATAGCGTTTCTCCGTCTTCCCTGTGGCAAAGGCGGCGTTTAGAAAGGAAAGCGCCTGGGGCGTGCGGGCAAAGAGGAGGCATCCTGAAACAGGAACATCCAGCCGGTGCACCGCAGTTGGGAAGAAGGTACCGCCGCCCTTCTTTGGTACTCCCCCGAATTGCGCCGCCAATACTGCAGGAAGGTTCACCATCCCTGTTCCTGTCCCCTGGGCCGCTTCTCCAGGCACTTTGTTCAGTACCAGACAGGGTTCACTCATATAGAGTATTCTGGAATCTTCGATTTTTACCATATCTTTCACCATCCATTGTTCTCCGGCACCAGTCCATACCGGATTTTCTCAAACAGGATCTGTTCCACTGCCTGCCGAAGCCGTTCCCTGGGGAGGCGGCCCTCCTGTACTGCAGCGAGGATTGCGCCGTGTACAGCACTCAGGTTCCGGGGCCAGGTCATCACCATATCAATACCCGCGTTGAGGGCCTCCACTGCTGCGTCTTCGGGGCTTAAGTCGAAAACCGCCACCGCGCCCATAGAAAAATCATCTGCCAACAGGATACCGGTAAATCCCAGGTTCCCCCGGAGCCAATCCTGGATGACCCGGGGGGAAAGGCTTGCGTTGTGTTCTCCATCCCAGGCAGGTACCACGATGTGGGAGACCATCATCCCTGGGGGCTTCACTCGATGGATCAGGGAGGCAAAGGGCTGGACCATCCTATCCAGGACCTCCCCATCCACCGATAATACGGCTCTCCCGCTATGGGGGTCTGCACCGGTGTTTCCAGGGAAATGCTTCACCACGCAGGCAATGCCCGCCGCTTCCATACCCTGGATAAACGCCGCCGCTGCGGCCTCAACGAAAACCGGATCCGGTCCGTAGGAACGGGTCTCCAAAAACAGCCCGTTCTCCTCATCAAGGATCTCCGCCACTGGGGCAAGGTTCATGGTGATGCCCAGGTCCCGGATTTCCTGTCCCGACCGGTAAGCCCCCTCCTCAACCGCATGGAGGGCATAGTCCCTTCCCGCTGATTGGGCTGTCTCCCAGAACGAAGCCGCTGCGGGAAGCCGGCCCACCTCAGGCCCAAAACGGAAAACCTGTCCCCCCTCGTGATCCACGGCGATAAACGGGGCGATTCCCGGACCTGCTCCCATTTCACCTCCAGGGGCTGGCTCAGGACAAGCTGCCGCCGCGATAAGGGCTGAACAGGCTTCCAAAAAAAAACGGACCTGGTCTTTTTCAGCGTCAAGGTTGTACTTAAAAAGCATGATTCCCCCTGGGGGACTGGCCCGAAGCAGGTCCTCCATGGTTTCCCCCAAGACCACATTCCCGTCAATACCGGTCATCAACACCTGCCCTGCAAGGAGCCGGTCATCCATAAGAGCGGCGATGCGGGCCGCCTGTTCGCGGTATTCCACAGGGTCTTCAAAGGCCGGCTCCTCAGCAACAGCATTGGCAAGCGCCGTGCCCGCTTCCGCCGGAGCTTTACCCCTTACCCCCCCTTTGACCTCTCCCGTACAGCCCGAGATGAGCAGGCAAACAAGGGCACTAAAGAAAAAAAAGAAAAAAAAGAAAAAATTCGTAACATATTTCCCCGCTATGGCAAACACCTTGCCGATTGTAGATTCCGGCTCCTGGTTTGTCAATCAGTAATGGATAGACTATGCTGATAGTAATCTGGAGGCCCTTATGTCCCTTAACTGGAAAGAAATTAACCTCATCCTCTCTGAGCTGGAGCTGCCTGGTTCTCAAATACAGAAGGTGGTGCAAAGTACCTATGATGTGCTCTCCCTCAAGATTCACGGGAAAGGGGGCAGCAAAACCCTGCTCATTGCCCTGACCCCCGGGGCTTGCAGAATCCACGAGACCTTTAAGGGGATTCCTAAAAATGATACCCCCCTGCGCTTCGCGGAATTCCTCAATTCCCGGATCGTCAATGGCTGGATAGAAGAAGTGGTTCAGTTAGGGGATAACCGCATCATCCGCATCATAGTCCGCTTGGGGGTGCACCGGTTCAGGCTCTACATCAGGCTCTGGTCTAATGCGGCCAATGTGGTGGTTACTGATGAGGAAGGCGCGGTCCTGGATGCTATGCGGCGCCTTCCCAAACGGGGAGAAATAAGCGGCGGCCACTATGCGCCGGAAACAGCCCTGGCAGCGGCAGCAACCCAGGAGAGGCCCCCTGAAAAGGTCCGGGAGTATGCAGTCCGGGAACTGCCCGGTCCAGGTTCCTTTAATGAAAAGATCGATGCCTGGTACGCCGAACAGGGGGGCGCCCTGTCCCTGGAGGCCCTGCGGGAACAGGCACGGAAGCGCTTTGAGGGGAGCATCGGGCGCCTGAAGGTTTCCCTGGAACACCTCAAGGTCAAGGAAACCGATTATGCCACTGCAGACCGGTTTAGGGAATATGGGGATATCATCCTGGCGAATATGGGATCCATCACTACCGGGGACGAATGGCTTGAGGCGGACAATTTCTACGCTGCAGGGGACACCATAAGGATTAAGCTGGACCCCAAGAAAAGCCCGGTGGCCCAGGCGGAACAGTACTATGATCACTACCGGAAGGCAACCAAGGGCCTTGCGGAGCTTCGGGCTGAAATCGAGGCTGAGGAAGCGGAGCTGATCAGGCTCGAATCAAGCCTGGGGGCTTTCCTCGAAGAGACCAATCCCCTCAGACTGTACAAGCTCCTTAAAACCGGGAGTGTAAAAACGCCGCCGGATCGCAAGCTGGACCGGAAACGGCCGGGACTCTCCTTCCGCCGTAAGGATTGGCTCATCATCGTCGGCAGGGACGCGGCGGAAAATGACGAACTCCTGCGGAAACACGTCAAAGGAAACGACCTCTGGCTCCACGCCCGGGACTACCCCGGGTCATACGTGTTTATTAAGCAACGCTCTGGCAAAACCGTTCCCCTGGACATACTCCTGGACGCAGGGAACCTGGGGATATTCTATTCAAAGGGCCGCAACAACGGCGAAGGGGACCTTTTCTACACCTCGGTTAAATTCCTGCGCCGCTCAAAGAACGGACCAAAGGGGCTGGTGATTCCGACGCAGGAAAAAAACCTCCACATAAAAGTGGAGGAAAAACGCCTCAAGGAACTGGAACAGTGCCGAATTGTTTCAATCCACGCGCTCCCACGGAGCGCGACCCGTGTCTTCATGGTGGGGGATTCTTAATTAAGCGGACGGAACCCGAAACCATCCCCTTCGGCGCGTACTGTGCCCACAGCAGGGTAGTTCAGGTGCATGCCACCAACCGGTATGCTGTTCTGGGCAGCATATTCCAAGACCCGCCTGCGTATGGCCGCGGCTGCTGCGGGGTCCGTGTCATAGCTTACTGAGATACCAGGAAGGGGAAACTGTATGCCCTGAACGTGCATCAGATCGCCCCAGATGAGGAGCTTTTTCCCCGCCGATGTTACCAGGTACAGGGTGTGCCCCGGGGTGTGACCAAAGGCCGCAATGGGGGTGATCCCAGGCAAGAGTTCCCCGGCAGCGCCCAAGTCTCCAGGCAGAAAGGTATGGACCCTGGAACCGTAGGGGGCAAGGGCCGCCACTGCAGCCTGATTCACATTGGTCCGGGTCCAGTATTCCCGTTCCTGGTGGGCAAGATACACCTCAGCCTTGGGGAACAGTGCCTGCCCGTTCTTCTGAAGCCCCCCGATGTGATCACCGTGCAGGTGGGTGAGGAGTACCGTATCAACCTGCTCGGGCTTTATCCCCAGGACGCCCATGCTTTCAAACAGCGTGCTTCCAAACCCCGTATCCACCAGGATGATACGATCCGGGGTGCGGATGAGAAAGGTATTCGTCTCCGATTGATAAGTACCTCCAGGTACATACTGTTTGAGCTGGGCATCATTCACACCGATGAGGATGGAACTGCGCCCCTGGCCCCGGTTCTCCACCAGCATGTAAACCTCAAATCCGCCCACCTTGTAGGTAAAAACCATAGGGTCTGCGGCAACGGCAATGGCGGCCCCGAATAAAACACCGCACATCATACCCGGTTTCAACCTGGGTGCCCCACTGGAACGCGACAAAAAAAACATCGTTCCAAACATATAAAACCTCCCTTTAACAGTATGCTAAAAACCTATACGAATGCCAATAGATACCCCGGCGCCTTTAATATCGAAAATGCCCTTTAAATCCTGGGACTGGAGATTCAATCCCAGGTCCAGTTCAATGAGCCGCAGGTTCAAGCCCAGGTTAAACTGATTCCGCCAGATTTTCTCCTGGTACAGCGTCCCGATACGGAAAAAAAGTATGCGCCCAACCCGCAACCGTGCCTCAAGGCCCATGTTAAAACAGGCTTCATCGTATACGGTCAACACGGAAAACCCTATGTTCGGCTTGATGATCACCGTATTGGTTACTAGGGGTTTGAATAACACGTAGAAATCAAAGCGCAGGGGGCGGAAAACACGGAAGGATGCGTTATCTGAATAGACCGGATCATTAAACTCCAGGTCATCAAACTCAAAGCTGTTATTAAGCAGCGAGTCGTAGATACCCTCAGCTGGATCATAACGATAATGAAAGTCAATATGGGTCTGGTGGGCCAGCACCGCAGGTATCAGCGGTATGTTGGTAACGATCCCTCCCACATCAAGCATGGGGACCAGGGCGTATTCGGCGTTGAGGGAAACATCGAAGCCCCGTGCATCAAGCAGATCCATGATGGTGTCTGTAGAAATAGCCAGATTACCCTCCATGACGTTCTCAATGGAAATAGGGGTATAGGCGTTTACATCTGCATTTATATCAAGATACATACTATCCAGGCTGCTGTCGAATTGATACCGTATGAGCGGCTTCGGCAGGTACAAGAGTGGAACATACATGGCCGGTGAAAACCCGGCATGCAGTTTCCCGATCTTGAGGGACATCTGTATACCCGCGTCGGCGAACACACTTCCCCCCAGGGCGATATCCGACGTATACTGCCGCATATCCCCATTCCCCTGGGCTAGAAATTTGAGCAGCGTGTGGGACAGGCTCTGGTAGAATAGGGTGTTCACACCGGCGAAAAATCCAAGCCCGAACTTCTCGCCAACATTGATATTAAAGAACACCCGCGCCCCTGCTTCGCCATTCACCGCAAAATCACCGCTCGGCAGGGCATCTAAATCGAGCTTAACGACCCGGTCTTCGTTAAAAACATCCCAGAGGCCGATATAATTGGACGCCAGCCCTGCATATCCATCAAGGCCGAACTCAACATATCTGAAGGGTTTTTCGGCCCAGAGGGGCTGCGTCCACCAGCAGCTTATCCACAACAGAAATGTATAGACCGGTATCGGCTGCTTCATCCTTATAGCTCAATTTCCTGATCGATCCTGGCTTTCACCTGCACCGTTATGGCTATTTCCAGTTTTTTGCCCTGCTTAATCTCCAGGATACCATAACCTCCTCGTTGTTTAGCATCAATCTTTATTTCGATCTCCGGCTTAAAGGGGTACTTGAGGTCTTCCACCTGAAGCTGCAAGAGACTCTCATGGGGTCCCCCATCCCATAACTGGAGCAGGGGTTTACTAAAACGGGTCTCTGTATCCTCTTTCACCGTTAGCAATATCGAGGTACCGCTTAACCCTAGGGTGTTGGTATAGTTCACATTAAAGGAAATATAGTCAACATACTCCAAGTTCTCATCAAGCGGATCATTCGGCCCGGTTCTGCCGAGCAAATCTCCACTCGTCTGGGGTATCAGTCCCTGGAGGTCTAATTGGGCATAGTACTTCCCATTGTCATCAGGTTGCTCCTCGGCTGCTATCTTAAACTTCAGAGGCAGTTCGATGATCAGATCAGGCTTGAGCGTCAGGTTCAAATCTCCTCCGTCACGATAGAGGGTCATCGTAGGCTCGAACATTAACTCATAGTCCAGAAAGAGGTCCTTTGGTTTAGCATTGAAAATACCGGCCAAGTCGGTTGAAAAAGATGCATCTGGCAGTTTCCTTAAATATTTCCCATCGGTAGGGAAATCACCAAGGGGTTCTGACATCTTCTTAAGGGGTTGAGACTTCCCCTCTGTAAGTTGTTCTACTGTATCTGAATTATATCGGGCATCCATCTTTATACTGATACTACTCAGAACATCCGCCCCGGTTACATAGAGGTTCATAGGAATGCTATCAAACTCGATCTTGTCAATTTCGCCTTCCGCCATGATCTTATTTAAAGACTCGGTAAATTGACTCAGATCAAACCCCTGTTCCCCGTCGGCAGGAAAGTGACCATTAAATTGAGGTGGAGGAGCAGCATTCGGGTCTTTCTCTGCCTCGGTTTTCAAATAGTCGAAAAGTTTGTTTGGATATACTACCGCCTTCGTCCAATCGAAAACCAGTGGTTGTTCAATCGCAATGGCAAGCTCTATTGGGTCTCCGGGAGTAACATCATACAAAGTCAGTATATCTCCCTGGCGACCAACAGTAATCGTAATAGGACTATAATCCGTAGCGAGGTTGAGTATATAGTCATCAGAAGGGCTAAAAGCCATTCCCTCCTTGAAGGTTGTTTCTGATGATATCTGCGTCTCATCAATACCAAAAACCGGAGCATGGAAATTTACGTTCAAGCCGTCAATACGGGGCGCGATTTTCAACGTAATCCCAAGCTCCTGAAACGTAACTGACTCAACCCACGCGGCCATATAGGTTAAATCAACGGGAATTGCTGCAGTAATCTTATCAGGTGATGCTATAGCTATTTCTGAGAAGTGAGTAATCTCCACGTCTATGGGAATACTTAACTCTGCCTTGTTTTTGAGCATCCCGGCGGTGGTTTTGATGGTCCCGCTTAGGCTTATGTTCGTATCTTCAAAAATAACCTTTCCATTCAGAGGACAGGTCCGATCTTGGCCGTTTATCTGCTGGTCCGGTATAGAGCCGCCTTTCAGCGTAAAAGACACCTCCGAAAAATTCAGGTTCTCCCCTTCATTTCCAAAAACCAGCCTACCAGTGCCGATTTTCGCTCGATTAAAACCGGGTCCGGCCAAATTCAATAAAATAGGACCAAAATCTCCAGGCAGCGTAATAGGATCATCATCTGAAGCACGACTTACCAAATTCTTAATATCCTCCGAAATGTGTATAACAATTTCAAGCATTGATGTTGGTTTTATTTCGGGAATTTTTATGTAAAAAGGCGTACCTTCAGGCATCTCAATTTCTTCCTGCATGTGGTTAAAGTCCAGAGCTTCCGGGCTTATTTTATACTCTATTGCATCAATAGGATAATGGATGAGGAAGGTCTGGGTGGGATTGGTTCCTGGGGCACCGACATACTCATACGCCGCTAAACCGGAACTTTCCCCCTCACCACCAATCATAGCCTGGACACTGCTGATAGACAGATACTCATCTATGTCAAAACCTGGCCCACCCAGGGGGACGGCCAAGGTGGGACTACCGGTAATCTTCACCTTTTCGGGCATATTAAATGTCCCGGGGCAGGCGCTTATAAACAGGACGGTTATAATGGAGCATAGGCCCCAAAACGGTTTGTTATAATTCATCACAGACTCCTTTCTCTTTCTTTTTCAATCCACGGTCTCCCATGGAACACGGCCAGACGCCTTTTTGGGGGTGCGGGGGGATTTTTCCCCCCTTAATGATACGATTTCCAGGAGAAATTTTCAATACCCCACCGTTTTTCGTCAGGGTACCGGCATTTATTTATTTTATTTTTTATAGGCAAGAAAGCTATGCTTTTATGAGAAAACCCCGCTAAGAATATAATCACAGAAGAAAAAACCACGAAGTATCGCAAAGTTTCACAAAGTAAGAAGAAGAATAGATACTTTGTGCTACTTCGTGTAACTTAGTGGTTAATCTTCCTTTATAATATCGCTTAACCTGTTGACAGCGGAAAGATCGTCCAAAATAACGATACCTGTTCCAACTTGATACGCAGTTTTTTTTTATCAATCGGCTACCCTTGTTCCTTGAATATCGTAGTTCCCTGTGATATTATTATATGATAATAGAGCTTGAGAATAGGTAGTTTAATCTTTTATTGCTTATTTTTTGCTATTATAATATTTTATTACTCTATGGAGGAATTGGAATGAAAAAAAAGACGTTATTTGGTTGGGTAGGGGTCTTTGCCGTGTTGATCATGGCTGCCTGTGATTTTCAGATCCCGGAATCGCTGACGGTCCAGGGGGAGCCGGGAGTGTATCTTCCCCTGGGGAATCCTTTCACGGGGGACATGACGGTAACTCATTATTTTAATGAAGAGACCATCAAGGACTTGATGGGGGGAGCAGAGGCTGGAGTAACGCTGTATAAGTACAAATTTGCTGATTCCTCTGATTTCTCTGGTGTGCAGACCTATCTGATGCATTATCAGATTGCGAAGATGAACCTCGACTTGTCTCAATATGTGAAGGAACTTGATGTTACTGGTGGGATTGGAACGCCGGATGACTATATACCGGGGACCGGCGGCCAGGTATCCATTACCATACCCCTCGGCGAAATGACTGAATGGGTTACCTCGGTTAAGGGTGCACAGTTCATAGTTACGTTAGACTTTGGGGGTGAAATTCCTACTATGGGTGTTTCTGTTGCCTTTAACATAAATGGGCAAGACCAAACTGAAACTAAGGATGATTCAGGTAATTTTACCCATCCTCCTCTTGAATTGAAGCCTCAAGACCACAACAGTATCACCATAAATATTACAGTCCCCTTCGGATATTCCTTCAAACCGGCACTGGATTTCGACTGGGAGAGTGCGACAATTCAGCCCAAGAAAGGCGAAGGTCTGGATTATAATGGAAATTATACGTTTTCCATAGGGGATCTGATAAACTACTTGGGTAAAGGGGTTTCATTTAAAAGTATACCGACGTACATGTATGTGGGTTTACCTGAAGACTGGGAGCCTACAATCACGCTTTCAGTTGATGGAGGAGAACCAGTTAAGAAAGGTATAGTTCATGATTCTATGCCGAAACTTCCTCTGAATGATGATAAGGAGATAGAATCAATTGATTTTGGTGGTGACGCTCTTGAATTTACTGATTTTTTGATACCGTCGCAGGACAATTCTATCGCATTGTCGTATGAAATGATAATGGAGGAAATACCCATAAAAAATGACGATACTCTACAAACAATCACCATCGATTTGGTTATTGTGCTGCCGCTGAAATTTGAGATTTTCGGTTCACCTACTACGCCGGGTAATTATGACTCTTTAACATCTGAACAGAAAGATCAGTATGACAACTTCGTAAAACTGGAGCTGGGTGATCTGCTGCCTGATACGGGTGATGACGATTTGTTCGGCAGGACCGGTAAAGAGGACGATTTGTTTGAGAGTCTGGACTATGTTAAGATTTATTTAAATGACTGCCACAATACCATAGTAAAAGATGGGTTCTCAATATCAATTATTGCGGGTAAGACGTATAGTAACGTGCTTACCTTAAATAATGGGGAATCGGACAGTATTAAGATTGACCTGGATGAGCTGCCCTATCCATTTAGCCCTAAGTTTGAAATCCTCATTCCCAAGAGCGACGGCATGGACTACGGTACACTCAGTATTGGTAGCGGTACTGCCGAGTTTGATTTTTCCCTGGTGGTGGAAGCCAAGGCCAAAATCAATCAAACCATTACCTTTTAGGAGCGGAATATGAAAAGATATATATCCCTATTCGTGTGCGTCCTTACCCTGTCCCTGCATGTGTATGGACAAGAGTCTACGGAGAAGGAACTTGAGTCAGTGCGGGACCATGCGGAAGCGTCTGCAAAAGAGGCTGTCCCGGCGGATACGGCGAAAAAGCCTGCAAAGGAACCTAAGCCTGAGAAGCAGGATAAACCCAAGCCGGTGTTTGCGGAAGGGCCTCGCCGTTTTTTTGAGTTCGGCATTGATGCTGGCGCAGGGCTGGCAAATAACTTTATCGGTGTCGGTGATATACTCAAGCAACACATCGTTCTTGACTTGAATAAACTCGGTGATAAGGTGCGCGATGATACCGGGGTAAGTTTAGATTTCGATATGGCGCTTACTCCTTTTTTTCTTAATATGAATGCCGGGGACCATTGGGGTTTTGGAATATCCACCAATGTTGAGGGTGGGATACACGTTAATTTACCTAAGTCCTTGTTTACCTTGATCTCCGAGGGAAATTTAAAGAATCACTCCAATGGAGGGGATATTACTGCCTGGGGGAGCGTTTTCGCGGATACCCGTGTGGACATTCATGCGAGAATCAGCAAGCTGAACAAGCTGAAGATCAGCATTATACCGGCCATGTATGTTCCCCTTGTCTATATTCCCAAGTCTTCTATACACTATCAATTAGATGCTGACGATGACTTGAGTGTGAGCACCAGTGGTGAGATAAATGTATACAGCGCTTTTTCTCTTGAGGATATAGGGGTGGATGCGACGAGTATTCTCAACGCCAAGGGGTTTGATATCTCCCTTGAGGCGGAATACCCAATCTTCCCAATCCTTGATGTAGGAGCAACCGTAACCCATATTCCCCTGGTCGCGGCGGTACTGAACAATCGCATGAACATAGTGCTTCCCGAGTTTAATATTAATTCCAGTGAGATCCTCGACACAGGAACGATTAATACAGACTTTGATCTTAAGCGTGAGTATGAATCGGATGTTTCATATTCCGTGCGCCGGCCTTTACGGTTTGATTTTTATGCTTTTTACAAGCCCTTGAAATCCAATATGCTGGTGTTAAAGCCGAATATCGGATTTACCCTGCTCACGCCAGCGGAGAAGCCCTACTTTAATTGGGGTATTGATGCCCGGTTGAATCTGTTGCATTTTTATAAGTCCTTTGATAATGCCTATTTGTTTTCTGTTCATCTTGGTACGGGTTTGGAAGAAACCCTCTGGAAGCATAGGCTGGGCTTTGCCCTGAACCTCCGTGCTTTTGAGCTGGACGTTGAAGCCGGGCTGAGGTCCCAGGAATTTGCTGATAGCTTTAAGTTGCATGGCTTGAACATTGCCGTTGGCCTACGGTTTGGGTGGTGAGGACAACAACCGGTGCGATTGGATATTTACCGTCCTGATGCCAAGGTAGCACGCTTCTTAAGCGTGCTGGCCCTCTTTGGCGTCAGTTACGGCCTGTACCGGGGCATCCAGGATAATTACCTGGCGGAAATCGTGCATATCACCGCCTTTGAACGGGGTATCGTGGAATTCTTCCGGGAAACTCCGGGGCTTCTGGTGGTCCTGATTCTTGCCTGGATGTACCGGTTTACTGAAAGCCGGATCTTCAAGATCGGCATTGCCATCATGGCCGCAGGGCTTGTCGGGCTATTGCTCAGTACCAGTGGCAAGGTCATCACCGTGATTTGCATGGTGCTCTTCAGTACCGGGGAACACATCATCATGCCGGTGAGGACCACCATCTCCCTGGACCTGGCCCAAAGCAGCAAGGGTGGCGCTTCCTTAGGGGTCACCAGCGCCATCAGCAACGCGGGGAATATCCTGGGTTTCCTGATGGTCACCACCATGTTCTTCGTGTTTTCCCGGCTGGGCTTTGCCCGGACCGACGTGCTTCAGTTCAAGGGGGTCTTTGCGGTGGCTGTGGCCCTGATGGTGGCGGCGGTGCTCATCGTCCTTGCCCTCCAGGAATCCACCATCAAGACCCCCCGGCGGCGCTTTTACTTTGCCAGGAAATTCGTCACATACTACATACTGGAAGTCTTCTACGGCGCCAGGAAACAGATCTTCCTCACCTTTGCCCCCTACGTGCTCATCCTCCAATACGGCGCCGATACCTCTGTCATTGCCCTGCTCCTGGCGATCTGCGCAGGTTTCGGGATCATCTTCAGCCCCCTCACTGGAAAGCTCATCGACCGCCTGGGCTATAAGTTCATCATGGTAAGCGATACCCTGCTTTTAATTGTAGTGTGTTTCTTCTACGGCTTTGCCCATCGGCTATTTCCCCCACAGGTCGCCTTCATTGTGGTCTGCGTCAACTACGTGCTCGATTCCATCATTTCCCTGGCGAGTATGGCTAGCAACGTCTATGTACAGGCCATAGCCTCATCCCAGCAGGAAATCACCGCCACCCTTTCTACGGGTATTTCAGTGAATCATCTGATCAGTATCTTCATTGCCCTCATGGGTGGGTGGATATGGAAAGTCACAGGTATTGAGGTACTTTTTTCGATTTCCGCGTTTCTGGGGCTTCTTAATTCAATCTACGCGGCAACCATCAAGGTTGAGACCCGCAGCACGTCATCCTAACTATGTGCCAACCCGTTCGCCAGATATTCCTGTGCCAATGGGTCTGCAGGTTCCAGTTCCAGCACCGTGCGGAAAAATCCCGCAGCCTCATCATCATCCCCGTTCTTGAGGGCCAGTACCCCCAGGTTGGAGATGATCTTGATGTTCTCAGGGTCTTCCCGAAGGGCCATCTCAAGCTCCTTCCGGGCAGCCGGTAAAGAACCGCTCTCCATCAGACAGATGGCCAGTTCGTTCCGGGTGTCACTGGTGTCCCCTCCCAGTTCTATGGTTCTTCTAAAGGCCGCAACCCCGTCTTCCCAGCGGCCCAGCTTCCGCAGCCCCCAACCCAGGATGAACCAGCCGTTCCAGACCTCCGGGTGCCGTTCAAGAAAGTCCCGGATCTTGAGCAGCCCGGTTTGCGCTTCTCCCTGGCGGATAGCGTCGTAAGCTTCCCGGAACAAGGCGTCATCCAGGCATTGGCTCTCAATTTCTTTGAGGAGCGCCTCGGCCTTCTCGTGCTTTGCAGGATCATCTGCCAGGGAGCTATAGGTGGAAAAACAGGCCCGTGCCTGGTCAAAGTTCCGGCGTTTCATAAAGAAGAAACCGGCGTTAAAAATGCCATTGGGAAAGGGTGGGTCCAGGTCAAGAACTTCCTGGTAGGCTTCCCGGGCCGATTCATAGCCACCCTCGGCATCTGCTTCCAAGCCTACCCGCTCCCATGCTTCAGCCTGCTCCTCCAGGACCAGGGCACGGTTGAGGAGTACCACTGGGGACCGGGGAAAAAGCCCTTCCAGGGCCGAAAGAATCTCCAGAGCCATATCAAAATCACCGTTTCGAGCCTTAAGAATGGCCGCTTCGGTCAATTCGTTTAAGATATCCGGTTTTACCCCCAAGACAAAACGCCGGTAATAGAGGGCATAAGCATCATCAGGACTATCTGCAACCACCCGGATCATCCCGGAAAGGATCATCTCCCAAGAAAGTTCCTCCAGGTCCAGCTCCGTCATACCCGGCCCCAGTTCTACTGGAATGGGAATGGCAGGATCAAAAGTAAAAACAGATTCCTCTGCCCCAGAAAGGGATTCAAGACGCCCACTGAGAGATTCGGGAACCGGTAGAAAAACAATAGGACCTCGATTAGGCGAATTCATACGCTGATGTGGCTTCACCTTTTGCATCCAGGGATCCAAGGCTCGTTTCTACAGAATCGGGTTTCTGCTCCTTCACAGGCCCATCGCTGTCATCGGATGATGAGCCTTGATCCACGCTACTGGTTTGGTTGAAATAATCGTTGATCCGTAATTTATATCCTATCGGAATAGGGTCACTAAAGACCATGGCAAAAGCCACCAGATCCGTCCTGCCCTCCACCAGTTCAGAACGGATAAATTTCCCCTTGAGCAGGAACCGTTCCCGGGGGTCTTCAAAGTCGATATACAGACTCGCTTCCCGGTCCTCAAGGAATTTTGCCACTCCCAGGATGATAACCTTTGCGCTGGAAAATGAAACATCCCGCAGAATACAATGCCGGGGCACCCTTTGCACAAACAAGGCACTTTCTTTGGACATAATCTTTAATTTACGTTGATTAGCGTCAGAAAGGAGTATCCGTTCCTCCCGCCGTTTGGCAAAATTAACACTGGTATCCAGGATCCGCCCCATGATTTGAATTAAATCATCCGGTGGCCGCTGGGTAAATTGCAGGGTAACCATAGCCACATCTTTTGATCCCCCATAAGGAGAATATCCCATTGATCGAGCCGATACAAAAAATACCACCGGCTCACTTTCAAGACGCTTAAAAGTAAACCTAATGCTAGCCACATTATTGGCATCTTGTAGATTTTGAATCAGACCCGACTTTATATTCACCAAGATCTTCGCACTTTGAAAGGATGCTGAATACAAAACACAAGGCCAGAACTCTCCCATACATTTTAGATATATCTGCTTGGTTATCAGGCCCATAGCTTGATTCATTTCTTTGGTAAAAATAATATCAATCGATTTAAACCGATCGTAATATCTGGTTATTAGTTGCGAATTTAAAACGCCCATTAGTACACTATAAAACTATTATATGGGATACGTCAATCAAGAAATGACCATTCTACCTATATTTTTTTTAAATATACCACATACAAGCGAGAATTTTTCAATTTTTTTATAAAACACCCAAACCGGCTTATACCATGAAATCGAGAACTCCCCCGCTAGAATCCTCAGAAACGGACATAGCGGATAGGGCAACGGTCGCGGCTTTAGCCTGACGAATTTGATATTCGTATTGTCTGATCAAAGCATCTATCCGATCATCCGAGAGGGAACCCCCAAGATTGATGTGGGATGTCCCCTCTTTCTTGATCTCGACCAGCTTGTCGATGAGGACATCCAGGGTTTTGAGTTTAGTGATCGTAACCCCATGAATCCCCTCAGGGGCGGGGGTCCCCGCCACATGCTCAAACTGGGAATAAATATAGTTTGAATGAGACACCGGGAAAGATAGTTTTTTATTCCCATATATACGGATATTATATCCTATACTCGAAAATGCCGTTGTATGGATCACTCCATGGATCATTTTTTTACCCCTTATAAATATTTTTATCGGCATGAATCGCTAAAAAGTTTATAGGAAAATATAAAAATCGCTCAGAGGCCCTTATTCAGGCGATACCAGTCACTCACCCGTCGTTCAAGGGGGCGCAGTGCGTCCTGGCCAGTATACCGGATCCGGTCGTGTAAATAGGAGAGGATAACCCGTTCCTTCAAGGCGATCCAATTCCGGGGCAGTATGTTCGGAGGCGCAAGGAACGCCTCGGGAGGCATGTGCCCGAGGAGGCTCGGATAAAACTGGGGGAATACCTGTTCGGTAACGATGCGCAGGGATGAAAACCCATTACCGATACCAAAGAGGTTCTCGTTTATCCGGTAATTTTTACTTATTTCCAGGAGTAAACGCTGGGTTTCAAGTTTAAAAAACCATGTGGTAAAGGCAATGGAAGCCGCTTTTGCCTTCCCCTTTTTAGATATCCCATAATACACCGTATCTTCGGATAGGGGAATGGTGTCGTTTTCCGCGATCCAGCGGAAATCAAGGTTGGCCTTCTGTTCCTGGTCCAGGGTAAAAAATTCCGCGCTGTTCATATAGGTAAAGAGGATCCGCCCGGACATGGCAAGTTTTGCAGGGGGATCATAGCAATATTTAAAGACAAAATCATCCTCCGCCTGGATACCGGTATTCGCCTCTGCTATCCAACTGCTTATATAGGTCATGGCGTGCTCAAGAGCCACTGCATCCCAGCTTATGGGAATCGATTCCTGTACAGGAGCTTCCTTAAAAGCCGTATTGAACAGGGTGGCGGTAATGAACAGGAATGCATCGTTCCAGGCTGGGGAAAAGCCCATTCGAGAATAGACCCCTTTATTTTCTATATTATAGGCTTTGCCCAGGGTTTTTATTTCTTCTAACCCTATGGTAAAGGGATCGGACAGCATCCCCCCGTTGCTCTGGGCAAAAACTATGGCGGGAATATTGAAGGCCACTGGGAGCAGGTATTGGGTACCATCAATGTTGCCCAGGGCAAGGAGCCGTGGATAAAATGCAGTTGATGATAAGAGTTCCTGCTTGAACAAGGGATCCAATGACCTGAATAAGGTACGGGTGGAGATACTTTTGAGCCAATCGCCAATCACAATGTCAGGACCTTCCCTGGTATCCGTCAGTTTTTGCGCCGGCGATTCAAAGTAACGGGTTTCAACGGTATACTTATCCTGGCTTGCATTAAAATATGCCACGTATATGGCAAACTCAGGCCGGTTGGTCCAGAGCACGGCGGTGTTGGGTTCAAAAAAAGCGCAGGACCCAAGCCCGGTGCTCAGGGCGATAACCAGACTAATGGAGCGTGGCAGTATCATAAATCGTCTGGTATATACCGGGGATCTGCTCCTCATCAATGCTGGCAAAGGCGACCCGGAGGTAGGTGTCCCCAAAGGCGATGGTGCCGATGCCGTGTTTTGCAAGCAGTTCCTGCCGTAAGGCACCGGCCTTGATGCCGATACAACGGAAGCTCATAAAATACCCGGAATTAAAGGGAAGGGGCTGGAGAACCGGATGGTCTCCATGCTCGGCAACCACCTGTTTTACCGCCTGGTACCGCTTTTTCAGCAGGGCATAGTACCCTTTCTTTTCAGCCAGGGTCCGCTCATCTTCCTGGATTTTGAGCATGAGGTACTGGGCCGGGGTATTGGTGCAGGAAACAGAGGAGCGGATCGCCCCCATGAGCTTTTTGACCAGGGCCTCGTAATGCTCAGGTCCCAAGCCCTTGCACCCCAGGGTGATAAATCCCATTCTGAGGCCCCAGGCATAATCTTCCTTGGTGGGACCGTCAATCTTAACCGCCAAAACCCGCTCGTGCAGGGAGGACAGGCGGCTGAACAGGGACTCCCGCAGGATATCCGCTTCATAGAAAAGACCAAAATAGGCGTCATCACAGAGCACCAGAACGTCGGCCCCCCCTTCGGCGATTGCCCTGATACGGTTGATAAGGGCATCCGCCTCTGCACCGGTAGGGGAATACCCCGCAGGGTTGTTGGGGAAATTGAGGATGATACGAACCGCCCCGGTTTGTGCCCCCTCATGCATGGCCCGTTCAATAGCGGCCACATCCAGTCCCGGCCTGGACCCGAAAAAGGGAACTTCCCGTACAGTCGCGCCCCTCCGTTCCTGAAAGATGAGTTCGTAGTTATCCCAAGCAGGATCACTGGTAATGATGGAAGTGCCCGCCTCCAGGAAGAGGTCGGCGGTATAGGAGATCCCTGCCGTAAGCCCCGGAACGACCACCGGAAGGGAACAGCCTGCAGGATCAAGGGAGGGGTTTTGCTGCACCAAGCGATTCTTCCAAGCCTGGCGGACTGGTTCAATACCAGCAGTGGGGGCATACACCACGGTCTCTTCCGGTTTAAGACCAGGCATACTATCGGCAAGCGCCGACATCATCAAGGGCCTGCCCTTGCTATAAGCCATGCCTATGGTCGCGTTTGACTGGTGGGCTAATTTTTTGGCCTCCCCGGATTGGGCGATAATCCCCTTGGGAAAATAAAGGCGGCGGCCTAGGTCTGAAAGCAGGCGACCGGCAACCGTACCGGTCAATAGGGTATTGAGTTCTTCTGCAAGACTATTCATAATCCTTACTATAGTATAAAAATCGATTCCTATGTCAAGAGAAAAAACACCAGGAAAGCTGTATCATTTTTTTAAACCTGAGCATTACCGGCTGGTGTGGCTCTCCTTAATGGTCTCCTGGCTTGCGGGGAAGAGGAGGTTGAGCACTATCCCCACCACTGTAGCAAGGGCAACCCCGGCAAGTTCAAAGTGAATATCCTTGGTAATGGCAAAGGCAAGACGCCCGCCTCCGATGCCAATGACAAAGATAACCGACGATATGGTCAGGTTCCGTTTATCCTTATAATCCACCCCGCTTTCGACAATGGTCCGCAGGCCGCTTGAGGCGATGATGCCGAAGAGTAGCATGGATATGCCCCCCATGACCGGAGTGGGGATAGTCTGAATCAAGGCGCCGAATTTTCTGAAAAATGAAAGGATCACCGCAATGAGCGCCGCACCGCCGATGACCCACACCGAATACACATGGGTGATGGCCATAACGCCGATATTTTCACCATACGTGGTATTCGGCGGGCCGCCCCAGAAAGCAGCCCAGGCAGTGGCAAGACCATCCCCGGCGAGGGTACGGTGCAACCCGGGGTTTTTGTAGAAGTCCTGACCCACGACCTTACTGGTGACCAGGGTATCCCCCAGGTGTTCACAGATAGTTGCCAGGGAAACAATGACAAAGGTCAGCACAGCAACCATATTAAAGCGGGGAACCGCAAAACTCGGGAGTCCGAACCAGGGAGCATCCCGTACCCCCTGAAAGTTGATAAGGTTGTAGGCAGGGAAAAAAATCCCCATGATCAAGGTAAAACCATAACCCGCCACCAAACCGATAAGGATGGGGATGGTGCTGAAAAAGCCCTTGAAAAAGATATTGGCCACCACGGTTACGCCCAAGGTTACAGCGGCAATGGAAAGCATAACCAGACTGTATTCACCGTCCGCCCCACCACCGATTCTCATGGCCATATTCATGGCGGTGGGTGCAAGGTTCAAGCCGATAACCACGATCACCGAGCCGATGACCACCGGGGGAAGGACCTTATCCAGCCAGCCGGTTCCGGTAAATTTGATAATGCCTCCTACCACGCAGTAGAAAAGCCCTGCGGCGACCGCTCCACCCAGGGCATAGGGCATTCCGTAAGCGCTAGATATGCCGATAAGGGCTGGAATAAAGGCGAAGGAAGAACCCAGAAACGCCGGTACCTTGGCACCGGTAATGATAATATAGATCAGGGTTCCTGTACCGGCGCTAAAAAGAGCAGTCGCTGGGTTCAGCCCGGTCAACAAGGGCACCAGAATCGTTGCCCCAAACATGGCAAACACATGCTGAATACTCAAGGGTATCCAATGAGCCACCGGCGGCCGTACCCGGGGTCCCATATTTTCATGATGAATCATCGTCAAAATCTCCTACCGATGCATCATATACTACACTGAGGTTCTGGTATACGACAAGGGCAAAAAATAACCGGCATTTTGAAAAAGTGTCTGGCACCGTTTTGTTTTACTTGTTTATCAGGTTACGATAGCCCAGCACCCGCGAATACCAGTACCGGTCTTCTTTAAAGGCGGTGAACTGGACGCCTGCCTTTGCCGATGGCCGTGAAACAGCATGAAGCAGTTTGTTCGGCTCCACATAGATCGCGACATGAGTTACCGCTTTCTTCCCGTCCCTATCGTCTGTATCAAAGTAGACAACATCGCCCACGCGCAACTGATCAGGGGGAACTTCCGTACCAACTAAGGCAATGTCTTTTGATGAACGGGGCAGTTTGATGGACGCACCTTTCAGAAACGCATAGGAGAGAAAGCCGGCGCAATCAAACTCCATGGTCACAGGCGATTGTTTGCCATAGGCATACTTCGCGCCCAGATATTGCTGACCTGCGTCAATAACGCTCTGACGCAAGGCAAGCTCCTCCGGCGTTGGTTCGGAAGACACGGTTTCACGGGAAGCATCCTGCGCCCGTAATACAGTCGCGCAATTGATGCAGGTCATGGCGAATACCAGCGCCATGTTGAGTATTCCCCTTTGTAAGTGTTTGTTCATAAAAACCTCCTGTTTGTGGTACTTCGTTAGTATGCCCCGAATGTCTGCAATTATTATATATCAATTAATATTTTTTTATCAATAAGTTTCTGGTCCTTTCTAGGCTCCTATTGCAGTGCCTTATCAGCCTGACCTGCAAACCACTTCAATATGGCATCGGTCCTGGTGGAGAAGGATTTCCCGATCCGCTCTTTCATTCCAGGGATGGAAGCGGCTTGCGCCAGGGATGCCACGTAAATCAGGAGCTGGTCCTCTGCGTCGAATACGGCAATGACCGACCGGAGCTTGTGCTTGCCTATGGCGGGGATTATCCCAATGGTCATGGCGGTGAGGTTCTGCTGGACAAAAATCAACGCATCAGATAGGGCATGGTACTCATATTGATAGATAGTATCCCCAAAGGTGAGGTCCTTTTGACGGGCATACAGCACCAATTCCGCCGGCGGCCGGGGATAAATAGGATCCACCTGGGGTCGTTTGGTATCAGGTCCATCAATCACCGTGGAGGTTTCATAGAAGGTCCGCATGGTTTTACGGCTGGAAGAATAGTACTGAATCCCCGCAAGGGTACTCAGGGCCAGGGCGCTATTAAAAAGCGCCGTTCTTTCGGTTTCACTCCAGCGGGGAGAGGCCGAAGCAGCGGGCTTTTTATACAGGGAAAGACTTTCCACAAGGATGACGGCATCCAAATCCTGCAGGGCAGCATCAACCAGGGCCTGAATCGCTCCTTGCCGGGGGATTAAAAGGGGCTGGGAAGCCTTAAACTGTAGCTCTCTCAGGGTTCCCTGGCCGATGAG
Source organism: Treponema sp. (assembly GCA_031288975.1). GTDB lineage: Bacteria > Spirochaetota > Spirochaetia > Treponematales > Breznakiellaceae > JAITNP01. The sequence continues at coordinate 7,058 of JAITQK010000076.1, read as the reverse complement.
CGCCACCTTGAGTTCCGGCCCAATCAATTCTTCAAGGGACACAGAAAACCCCGGTATGGCGGCCATTAAAAACAGCCAGCCATACCAGAAGCGCCTCAACCCTAGAGCACGGAGGGGAAAAAAAAGGCGCTTCACACAATGCCCCCTGCTCACCAGTTTCATACCATGCACCCCTAAGGGGTCCCTACCTGCTACCCCGATAATAGACCCGGACCTGTTTGTAAAGGCCCTCTCCCTCACTCTTTGTTTCCACATCGGCAATATCATTCAGGGTAGTGTGGATGAGGCGACGATCAAAGGGATTCATCGGTTCCAGCAGTATGGAGCCCCGGTTTTCCCGCACCCGGTCGGCCACGGTATAGGCCAGGCGAACCAGGGATTCCTCCCGGCGGATCCGGTAATTCTCGCTGTCCAGAATGATCCGTATATCTTCCCGGCCCAATCTTCCGGCATAGATGTTTGCCAGGAGTTGCAGGGCATCCAGGTTTTTCCCTTTTTTCCCAATCAGAATAGAAGAAGATTCTGAATCAATCTTGAACCCGATCTTGCGTCCTTCCCGGAAAAGAACCACCACCGTTCCTCCGTATCCCATGCGTTCGATGATCCCTTCCACAAATTCGATCATCTTCCGCTCAAAATCATGTTGAGCATCAGGGTTGTCAAACGCCATCTTAAGCGCAGGCCTTTCTGGAGGGGGACCGGCCTCAACATCTCCGGCAGTCCGGGGTGAGGGAGCGGACGTAGCCGCCGGGGCAGGATCATCTGTGTGAACCTTGATCTTCACATGCCCTTTCCTGAACAAGCCTCCCCGCTGAGTCTCAAAAATTTCCACATCAAAGGCGTCCTTTTCGAGACCCAGGGCTTCTGCCGCCCTATCAATTGCCTCTTTTTCGGTACGACCTTCAAATTCATATACCATACTATCACTCCTCGTGAAAGAAATTGCTTAACTAATGCCGCTTCTTTTTCTTTTTCGGTGCAATCACCGGCTCAGGATTTGAAGCAGCCATGACTGCTCGCCTTCGGGCCAAATATTTGTTAATAGCCAACTGCTGAACCATGGATAACAGGTTGGACAGGATCCAGTACACGAGCAAGCCTGAAGGCACATCATAGAGCATGAAGAAAAAGATGATAGGCATGGCATAGAGCATCATCTTCATCTGGGCATTGCCCTGCTGATCCGGGGTCTGGGTTACTTTTCCAAAGAGCAGTTGGGAACCGACATAAAGGAAGGGCAGGAGCCGGATATCGCTCCACCCCAGGAGGGGTATGCGGAAGGGCGCAAAGCTCCACACCGATTCTGGAAGGGAAAGGTCGGGAATCCACATCGGAATGAACATGGCCCCCCGCAGGTCAAAGTGGTTGTTGAAGAGGTTGTACATTGCAAAGAAGATCGGTATCTGCAGGATCATGGGAAGGCACCCTGCCAGAGGATTATACCCCTCTTGTTTATACAATTCCGCCATTTTGGTGTTCATCTGGGTGGGGTTATCTTTGTATTTTTCCTGGATCTCCTTGATCTTGGGGGACAGGCTCTGCATACGCAAGGTCGATTCGGATCCCTTCTTGGTCAGGGGGAAAAGTATCAGCTTCACCAGCAGGGTAAGGAGGATAATGGCCACCCCGTAATTCGGAATGATCCGGTAGAACATCATCAACAGCCATTTGAGGCCCGTTTCCAGGGGACCCAGGAACCCGCTGGTATTGGCCACCTTGATGAGTTCCATATCCCGGATGTTGTAGCTATTGTTACCGTTATTATAAATCATCAGGGATTCCTGGTTTTTAGGGCCCAGGTAAAAGCGGTAGGTATCCTCAAACCGGGAGGTATTCGAGCTGGGACGGATAATATACAGCCGGGAAGCATCGGGAATGCCCGGCTCAGGCTGAACGGAAAAAACCAGCTCGTATTGATTGATATAGGGAAGGGCGATAAAGGTGAAGTATTTCCCCGCAATGGCTGCCCAGGTGGGCCGGTTAGCAATGATCGCGGGATTGTTGGCGTTTACCTTTTCCTGTTTCTGTTTGCCATTAGCATAGGTATAATAATGCCGGTACTCATAGCGCTGGTCTAGCTTTTCAAACTTAGGCCCAATCTGGGGGCCAAAAGCCAGGGTATACGCGACGCCGGAGAAATTAAAGGATGATACCGAATGGGCGCCATCCAGAGTGATGGTCAACTCAAACATATATTCATCGGGCTTAAAATCATACCGTTTGGTTAAACGGAACCGGGAGCCGCTGTCAGCCGCTCCGGCAGTGCCATTCGGAACGTCGTTTCCGGCAATGGTCTTCGTACCTGTCCCGGGAATCACGAAATCCCGGTAAAATTCGACCGAATATTCGGAGAGGCGTTTTACCGTAAAGTAAGAACTGAGCGGTTGGGTACTGATATTGCCAAAAGCCACGGTAAAGGCATGGGACTCCTTATTACCGGGAAGCACCATCTCAACAAAATCATCCCGGTCATTGTGTTCCTTTAACTTATAGGAAACCACGTCTCCCCCGGCATTGGACAGGATCACCTTCATCAGGGCGGTGTCTATGCTCACTCGCTCCTCGGCAACAGGCGGGGCATCAAGCGCCGGTTCCTCCACCTCCAAAGCCTCCCCGCTCTCCGGTAAAATCTCGGCAAAAGGCGATCCGGTATCAGCTATGGTCGTAGCGGTTTCGCTTACAAGCGACTGTTCTCCCGACGAGACCCCCCGGGCAGGCTCCCGAGGAGGGAAAAAGATACCCTGAATGATATAATATCCTGATATAACAACGACCGAAAGTACAACGGCCAGTAATGTTCGCTTTTCCATGCGACTCCTCGGAGCACAGTGCCCCCTTAATTAAGGTACCGGATCGTAGCCACCCGGATGAAAGGGATGACAACGCAGGATACGTTTGACGGCCAAAACAAGGCCCCGGAATATGCCATATCGCTGTACTGCTTCATACGCATAAGCGGAACAGCTCGGAACATACCTGCAACATACGGGAAAATGGGGCGAAACGGCATTCTGATAACAACGAATCAAAAAAAGAACTACATTCCGCAACAATACCATGCGTTAGTTTCCATGCAAACCGGCTTTAGAAAACAAAATCTTCAACTGTTCCATCCGAACCGCAAAAACATCTTTCTGAGCAGCACCCTTTGCCGGATACACCAACAAAACCACATCATAACCCGGCTTCAGGGCATGCCGTATATGCCGGTATGCTTCCCGGCCAAGCCGTCGCGCACGGTTCCGTTCCACTGCGTTTCCAAAATGCCGTGCAAAGGTAAAAGCAATCCGGTTATAAGGCAATCTATTCTGCACCATAAACAACTTCGCACCGAAACAGGTAACACTTTTTCCCCGCTTAAATACTTCCCGTATCTCATCTCTGCTCTTTAACCGTTCCCCCCGCCTGAACCGGAAAGACACCGTCCTAATAGGGCTTCTTTTCGTCAGAAGCGCTGAGTTTAATCCGCCCCTTTGCCCGGCGGCGCTTTAACACAAGCCGCCCCCCACGGGTCTGCATCCGGGCACGGAACCCGAATTTTCGATTACGCTTTACTTTACTGGGTTGATACGTCCGTTTCATAAGAACATCTCCTTGCTGTATTTTAAAAGTAGTATAAAGAAATCAATACTGGCGGTCAAGTGCTCCATAACGGTACACATCCAGCTCAAACCCTGGTCAATGCCCCTTATAATGTAAGGACCCTTCGTATCCGTGTTTTTTTCGATGCCGCAGGCTCACCGGCCTGATGGCGGTCTTGGTTGATCCGGCAAGTTTACGAATACCTTCATCAAACAGTATGGTAAAGGCGTCCTCGGCCTTTTCCACAAACTCTATTGCAATGGAGGACTTGACATCCCCATCCAGCTCGGCCCAATCATCCCGGTTGTCCTCCGGGAGCAGGACCTGTTCCATGCCGTTTCGTATGGCGGCCAGGAGCTTTTCCTTGAGTCCCCCAATGGGAAGGATCCTGCCGGTAAGGGTGAGTTCCCCGGTCATGGCAATACCCGCCTTGGGAGGCGCTTCACAGAGGGTGGAGAGGAGGGAAGCCGCCAGGGTGATACCCGCGGAAGGGCCGTCCTTGGGGATGGCCCCCTCGGGAACATGGACGTGAAAATCGGTTTTCCCCAGATCCTCCACGAGAAATTCATAGCGATCCTGGATGCTCCGCAGGTACGAGAGGGCAATCCGGGCGCTTTCCTTCATCACATCCCCGATGTTGCCAGTGATGATAAGTTCCCCGTTCCCTTCAAAGCGGCTGGTTTCCACCGGCAGTATGGTGCCCCCGGTTTCAGTCCAGGCAAGCCCATAGGAAACCCCGATCCGCGCTTCCTTGAAGACCACATCGTTCTTGTATTTCCGCCTGCCCAGGAGCTTTTCCAAATCCTCCCGATCAACGGCCTTATGGAAGGAGATGATGGGCTTTTCCGGATCCTTTCCATATTCATCCTTCACCGCGTCCCGGGCAATACGCCGGACACAACGGGCAATCTCCCGCTCAAGTCCCCGTACCCCTGATTCCATGGTCCAGTAGCGGATGATTTCCCGGATAGCCTCATCGGTAAAGGTGATGGTCGCCGCTCCAAGCCCGTTCTCCCTCAGTTCTTTGGGCACGAGAAACTGCTGGGCTATAGCCAGCTTTTCATTCTCACCATAACCGGGGATCTCGATTATTTCCATACGGTCCAACAAGGGATAGGGCAGGTTATGCAGAGAATTGGCAGTGGTGATGAAGAGCACCTTGGAAAGGTCATAGGCCACTTCCATGTAGTGATCCGTAAAATTCGAATTTTGCTCCGGGTCAAGTACCTCAAGCAGAGCCGACGCGGGATCACCTCGGAAATCACTGGAAAGTTTATCGATTTCATCCAGCAGAAATACCGGGTTTATGGTCCCCGCCTTGCATATAGACTGAATGATCTTCCCTGGCAAGGCCCCTACATAGGTTTTCCGGTGTCCCCGGATCTCCGCCTCGTCCCGCACTCCCCCCAGGGATATCCGCACAAAACGTCGGCCCAAGGCCCGCGCCACGGACTTACCCAGGCTCGTTTTCCCCGTGCCCGGAGGCCCCACAAAACAGAGTATGGGGCCTTTGATACCTGATTGGGTGTTTTCCAGGGAGACCAGTTGACGAACCGCGATAAATTCCAATATCCGTTCTTTTGCCTTCCGCATATCAAAATGATCTTCATCGAGTATCTGTTCCGCTTTCCCCAGGTCCCCCACATCGGCGCTGTATTCACTCCAGGGCAGGTCCGCGATCCATTCCAGGTAGCCCCGGAGGACCCCTGCTTCAGGGGACAGGGGCTGGAGTTTCCGTAAACGGGTAATCTCCTTCTGAGCCTTGAGGAGCACCTCTTCACCAGGGTGCTTTTCTTCGATAGAACGCTCAAGTTCGGCGAATTCATCCTCCTCCTCATTCTTCCCCAGTTCCTTGTGTATCTCTTTGAGCTGTTCATGGAGGATGTATTCCCGCTGGTTCTTTTCCATGCGGGTCTTGACCTTGCCGCTGATGTTCTTCTGAATACCGAAGATTTCATTTTCCAGTTCCAGGGTTTCAAGGAGGGTATCAAGCCGTTCACCGGGATCCCGAATGCTGAGGAGGGATACTTTTCGATCCGCCTTAATAACCAGGGCATTACAGATGAGATTCGCGATGCGTTCGACACTTTCGGTTTTTTCCACTGCCGTGATGGTATCGTTGTTTACCTTTTTGGAGAGTTCCGCGTATTGGATAAAGGATTTTTGGACCGCCCGTATCAGGGCAATAACTTCAGGACTCGCCGGCTCCTCTGAAACCGCCTTGATAGGTTCGACCCGGACCACGGCAACAGCGGTGTTGCGTACCGAAGACACAATAAGTCCCCGGTATTCTCCCTGGAGTACCACCCGGAAGGTACTGTCCGGGAGCCGTAAATGCTGAACAATCCTGACCACCGTGCCTGCGGCATAGGTCTCGCCTCGCTCCTGGGTTTTAAAACACGCTGCAAAGAGACGCATATCCCGTTTCAGGGCCTCATCAACGGCGATGATGCCCATTTTATAGGTGATAAACACCGGTACCACGGTCTGGGGAAAGAGCACCAATTCCCGAAGGGGAAGCAGGGGAAATTCCTCCACTTCGGGTTTCCTTTTCAAGGGTATTCCTTTCAAGGAAGAAAGGAAATTCATGCGCTTTTCTGGAACGAATGAATTTCAGGAGCTTCGAATTTCTCTACCACTTCCTTGGTGATGATCACCTCTTTCATGCCCTTCATAGAAGGAATTTCAAACATGATGTCGGTCATGAGTTTTTCAACAATGGCCCGCAGTCCCCGGGCGCCGGTCTTCTGCTTGATCGCCGTGTCCGCAATGGCATTAATGGCCCCTTCGGTGAATTCCAGCTTAACATCATCAATGGCCAGGGATGCCTGATACTGCTTAATAATGGCGTTCCGGGGTTCAGTGATGATCCGTTTCAGGTCATCCCGTTTCAGTTCCTCAAGGTTCACCGTGATGGGAAGCCTTCCGATGAATTCAGGGATCATGCCAAAGTGGATAAGGTCATCAGGATGGAGGGCCTCATACAGTTCCTTGAGGTCCTTTTCCCGGGTATCCCGTATATCGGCGCCAAAGCCCATGGGGTGCTGTACCACCCGGTGTTCGATGAATTTTTCAAGTCCCACAAAGGCCCCGCCACAGATGAAGAGGATATCCGTGGTATTGATACGGATCATCTCCTGGTTCGGATGTTTCCGTCCACCCTGGGGAGGCACCGACGCAATGCTTCCCTCGATGATCTTGAGGAGGGCCTGCTGCACCCCTTCGCCCGATACATCCCGGGTGATGGACACATTCTCCCCCTTTCGGGCGATCTTATCGATTTCGTCGATGTAGACAATGCCCCGTTCTGCTGCGGGGATATTGTTCCCTGCGCTCTGGATGAGTTTGAGGAGGATATTTTCCACATCCTCCCCCACATACCCCGCTTCGGTGAGGGTCGTGGCATCCACAATGGCAAAGGGCACCTTCAACTTCCGTGCCAGGGTCTTGGCGAGAAGGGTCTTCCCCGTTCCCGT
>JAITQK010000120.1 GCA_031288975.1 Treponema sp. | reverse complement strand
GGCGGCCGCCCCCGAAACTCCCCTGCCGGACCTTGTTATACAGGCATATAACCTTCTCGGCGCCGACTGGCTGGAAACATACAAAGAATGGAAAACCAATAAATCAGAAATCCCCCCGGTAATGATTACCGTTGCCAACCGCACCGAAACCGCCGCCCGGATAAAATACGCCTTTGAACATAAACGTATAAGAACTGAAGAACTATGCGACCCCTCTTATTTAATACACATAGATTCAAAAACCCTCGAAAAAGCGGAAGCGGAAAACATTGTTTTTGATGACACATCCGGCGAAGACGACGAAAGCGAAGGCGGGCGCAAAGTATCAAAAAAGGAGCAAGCCGCCATACTCCGCGAGACCGTTGATACCGTGGGGCAGATTGGCAAACGGGGAGAGCAAATCCGCAACGTTATTTCCGTAGGTATGCTTACCGAAGGCTGGGACGCAAAGACAGTTACCCACATATTGGGCCTCCGGGCTTTCTCCAGCCAGTTGTTATGTGAACAGGTTGTAGGCCGGGGTTTGCGCCGTTCATCCTACGAGGTTGAAGAAAATGGGCTTTTCGCTCCTGAATACGTTAATATTTTCGGCATACCCTTTTCTTTCCTCCCCCACGAAGGAGACGGAACCGACACGGGCAAACCTAAAAAACCCAAGTTTCAGGTTTCCGTAAACCCGGAGAACGCTCAATATGAAATAAGCTGGCCTAACATTATTCGTATAGACCATGTACTTGATCCCCGCCTTCATGTGGATGTTTTTAAAATAGAACCCTTAACCCTTGATGCCGCAAAAATCCGCATAAGCGCGGAACTTGCCCCTTTCCTTGACGGTCAACCTGACTTAACCAAATGCACCCAAATCGACCTTGAAAAGCTGGAAAAACATTTGCGTATGCAGGAAATCATTTTCAAAATTACTGCCCAAGTCTACGAAGTGATGCAGCCGGCATGGAAAGACAAGGGAACCCCCTACGCCCTAATCGGTCAGGTGTTCCGCTGGGTAGAACGCTACCTTGCGTCAGGCCGGATCATCATTGAACCCGCGCTCTTTATCGCAAACGACCCGCTTAAAATTAAAATAATGTATATGCTCAACATGAACCGCATAGTGGAGCATCTTTGGAATTGTATCAGACTGCAAGAGACCGAACAGATTGTACCTGTTTTTGACCCAAACCACAAAAACCGCTCAACAGGAAACATGCCTACTTGGTGGACATCGAAACACCGAGAGCCTCTTAAAAAATCCCACATTAGCCATTGTGTATATGACAGCACATGGGAAGCAACCGAAGCCTACAAAATAGAAAAGAATCCCCATGTTACGGCATTTGCCAAAAACGACCACCTTGGCTTTGGTATTCTCTATACCTTTGAAGGCGTCCCCCATTATTACTACCCCGACTTCTTGATTGAATTGGATAATGGAAAAACCCTTGTTCTGGAAACAAAAGGCCAAGACAGTTCCCTTGTTCAGGAAAAACGCCGTGCCTTGGCCGAATGGATAGAAGCCGTCAACTCACTTAAAGAATATGGCGCGTGGTGTAGTGGGATTTCATTCAATGTTGCCGATGTGGACGGCATAATTGCGGAGCACGCCGCCAAAGACTAACAGAATATTCACATCCTGAATTCTGAACCGAGGTACACTTGCCGGACCATTTCATCTGCCAGAATGAGATCCCGGTCCCCACGGGCGACGATGGTGCCTGAGTTTATAATAAAAGCTTCGGTGGTTATTTCCAGGGTGTCCCGGACATTGTGGTCGGTAATGAGGATGCCGATGCCTTTTTCGGCAAGCCGCTTGATGATCTGTTTGATTTCATAGACTGCGATGGGATCTATCCCGGCGAAAGGCTCGTCTAGGAGGAGAAATTTCGGTTCCGTGGCAAGGGCGCGGGCGATTTCTGTGCGCCGCCGCTCACCGCCGGAAAGGGTAAACCCATATTGGCGACGCAGACGGGTAATGCCGAATTCCTCAAGGAGCGATTCGAGGCGCTGCTTTTTTTCTGCCTTGCGGATATCCCGGCGGCTTTCCAGAATGGCCCAGATATTCTGTTCTACCGTAAGTTTGCGGAAGATCGACGCTTCCTGGGGGAGGTAGGCAATACCCTGCCTGGCCCGGCGGTACATGGGTTTCTTGGTGATATCCACGTTGTCCATAGTAACGCTCCCTGAGGAGGGCCGGTAAAAGCCGACAATCATATAAAAGATAGTGGTTTTTCCAGCACCATTCGGACCCAGCAACCCTGCTATGGCGCCGTTAGACATGGAAAAATTGACCCCCCGTACCACTTCCTTGTGTCCAAACCGTTTATGGAGATCCGAAACTCTCAGTATGTGCATATCTGGCTTGAGATTCATGAAATCACTGGTGGGTTGGATGCTTTCTACGGTGATGTAGGTGATGGTTTCCGGGGCTTCATCCACGGGCTAGTCCTTTATGGAGCCGGAAACAGCGCCTTCCATGGTAACATCGTCGGTATCAAGGTCCACCCGGATCCGGTCGGCCCTGAATTCGTCGTTCTTCTTAAAGACCACGGGAAAGCCCGAAAGGTCCAGGAGTTTTTCCTTGCGCCGGTATACGGCATACTCGGAACGGCAGATCAGCTCATCCTTAAACAGCCGGACCGATACCTGGAACACCGTAACTTCAGCCTCGTCATCGTATTCAATGAAACGGCCCTTGGCAACAATGTTGTTTTTTTTATCTTCCAACGTGGAATTGCCTTCCAGACGGGCTATCTTTAAGGTCCGATCATAGCGAAGCCAGTCAGACTGAAACAAAATATCCTTGTCTTCCTCCCGCCCCCACACCCCACCGGTGCACTCAATGAACTGATTATCATCCCCCTGAATTTCGATCCGCCCGGCTCTGAGAAGCAGATTGTCGGAACGTACCTCTGCATTACCGATGAGGATGGTAATTTCCTTACCCGAAGCCCGCCCGCCGGTCATCCGGTCCGCCTGAAACGTGAAGATATCCCCTCTGGCAGGGATGCGGGAAAGACAGAATAGGAGTAACAGCAAAAGGTGCTTCATGGCGCAGACTCCGGCTCTTCGGCAGGGGTTTCTTCCTCTTCATCTTCGTGGATATAGGTTCCTTCGATGCCAGCAGAAAACCCCCAGGTCCTGCTGCGGGCATTGGCGGAAAATCCATGGCCTGAGAAATTCGTCCCATCGGAACGCGATATATCCACCTGGTTTTCTTCTCTGCCGGAAAGGAGCCGTTCTTTGTCCTGCCAGTCGAGCTGCTGGGTTTCAATGGTGATATTTTCAGATTCGACCTCAAGCACAACCCCCTCCTCCATGCGTATATTTCCTGAATCAAGCTGTACCGAGGCGGTTCCCACGGTGCCCACCGCGTTTACCTCTGCGCCACGATGCTCAAACTGTTCAAACGTAAAGTTCTTCAGTTCCATGGTTTGTCTCTTGTCATAACGCTCCGCTGTTTCTGCGGTGAAGCGTACTATCGGATCGCCGTCCCGGACCCGGACGTATTCTACATCCTTCATAACGATGTCGGGCTGATCATCCCGTTCCGAGGTTGAGGACCCATAATCAAAGGTACAGGCCCAGAAAGGAACCGTGCTGATAACGAGTATCACAGAAATTAGTAAGCTTTGTCCCATTGTTTCCTATCCCTCACGGCGGCGATAAAATCTCTGAACAGGGGGCTTGCTGCAGTCGGCTTGGATTTAAACTCAGGATGAAACTGGACCCCCAGTCCCCAGGGATGGTCTGGCCATTCCACACCTTCCACGAGACTTCCATCATGCGTAAACGCGGCAATACGAAGCCCTGATTCGGTCATTTCCTTACGGTAGCTATTGGAAAACTCATAGCGGTGCCGGTGCCGTTCGAAGATGCTTGATGACTGGTAGGCTGCAAAGAGCAGCGTCTCCGGTTCTGCCACGGATTCGCTCTTTCCCAGGCGCATGGTGCCGCCGTAATTCGTGACATCCACCTGTTCTTCCAGGAGACTTACCACAGGGTGCCGGGTCTCATGGTTGAATTCAGTGGAATCCGCGTCTTCCCAGCCCAGGACATTCCGCCCCCAGTCGATAAGCATGATCTGCATCCCCAAGCAGATCCCGAAATAGGGGACCTTATGGGTACGTGCCCAGGCCGCAGCCTTGACCATGCCGTTGATGCCCCGCTGACCGAACCCCCCGGGCACGAGGATACCGTCAATGCCGCTATCAGGGGCAGCAGGCCCCAGGATACTTTCCACGGATTCCACTTCCTCAAGCCGGGAGGAATCGATCTTCACCAGTTCCACCTCAACCCCGCCTTCAAGACCTGCGTGGAACAGGGCCTCGTACACCGATTTATAGGCGTCATGGAGGTCCATGTACTTGCCCACAATGCCAACCCGAACCTTCCCGTTCCGGGCGGCAAAGCGTTCTATCATGGCAGACCAGGAACCGAGATTGGCATGACGGCTCTCAACACCCATTTTTTTCAGCACCACCTGATCCAGCTTCTGCTCGAAAAAGATCAGGGGTATCTCGTAGATGGTCGTATCCACATCGTATGAAACAAAGACCGCGTCACTTTCCACATTGGTGAAGAGGGCAATCTTCCGGCGGGTGCTTTCGTCCAGCATGACCGGTGCGCGGCAGATGAGCACATCCGGCTGTATCCCCAGTTCCTGCATGGCCTTAACCGAATGCTGGGTCGGTTTGGTCTTGAGTTCTCCGCCGGCAACCTCCGGGATGAGGGTAAGGTGGACTGAAAGGGCGTTGATCTTCCCTGATTCATGAATAAGCTGGCGGGCGGCCTCCAAAAATAGAATGGATTCAAAATCCCCCACTGTGCCGCCGATTTCCACGATCACCACGTCTGTATCAGGATCTTCCCGGGCGACTGCCAGGATGCGGTTTTTAATCTCATCGGTAATATGGGGGATCGCCTGGACACAGCGACCCAGGTACCGGCCCTCCCGTTCCTTACGGATCACCGATTCCCAGACCTGGCCACTGGTTATCGAATTGGCCTTGGAAAGGGGGCTATTGGTAAAACGGGCGTAGTTCCCTAAATCCAGGTCTGTTTCCGCCCCGTCATCGGTAACGTAGACCTCCCCGTGCTGATAAGGACTCATGGTGCCGGCATCTACATTGATATAGGGATCACATTTAACCATACGGACGTTAAGCCCACGCCCTTCAAGCAAGGCACCGAGGGAAGAAGCAGCCACCCCTTTCCCAAGACTCGAACATACGCCTCCTGAGATAAAAATAAACTTATTCATGTCAAAATAGTATCCTAAGGTATAGCAATTTCGTCAATGCCAGGTATCACCATGAATTTCCCCAGGCAGTCCCGAAATTACCGGAATGGAACACCGGATCATTAATGATCCGCCGCTGCTGGTTTTGGTTCGTTTTTATCCCCTCAATGATGAGTTCACCTAATGCCCGATCCATTCGGGCAAGAACCTGGGTCCGGTTTGGCCCGTGGACAATGAGTTTTGCCACCATGGAATCGTAGTGGGGGGGCACGGTGTAACCCTGGTACAAGAACGAATCAAAGCGAACCCCTGGTCCACCAGGGATCTCAAGCCGGGTGATCATGCCGGGGGAGTAGGCATTGATACGGCATTCCATGGCCCAGCCGTTCAAGCTGATACTTTGAGGATCAAGGTCCATACGACCTTCGGTACAGGCCAGGATCTGTTCCCGAATGATGTCCGTGCCGGAGATGCACTCACTGACCGGATGCTCCACCTGCACACGGGCATTCACCTCCATAAAGTAGAACGCATCCCCTGCAACCAGGAACTCGATGGTTCCCGCCCCCCGGTATCTGAGGTCCCGGAATAAGAAGAAGGCCCCCTCCATCATGCGCCGCCGCATATCAGGACTTACCCCAGGGGAAGGGCTTTCCTCAATGAGCTTCTGGTGGTTCTTCTGAACCGTACAGTCCCGTTCCCCCAAAATTGCCACCTTGCCATTCCCATCGGCAAGGAGCTGCAACTCCACATGCCGGGGATTTTCCAGGTATCGTTCAATGAAGACCCGTCCATCGGCAAAGTTCGATTCCGCCTCAGCACGGGCAATGTAGAATTTGCTCACCAACTCATCTTCGGAATTGACGATACGCATCCCCTTGCCGCCGCCGCCTGTGGCGGCCTTGATGATCACCGGAAAGCCCAGTTCTACCGCTGCTTTTTTCGCATCCTCTGGATTATCCACCGCTTCTTCAGTGCCTGGGGTAATCGGAAGACCGAACCGGACGGCAGCGCTTCTGGCCAGGACCTTATCCCCAAGACGTTCCAAGGTCTCCACCTCTGGCCCAATGAACATAAGCCCCTTGTCGCGGACGAGACGGGCGAACCCAACATTCTCCGAGAGGAACCCCACCCCAGGATGGATAGCTTCACAGCCGGTGTACACCGCTGCCATGATGAGGTTGTTCATCATGAGGTAGCTTTTTGCCGAAGGCGGAGGACCAATGCACACCGCCTTATCGGCAAGCCGCAGATGGAGGCTGTCTTTATCCGCAGTCGAATAGACCGCCACGGTTTCAATCCCCATTTCCTTGCAGGTACGGATGATGCGGACCGCGATTTCCCCCCGGTTTGCGATAAGCAGGCGTTTGATCACGATTCGCTCCCGGATAAGCGTTTTACGGTAAAGAGGGTCTGGCCGTATTCCACCAGTTCCCCACCTCCGGCTTCGATGGTCAGGATTTCACAGTCGAATTCCGCTTCCAGATTGTTCATCATCTTCATGGCTTCCAGGATGCAGAGGGTGTCCCCAGCCTTTACCCGGGAGCCAGGACTGACAAAAGGAGGGGCGTCCGGGCCGGGGGATGCGAAGAAAGTTGCCACAATAGGACTCGTGATGATTTCGGCCTTGGCCTGTGTCGCAGGCTCAATGTGCACCGTTCCCCGGTTGTCTCCGATGAACGTACTCCCATTCTGCATACCCCCAGCCATACGATCCGCGATGTTCCCAGCGAGGCCGAGTAATACCGCGGTCTGATTCGCAGAAAGGCCCTTCCCAGGGGCGGGACTTTCCTTTTTCAGCGTGATATGGGTGGTTCCATCGTTGATGTCCAGTTCCGCAAGGGAACCGGCGTTGAATTTATCCATTAAAGAGAGAATTAGTTTATCAGTCATGAACACTCCTACCTAAATAGTGGCCGGGTCGGTATCAGCTTCGTAGTCGATACCAGATACATCAAAGCCGTGGGCCTCAAGAAAATCATGTTTGAACCCTGCTACATCAGAAGCGGTGAAGAGGGTCTCTTCGGTTATCGTCTCCATCCTGGCCAGGGTTTTCTGCTGGACCTCTTCCCGCATTTCCCAATCGTCGATACGGATCCGGCCTTCCTCGTCTATCGGGACCTTGCGGGGATCCTCCAGGGCTTCCCCTAAGTATAACCGATCCTGGTAGAGCCGTACAATCTGTTCGATACAGCCTTCATGGAGACCCTGCTCCTTCATCACCTTGAAGAGGCAGGAAATATAGAAGGGGATGATGGGAATGACCACACTTGCCCTGGTAACCACCGCCTTGTTGACCGATACCCACGCACGGGCACGGGGTCCGAGGGCTTGGGAAAGCCGCTTGTTAATGGCCTGGCCTGCCCGTTCCAGGTCTTCTTTAGCCCGGCCTATGGTACCGTTTTTGTAAATCGGCCAGGATAGTTCCGGGCCGAGGTACGTATAGGCCACGGTCCTAAGCCCCGGGGAAAGCAGCCCTGCTGTGTCCAGAGCATGGATCCAGCGTTCCCAATCCTCTCCACCCATGACCTTGATCGTGTGGGCGATTTCTTCCTCTGTTGCCGGCGCAGCACTCACCAAGTTGATTTTTCCGGTCATCATGTCAATGGTTTTTCCCGAATAAGCCTGCCCGATGGGCTTGATCACCGAACGGTACATCACCCCATCACAGGGATCGGTCCGTACCGGCGATGCCAGAGAATAGATGATGAGATCAACCTTGGGGGGAATACCTGCGGCAGCGGCAGTTTCCCTGAGCGCCGTTACAGCCGCCGCCTTGAGCTGGTCGGAAAAGGCATCGCCATCTAGGGTTTTAGAGATGAGTCCCCCCTGGGCAGCCTCAGTATCAAAGGTCAGGTTGTTGTACCAGCCGGGGGTTCCCGGCTTTGTTGCGGATGCAGGCTTCTCCAGGGAGATGCCCACTGTGGCTGCCCCGTACCCGAAGGCCGCTGCAATACGGCTTGCCAGGCCATAGCCGGTGGAACAGCCGATCACCAGGACCAGGCGGGGGATACCCGTGACTGGCCGTGCAGGGGAAAGGTTCCCCTTGCCAAAGCGGTCCTGCACATACGCAATCTGCTTCCTCACCACTGCCGCACACCCCTTGGGATGGCTGTTGATGCATATATTACTCCGAACCATAGGCTTAATAATCATACTTGTCTACTCCAATGGGATTTGTCGCCAGTATATTTTACCAGAACTGGTCCCCTTGATCTAATCTAGCGATTTCTTGAAGGTTTTACCAGTAGCTTTTTTTTCTGAAAAACGCGCATACCTCATTGACGCATTTTAAGATACATGATAGTGTTTCCCTATGGGCGCTTGGCTCAGTTGGTTAGAGCGCCACGTTTACACCGTGGATGTCAGAGGTTCGAATCCTCTAGCGCCCATTGCTCATCTTAGAAATAACTAAGCCGGTAATCTCCTAACACCGCAAAGCCTATATGCCGGTACATCCGGCAGGCGGCGGGGTTTTGTTTCTTGACAAAGAGGGTGATCCCCTTGCCCTCTGAAAGGAGACCCTGGAGAAACACGGCACTCATGCGGGAGGCAATGCCCAGACCGCGGTACGGGGGATCCACATAGACCCCGCCGATCTGGTACCGGGAAAAGGATGCGCCTGTGGTGTTGATCTTTCCCACCAGACGGGAATCCAGTTCGGCAACCAGCATAGACTCATGGGCCACAAGCTGTTCCAGACTCATACGGCAAACCGCAGGGTTGAATTCCGCTTTCCAGGGCAGTACCTCCTCCTGTTCATAAGCCGCTTGCAGGCGGAACAGACCGTCCATATCCGCAGACCGGGGCTGCCTGAGCATAAGCCCTGCTGGGCCTGTGGTCAGGAGCGCGGGGTTTGGTTCCCGGTCCAGGGCCATTAGATCATACTCAATGCGTTGAGCCGGTTCATAGCCCCAGGGCGCTATGGCAGCTTCCAGGGCTTCCGCATCGGACCGAAGCCCCTGGAGCAGGTGGATGGGAATCTTGCGGAGCACCCGCTTCATAAACAGGGGAAGGGGAATATCCGCCTGTCCGCTGAAGACCGGAAAGAAAATACGGTTGTGACTGAGCAGCAAGGCCCCCAGGTTTCCCTCCTTGTTCCCCAGGGACCACACCTGAACCTCATTACCGTGTAAGAACCGTGTGGAAGCGGCTACATAATAAGATTCCCGTGCTCTGAGGAATTCCCGGGGTCCCGCAGTTTTCCCTGCTTTACGCCAGTGGTAAGAGGAATGAACGGCAGTACCATCAGCCATGAGGAGAAGCTCCCTGATGCAGGGGGAAGGGGAGTTTCCCCCCAGCGGGAATCCTGCCCAGGAGCACTGAAAACCCGGCGATAAAAGATTCCCGCGCATAGCTGTACACCGCGATGGCCCCATCCACCCAGAGGGCCTCATCAAGAAGATACACGGGATTCAATACGGAAAACACGATTATCCGCTTGCCCAGGGCTTGGAGACGCCGCAGGAAAGTCAGCCCATCAGCATCAAACAGGCAGAAGATAACCGTATCCGCAGCCTGGGCATACCGTACCAGTTCCGCCGTGCTGCCATCCGGGGCATAAGCATAGGATACCGCACCGGGGTACGCCTGTTTCCCAATGGTGAAGAAGTCCTCATATTTACCTGCAAGCAGCACCTTTCCCGCCTTTTGAGGGGTAAGGGGGAACACCTCGTCTCCTTTCACCATCGTAACACTCCGGGCCGCCAGGTCCAAAAAGAACGCCTTCCCCTCAGGGTCAGGGATGTTCGTTTCCACCAGCTTCAAGTCCGGTATCCAGGGAACCGCCTTATCACCTCGGAGGTAGCAGAGCTTAATCTCCAGCACCCGTTGGGCCGCGTTCCGGACCCGCTCCCGGAACTCAGGCTCCTGCTCCATAGAAGCAACGAGATAGGTCCAAATAGACTCATAGAGATTCGGGGTCCTCGAAAGCATGAGGATATCATTCCCCGCCAGGAGGGCCTGTTTCGCCGCCTGGGACAGACTTCCGGCGCTCATGGTCGCTCCGTTCATCATCAGATCATCGGTGATAATGATACCCTGGAACCCTATCTTGTCCCGGAGCACATCCTTTAAGAACCAGGGAGAAAGAGACGCAGGGATCATGCCAGCAGGGGTATTGGGAAAGGCCAGGTGGCCGCTCATGATGGCGCGCAGCCCTTCTTTGATGAGGAAGCGGTACGGGATAAGCTCCCGTTCCCAGAGCACCTCAAAAGGAGCGCTAATCTCAGGGAGTATCCCGTGGGAATCCAGCTCCGTATCCCCATGCCCAGGGTAATGTTTTGCCGTGGCAATGACCCCTGCTGCCAGTTGGCCCTTCATAAAAGCCGTCCCCAGGATACCCAC
The DNA here is from genome assembly GCA_031288975.1 of Treponema sp. Taxonomy (GTDB): domain Bacteria; phylum Spirochaetota; class Spirochaetia; order Treponematales; family Breznakiellaceae; genus JAITNP01. Next base: position 15 of record JAITQK010000120.1, on the reverse strand, counting down.
CTGCACTGGATCATC